>NZ_CP029458.1:656062-984093 GCF_003614235.1 Clostridium novyi | reverse complement strand
TTTAATCTATTCATAAAATTCTTTATAAACTCATTATATTGTTCTGAATTTTTTATATAATATTCCATTTGTCCTTTTTCTAGACTTTCAACCATATCAAGATCTATAGGCATTTCTGCTAAAAGGGGAGCCCCTAAATATTTAACATGCTCTTCTGGAGACTTTTTACTAAATATTCTTACCTTATCTCCACACTTATCACATTGTATATAAGACATATTTTCTACTACACCAAGTAGATTTATATTCATTTTTTCTATCATTATTATAACTTTCTTAACTATCATTGAAACCATATCTTGAGGAGTTGATACTACTATCATTCCATTTAAAGGAGTATTTTGCATTATTGTTAATGCTACATCTCCTGTTCCTGGAGGCATATCTATAAGAAGATAATCAAGTTCTCCCCAGATTGTATCACTATACATTTGGTTTAAAACCCCTGTTATTAAAGGGCCTCTCCATATAACTGGTTGATCTTCTCCTTCAATTAATAAATTTAAAGACATTACTTTAATTCCACTTTCCGTTTCTACTGGTATAAGCCTAGGCTCATTTTTATTTTCATCCACTTGAAGCATTTTAGCTCTTTCATTACTAACACCTAAAATTCTTGGCATAGATGGTCCTGTTACATCAGCATCTAATACTCCTACTTTAAATCCTTTTTTACAAAGTTCTGCTGCAAGTATTCCAGTAACAGTAGACTTTCCAACTCCACCTTTACCACTTATAATTCCTATTATATTTTTTATTTTCCCATACTTAGGTAACATTTTAGAACATTCTTGTTCATTACAAGTACCCTTACTTGGACAACTTTCACAATTACTCATTTCATAATCCTCCTATGTATAAAATTAACAATATAATTAACATTATACTACCATATTTATTTTTTAACATACTATAAGATTTATTTTTATTTAAAATTTCTCTGGCATCTTATCTTTTGTAAAATTATATTTCCATGAATTCATAGAATATTCATTTATAAAATAATATACAGTTTCTTTTTTATTTATCTTATCATAAAATTTTATAATACATTTAAACTTGTCTTTTTTATATCCCTCTGTAGTTATATCCATAGTAATATCATATTTATTTCTATCATCATCAGAAATTACTTGGTCATTTTTACCTAATTCCTCTTTAAAATCTTGTACGTCCATAGTTAAAACAAATTTTGATACTTCTTCATCATTAAGATCTATCCCTATCTTCTTATCCTCTCCTATTGTATTCCTATAATCTTTTATAGCATTAATAATAGAAGTATAATAAACTCTTTTAAAATCATTAGGTATTCTAATATTGTAAAAGTTCTTCATTATATCATCATCTAATCTCTTAGATACAATATATATTTTATTATCACCATACAAATTTCCTGCATCTTTTTTATCAAGACCTGCTATATAATTAAATTTATGTACTTTATTCAATCCTTCATGAAATTCTAGAGTATAATCTGGCTTTAAAGTTATCTTTTTGTCAACTACTTTTGCCTTAGATAATATATCATATAAATCATTAACAGCATTCTTATCTGTCATTATAAATGTAAATCCTTTATCTCTATTATTTTGAACTACAACTTTGCTTATTCTTCCTTCCTTTATGTATTCAAAATCCTTATTTTTAAATCCCATTTTTAACTTTATTGCATCTGTACTTGTGCAGCCCATTAACGATATAGAAAAAATCATAATTGCTAATAAGCTTATTTTTTTTAGACTTTTTTTCATATTTTCACCTCTTTATATTATGGCACATACAAATAAAAGAAGCTCTAGGCTTCTTTTTATTATCTCATAAAAATTATAATACTTTGGTATATGTAAATCAATGATGTTAGTATTATTTTAGCTTTATTGTTTTTAAAATAGCATTATATAACCCCTTCATATCCTCCTTATAATTTTCCTTATTATTAAAGAATGAAAATCTAATAAATCCTTTTTTATATTTTATAAAATATTCACTTGCTATATATTCCCTTTCATTAGCTTTCATGGTGTAATTAATATAATATCCTTGGCTTTCATTTATGTTTATTTCTTTTATTTTATAATTTTTTATTTTATTTTGCTTTTGCGAAGACACTTTACTATTCTCTAAAAATGTTTTTAAATCTTCCTTATCATTCCAAACTTGTACAAATCCAGATATACACATATCCTTAGACACGAACTCATTGTGATATATTATTTGATTTCCCGGAAAAGATTTTAATCTACACTCCCACTCCGAAGGTAATTCATAAGAAATTTTCCCCTCTAAAACCTTATACTCTTTTAATGATTTTATATTATTTTGCATAAGACTTACAGGATTTAATTGACCTTTTATAACTTCTCCCACTCCAAACAATACACCCATAAGTAAAACTAATATACAAAAAACCTTGGCTTTTCTTCTATCTACTAATATTAATTTCATAAAACTCCTCCACACCATATATTTTACATACTATATAATATGATTTACTCACTAAAAATATTAAAGCTAACTACTAAAAATTAAGTAGTTAGCTTTATTTTTATTTCTTAACGGGTATTACTACAGTAGAATTTTTAAAATCATAAAACATAAGCCAATACCCCATATTCATCTGATCCATATTATTAATATCTTTATTTACCCATGTAACAAATCCTGTAGCCCCATTAAATGGCTGATCCATCATGGATTTAGTACCTGGTATACCATATACAAGATATCTCATCTTTCCGTTTTTATCATACTTAAATCCTACTATATAATGTCCTCTTTTCATTATATAAGGATAATAATTCATCATAGGATAATACAAAATTGAATACTTACTAAAATCAGTTCCTGGTTTCATATTCATAAGACTTGTATGCTGAATTTTATACCAGTTGCACTTCCCTACTTCTTGACATATACCATTTTCTTCCTTTAACCCTTCTACTATATGTTTATAAAATTCTTTTTCCCAATTCATATGACAATTGCTCTCATAAGGACAATCATCCTTTGATTTTTTCTTTTCTTTATCTTTATCTTTGTATTTATATTTATTATTACATTTATCTTTTTCCTTCTCTTTACTCTTTAATTTTTCTTTATCCTTTTTACTGTTTTTACTCTTCTTATGATCCTTACATTTTCTAGTGTCTTCATGATTTATTTCTATTTTTTCTTCTTCTGACTCCTCCTTATTCTCTTGTATATTACTATCTTCTTCTATATCACCATCTTCTTTATCTAAATCACTATTTTGCCTATTATTCTCCTCATAATCTTGCATTTCATCTATATCTTTATATTCTTCTTCCTCTTTCTCATTTTCTTCTTCACTGATATAATCTCTCATATCCTCCTTTAATCTTTCTTCTAACTCATCTTTTGTATCTTCTTCATCTAGCTCCAATTCACTTTCTTCAATCTCCTCTTGTTCATCTTCAACTTTTTCCAATCTATCTTCTTCAATCTCTATCTCTTCCTCTTCTTCTATTATTTTTTGTTTTCTTGTAATTTTTCTTCATCCTTAACTATCTCTTCATTTAAATCTCTTGTATCATCTTCTTTTATACTTATCTTTTTATACTCTTCTACTTCTTTTTCATATTTATCAAATATATTTTCTTCTTTAGACTTTTCTTCTTTAGATTTTTCTTCTTTATTCTTTTTATCTTCTATCTTAATCTCTTCATTATCTTTCTTTTTAGTTTCTTCCCTTTTTTCATCTTCTATAACTACATAACTTTTCCAATCCTCTAAATTAGCTCCACTAACAAAACCAGTTAATATACCATGTACGTTACTATCTTTGATTTTTACTATAGACGCACCTTTTATATTGTCCATAGGTATGTTACAATTTGCTACATTATTTATATCATATTCATATGATACTTCTGATCTACCATAATCGTCTATGTTTATTTTTCCAAGCTTAATTAGCCTTTTATCTTTTTTTCTATCACATATTAGTAACATGTAGTATGGATCTTGACTCTTTTTCAGATTTTGAACATAATAAGATACTCTGCACTTATTGTTCTTTCTCTCAACTTTTGCATATCCTGTTGGAAATTTGTTTTGGTCTATTGCATAACCCTTTTCATCTTCTTGTAATATTATGAAATATCTACTATAATTTCTTTTAGACGTCACAGGTTTCCCTCCAATACAACTTATTGAACTTACCATTATCAAATTATTCATTATTATAATATATGTTGGTTTTTCAAAAAATGAACAATTATTTCATAAAAAAGAAGTTTAGTAGATTAATATTACTAATCTACTAAACTTCTTTTATTTTATATACACTATCAGCTAACTTACCAAACTCCTCTAAAGTTAGTGTTTCACCTCTTCTTCTAGGATCTATATTAGCATCATTAAATACCTTTTCTATTTTATCTGAAGAAATAAATCCTAAACTCTTTATAGCATTTCTCAATGTTTTTCTTCTCATATTAAAAGATTGTCTTACTATCTTAAAGAATAATTCCTTATCTTGAACTTTAACCCTAGGCTCATTTAATCTATCTAATCTTATTATTATAGAATCAACTTTAGGTTGAGGAATAAAACAAGTAGGTGGAACTTTTCTTATTATTGTAGTATCACAATAATATTGAACTAATATAGATAGCGCTCCATATTCTTTACAATTAGGCTCTGATGCTATTCTTTCAGCAACTTCTTTTTGAATCATTATTGTTAAAGATTTAAAGTTATATCCTTCTTTTAAAAGTCTAGCTATTATAGGAGTTGTTACATAGTATGGCAAATTAGCTACTACCTTAACACTTTTTTCATCCCCAATTAACTCTTTAAAATTTATTTTAAGAGCATCTTTATGTATAAGCTGAAAATTATTAAACTCCTTCAATTCTTCTTGTAAAATAGGTATTAAATTAGAATCTAACTCTACTGCACATACCTTTTTTGCCTTTTTTAATAACTCCTTAGTAAGGGTACCAACCCCTGGACCTATTTCAATTACAAAGTCTTCTTCACATACTTCAGAACCAATTACTATATCATCTAGCACAGTCTGATCTGTTAAAAAGTTTTGCCCTAAACTTTTAGTAAATTTAAAATTATATTTTTGAACAATCTCTTTAGTAGTTACTTTTTCCATTATTTATCTCCTCATTTACTTTCTTTAATGCCTCTACAAATTCTTCTTTTTTAATTCCATAGTTATTTAATCTAGTTATAAATTGTGCAGAATTACAATAACCTATTCTTAATTCTCTTCCTAATATTTCTCTTCTTTGTTTAGCTTCCTTACTTCCAGTAAGATTAAAAAAGAATAGATCCTCAGGTCCAAATTCATTTCTCTTTTCTTTTGTTTCACATTTAGCTTTTTCTAATGCCTTTCTTATAGTTTCAGGAGATGCATTTTCAACTCCTATATCATCATCCTTAAGGCCTTCTTCCTTACTTATATATGCATGTTTGATTCCCTTTACTCTTTTAGATATAATTCTGCGTATTTTCTCTCCTGCAAAATCTGGATCTGTAAATACAATTACTCCTTGTCTTTTCTGTGCTTCTTGTATTCTATCTATTACTTTTTTATTAATTCCAAAACCACCTACTGCTATTATTTCTGCATCTACAGCTCTTTTAACTGCTGTTATATCATCTCTGCCTTCAACTACAATAACTTCTTTTATCATCATTTTAATAAAAGCCTCCAACTTTATATAAATTTCAATTTATCATATGGTACATTTATTGAAATAACTGCCATACATAATATTTTTAACTATAGCATTTATTATGTCAAGTAAAAAACTAATATATATAGAGTTAAATAAAAAAAATTAGAGCGCAAGCGCTCTAATTAACTATATACACATCTACATATCTTACTCCCCATTTTGAAACTTGGCTATCGCTATTAAAATACAAATCTATTCTATTTCCTTTAATAGCTCCACCAGTATCTTCGGCAATTGCATAACCGTATCCCTCTATATATAATTTTGTTCCAAGGGGGATAACACTAGGATCTACAGCAACTGTACTATATCCTCCTGCGTTTCTTTTAACTCTTGTACCAGATGCAGTTATTCCAAATCCACTATCTCCAGGTCTCTTGCCTGTATCATTATAGCTAGCAGTATAAGCAGTAGATCTCATTCTTAATCTTTTAGAATGATTTATACTACTTCCACGTGAAAGTCTTGCAGACCGTTCCTTTGCAGTTCCCATGGCAATAACTTTTTTTGTTGGCTGCTGAACTATAAACTGATTTACTACTTCTCTTGATACTTCTTTTCCATTTTGGTATATAACTTTCTCATTTATTTCTCTTTGTCCAGCTTTTCCTTCTTGTACAACTTTTTTAACTCCATCTTTTAATGATTCATCTTTCTTTATCTCAGTACAAAATTCAATGGACTGAATCTTTTTCTCTATTTTTGTATTTACTCTTGTAATGGATATCTTGTCTCCATTTTTTATTACTTTTTCTTTAGGCACTGATATTTTATCTTCTTTACCTAATGCTATTTTTTCTTGCGACAACATTTCTTCAACTGTATCAGCCGCTGTAAGAACTTTCTTTACTTCCTTACCTATGGCTAATTGTACGTTTATTGCTTTTCTGATCTTTATGGTATCTCCTGTTTTGACATTACTCTGTAGGTCTGGTTCTACTATATCCTTAGGACCTATAGCTATATTATTTTTGTTAAGTATACTTGATACATTGCTCTTATATGTCATTACACTAGTTTCTTTACCGTCAATTACAATTCTTACACTTTTTTCCATGCTTATTAATACGCCTAGCGTTGCGCATATTGAGATTAACACGGATACAAAAACTATTTTTTTAGGTCCATTCGAGAAGTAGGTTGTTATGTTGTCTTTTATTTTATTGAACATACATAAACCTCCTTGACAAAATTGACTTACTCATTATACCGTGTATCTAATAATTCGTCAAATTTATCAACTTTGCCTTTATTAAAGTTGCTAAAAATGCACTTTTGGCATACTTTTATTCTTATAGTTAATTTTACACTTAAGTCCTTTATAATACTTTTATGTGTATATATCCCTCATTATTCACAAAGGGTTTTTTCCCGCACAAAACAATACTATTAGAACCTATTCTTGCTATGGTGAGAATTTTAATTATATTCTACACTAGGATTTTATTTTTAGCAAATTATTAGCATTTTCTATAGTCTTTTTAGCTACCTCTTCTTTCGATATTCCTTTAATCTCAGCTATCTTCTCAATAATAAATTCTATATAATCTGACCTATTTCTTTTTCCCCTATTTGGAGTAGGTGCCATATATGGTGCATCCGTTTCAACTAAAATTTTATCCATAGGTACTTCTCTTGCTACTTCAATAGCCTTTTTTGCATTTTTAAAAGTTATAACTCCAGTGAATCCTATATAATATCCTAGTTTTAAACATTCACGAGCAAATTCTACACTTCCAGAAAAACAATGAACTACCCCCTTAACATCTGGGAATTCTTTTATTATGTCTAGAGTATCTTTATGAGCATCTCTATCATGTATTATAACAGGCATATTTAATTCTCTCGCTAAGCTCATTTGCTTTCTAAAAACTTCTTTTTGTTTTTCTCTTGGTGGATTCTCTTCCCAATAATAATCAAGTCCAATTTCTCCTATAGCTCTTACTTTAGGATGATTAGACATATGCTTTATTTCTTCATAGTTTTTTTCTGTAAGTTCATATGCATTCTCAGGATGAATTCCTACAGCAGCATAAAAGAAATCATATTTATCTGCTAATTTTAAAGAATCTCTAGCTCCCTTCATAGATGCTCCACAATTTAATACATTTACTACTCCATTTTCTTTAATTTGCTTTATAATCTCTTCTCTATCTTCATTAAAACTTTCATCATCATAATGCGCATGTGAATCAAAAATCATAAAATGTCCTCCAAATTATTTATATAGTTTAATAAACATAATTATACCATTTTAATACATTAATATAAAATCAACAAGCAATTAATAATAAACGTAAAAGACTGTTGATAAATTTATCAACAGTCTTTTTATACTCCATTTTACATCATAGCCATTAAAGAAGATACAAGTCCCATTATAAAACCTAGTAATGCTCCAAGCCATGTTATTGCACTTAATTCTTTGCTTGCAATTTCCAATATTATTTTTTCTGCAAAAGAAACTTCAAATGTATTTATTCTATTTTCAACTATTTTACTTATATCAAAACAATCTAAAAACTGATTTGCTTCATTCTTAACAAACTTATCAAATACATTTTCACCCATTTTGTGAGCTACACTTAAAATTTCTTCTTCTTTCCCTTTTGTAATATCACATATCTTAGTTTCTAAAATTTTATCTATTATTTTATCAGTGTAAAATGCTATTTTTTCTATTATTTCTTGTGATGATAAAATGCTCTCCACTTTATTTCCTATAATGTTTCTTAATATTTCATATGAATTTATATTAAGCTTTGCTAAAAGTTCTTCTATACTTCCACTTTCTTTTATCTTATCCTCTAATTTTAATAATATTTCATCAAACACTTCATCTTCTAATATATTTTTTAATATAAAGTCTGAAATAGCTTCTGCATTTTTTACTTTTGCATCTTCAGATAATCCTGATATAATATTTGATACTTTAAGCTTTAACATTTTATCAACAATATCATTTACAAATAAGGCTACTTCTTTTTGAGTTTCTTCTTTATCTAAATGCTCATTTAAAACAGAATGAATCTTATTATATATAGTAGTTGGATTTAAAAACATAGCAACCATAGGATTTAAATTACTACTCATTAGTTCAGAAAAAACATTTTGTAGTTTAAGTTGTACTTTTTCATCATTTAATAACTCTTTTATTCCCATGGAAATATCATGATTTTTATTATATATGTATACTTTAAGTGAACTTACAACTCCAAGTGGTATAACTTCATTTAAAGACTTATCTAAATTTTGAAATTTAATTAATTTCTTTTGAACACCTTTTTCTAAATAATTTTTAAATTCTTTTGAGTTTTTAAAGTCAACAGAATTATTTAACAATTTTCTTCTTACGATATTATAATAAGAACTTTCTATTATATCTTTAGGACTCTTTCTAAGTTCTACTTTTATAGCATCTACAATTAAATCCTCAAATTGTACCTTAAAATCCTCTTTTCTAATAGTTCTTAATATAATATTGGATAACTTATTTTTTGAATTAAAAACTATCCTTTCAAATTGAACTCCTATTATATTTCTTAATTGATCTTTTATAGAAATATTTTTATTTATAATTGATTTTATCTTTTTATTTATTAATTGTTTAAATTTATCATCAACTTTATTGTCCTTTAAAGCATCTACCATTGCTTCTTTAGTTAAAAGATGATTTCCTACAGCATCTCCCACACTTTTTGCAATTCTTCCTTGTTCCTTTGGTATAAGTCCTGGAGTAAAAGGTATTTTAATTCCAAAAATCCTTTTTTCTTTATGGGGACGAAATAACATTTTTATAGCTAACCAGTTTGTTATATATCCAATTACAGCTCCAACAATAGCTGAAAATAAAATTTTTGTATATTGCATATTAATTTTTCCTCCCTTGTTTATTTAATAATAGTAATTTTACTATACTTAAATTTAATTTTAAAGTTGATTTTGGGGAAACTATATATAAATATCTTATTTTAAGCAATTTATAACTTTAAGATATATAACTTATTATAAAATTATATTAGGATATAATTTATTATATCCTATGGGAGGTCTTATAATGAATAATTTCATTTATATTAGTCTTATAATATCATTATTGGCTAGTAGCACACCTTGTTTTAATACCTTTAATAATACTACTAAATATAACCTAACTGAATTAACTAGTAATATATTTAAAAACAAAGTAAAAATCATCACAAAAGAATTAGAAATAAAAAAAGATTACTTTGATAGTAAACTAAAATTTCCTATTATAACAGGGTTAAAGGATGAAAATATTGAAAAGCAAGTAAATTCAATGATTGAAAATGATGTTTTGAAATTTAGAAATAAAATAAAAGACTTAGCTAAAAAAAATAAAGAAAAGTCAATAAAAGAAGGCTATGAACTTCTACCTTATGTTGCATATACGGATTATAAAGTGTCAACTATAAAAGATGATTTTGTAAGCTTTTATATTGATTTTTATGAACTTACTGGAGGTGCTCATGGTAGCACCCTTAGAAAATCATATAATATTGATCTTAAAACAGGCAAATTATTAACCCTTAATGATATATTAAAAGATATTCCTAACTACAAAGATATTATAAATAAATATATATATAATGAAATTAGTAAAAAGCCCGATATTTACTTTGTAGATTCTTTTAAGGGAATAACTGATAACATAGCCTTTACTGTAGAAAAAGATGCTTTAGTTATCTACTTTCAACAATATGAAATTGCACCATACTCCTCAGGAATTCCTGAGTTTAGAATTCCTTTTATAAAATTAAGTAGTTTTTAATAAAATATATATAAAATCTTATGCACAAATCTATATACTAAACAAATAACCAAAGATGTCTGAGCAACATCTTTGGTTATTTATTTTATAAAAAATTACTTAACAGTGCTTCCTGTTGGAAGTTTTCCAGGGTTTACTACAAATAATTGTTCTTTATCATCCGATGCCGCAAGAATCATACCTTGAGACAATTCACCTCTTAATTTAACAGGCTTTAAATTAGCAACTAACACAACATATTTTCCTACTAATTCCTCTGGTTTATAATGCTTAGCTATTCCTGATATAACCTGTCTTTCTTCTCCCCCTAAATCAACTTTTAATTTTAAAAGCTTATTTGCTTTCTTAACAGGTTCACAAGATAATACTTTTACAACTCTTAAATCAATTTTCTCAAAATCTTCTATAGTTATTTCTTCTTTAATAGGCTCCATTTGTGCACTTTGCACCTCTTGTGCTGTTTTCATTTGTTCTTTTTGTATCTTTTCAAGTTCTTCTAATTTCTTTTCAACATCAATTCTTGGGAATATAGCTACAGCTTCCCCCACCTTTGTACCTGCCTTTGTTCCATCAAAGGATGCTATACTATCCCATGTTGCAAGTTGAACATTTAATTGAGCATTTATCTTTTTACTTGTTTCCGGTAAGAAAGCTGAAAGTATTACAGATACTATTCTTAAACTTTCCACTAAATTATATAAAACTGTTCCTAATCTTTCTTTTTTATCTTCTTCCTTAGCAAGAGCCCACGGCATAGTTTCATCAATATATTTATTACTTCTTCTAACTAAAGTCCATATTTCATCTAATGCTTCTGGTATCTTTAATAAATCCATCTTTCTTTCTACTCTTTCTGGTATTTCAAGAGCAACTTTAATTAACTCATCATCTATATCATCTTTAGCCGTCGGTGCTGGGATTACTCCATCAAAATACTTATTAATCATAGCTATAGTTCTATTTACAAGATTTCCAAGATCATTTGCAAGATCTGAATTTGTTTTCTTTATAAATGTCTCACTTGTATACATTCCATCTTGACCAAATGGTATTTCGTGAAGAAGATAATATCTTACAGCATCAGTTCCAAAATGATTAACTAATGTTACTGGATCTACAACATTTCCCTTTGACTTTGACATCTTTCCACCGTCAACTAAAAGCCATCCATGACCAAATACTTGTTTTGGTAACGGAAGATCCAATGCCATTAACATAATTGGCCAATATATTGTATGAAATCTTAATATATCTTTTCCTACAAGATGAACATTTGCTGGCCAATATTTTTGATATAATTCATCATTATCTTGATTATATCCAAGAGCTGTTATATAGTTTGTAAGTGCATCTATCCAAACATATATAACATGTTTTTCATCAAAACTTACTGGTATTCCCCAATTAAATGAAGTTCTTGATATACATAAATCTTGAAGACCTGGTCTTAAAAAGTTATTTAACATTTCATTTTTTCTTGATTCTGGTTGTATAAACTCTGAATGAGTTTCTATATACTCTATAAGTCTATCAGCATACTTTGACATCTTAAAGAAATACGCCTCTTCCTTAGTTTTTTCAACTGGTCTTCCACAATCTGGACATTTTCCATCTACAAGTTGAGTTTCTGTCCAAAAAGATTCACATGGCGTACAATATAAACCTTCATATTCTCCTTTATATATATCTCCTTTATCATATAATTTTTTAAATATCTTTTGAACTGTTTCAACATGATAATCATCAGTAGTTCTTATGAATTTATCATATTTTACATTCATAACTTTCCATAAGTCTTTTATGCCTGATACAATTTCATCTACATATTCCTTTGGGGTTATACCTTTTGCTTCTGCTAGTCTTTGAATTTTTTGACCATGTTCATCAGTTCCTGTTAAAAAGTACGTGTCATATCCTGTTAATCTTTTAAATCTAGCAATGGCATCTGCTGCAACTGTAGTATATGTATTTCCTATATGTAACTTTGCTGATGGATAATAAATGGGTGTAGTTATGTAAAAATTACCTTTATGCATCTTTAGTCCTCCTTTATTATTTAAACTATATTATTTTAATTGTATATAAAAAAACCTCTAAGCAAGTTCTTCTCGCTTAGAGACGTAATTTACGCGTTACCACTCTAATTTAACTTTGTTTCACAACAAAATTCTTAATAAGTGACTCCTTAATAATAATTAATTTTATCACTTTGCATTATAACCGTTGCAACGGTAGTATTCTAAAAATTTCAAATACCCTGCTCCAAGACCATCTTCACAAACTTCCATGTAACCAGCTTTCACCTTATCTGGCTCTCTTTATACACTTTCATTTGTTACTCTTCTTTTCATAGCATTTATTTATTTTTATTACTCACATTAAAATGTTATGACAAATCCCTTCATATGTCAATATTATTGTCCTTTATAAAAATAATTATTCCTCTTTTCTCTTTCCCTTTGAGTTTTATATTTTTCATGTAATAATACTGTTCCCAATGATATTGCCACTGATGCTGCAATTCCCATTGCTGAAATAACTCTTGCAGTGACTTGTCTTGTTCTTTGACTTTCATTTTCTTTACTTAAATTGATTATTTGAGAAAATAATTTATATACATCTTCCCTTTCTTCTGATATATCCTCTCTTTTTAAAACTTATCCTAGTATTTCAGTTACTTTATCTAATGACTCATTATTTCTAATATGTATTTCTTTTTCATTATCACTAACAGAAACCCAATGTTTAATTTCCTTATGAATGCATACACTATCAATATAAGATTTTGTACAAGATATATATCCATCTATAAATTTAATTAAAAATTTTAACATAAATTTCACCTCTTTAATATATTTTAACCCTTACGTGAAGTTATATAAAGTTTTCAGTAAATTGTATTATCTTATTTGTTATATTACAATTTAATTTCTTATATTAGTAACTCTTTTGTATACTTTAATACTTGAAAATAATATATAATATTTTTAAGAAGTTTTTAACATTATTCCATAAAGTATTTAGAGGTGTAATTATGAATCATAAACATAAGGTACTAGTTATAGAAGATGAACTATCTATAAGTAAATTTATAAAATTAGTTTTACAAAAACAGGACTTTGAAGTTATACAAGCTTTTTCTGGTGAAGATGGTATAAAAAAAGTAACTACTGAAAATCCTGTAGTTGTCATTCTAGATATTATGTTACCTGGAATTGATGGATTTAAGGTATGTGAAATTTTAAGAAAAAACCATCCTAAAGTTGGAATTATAATGCTAACAGCTCTAGGTCAAGATGTAGATAAAATAAAAGGTCTTGAATATGGTGCAGATGATTATATGATAAAACCTTTTAATCCTTTAGAGCTTGCTGCAAGAGTAACCTCTTTAATTAGGCGTATGAGTTTCTCAAATGATACTTCATCTAGAATTTTAATATCTGAGCCTTTTAAAGTTGATTTAAATTCAAAAATAGCTTACAAAAATGAAGAAAAATTAAATTTAACCCCTAAAGAATTTTTACTCTTGAAAATATTTATTGAAAATATAGGGATATCCCTAAGTCGTGATAAGCTTTTAGATTTAGCTTGGGGGTATAACTTTGTTGGAGATCCCAAAATTGTAGATGTAAATATTCGTAGACTCAGAAGTAAGCTTGAAGATGACCCTTCTTATCCAAAGTATTTACAAACAGTATGGGGTACAGGATATATATGGAAGGAAGTTTAGCGTGAAATCTATAAGAAACAAAGTAACTTTGAGCTATATAGGAATAATAATTTTTACAGTTTTTATATCTCAAATAATAGTATTAACATCTATAAGAAAATATTTTTATGATAATGCTCGTGAACTTTTATCTAATCAAATAAAACTTTCAGCAGAATTTTATAGTACATATCTATCTTCAATAGATATTAAAGAAAATGTAGAAAATGATGTAGATATATTTTGGAAAAACACTAATGCTGAAGTTCAAATTTTAGATACTAAAGGAAATCTCCTCATGGACTCCATGGGATATTCTCCAAATGATATAAAATCTTCTAAAGATTTTAAACAGGCTTTGCTAGGTAAATTAGGCTTTTATATTTATAAACCAACTAAATCCACTGAAAATATAATGAGTATATCAATACCTTTAAAAAATGGTGAAAAAATACAAGGGGTTTTAAGATTTGTATCTTCTTTAAACAAAATTGATAAGCACATAAGTTCTATTGCCTTTTATTTTATACTTGTAGCTATAGTTGTAATTATTATTTCTAGTATAATAAGCTTAATATTATCAAAAAAAATTACCCGTCCTTTAAAAGAAATTACTGAAGGTGCAGAAATATTTGCATCTGGTAAATTTAAAGAAAAGATAATAAAATCCTCCAATGATGAGTTTGGAAAACTTGCAGACACATTAAACTATATGTCAGAAGAATTGCTAAAAAATGAAAAATTAAAAACAGAGTTTATAGCATCTATTTCCCACGAACTTAGAACCCCTTTAACATCAATTAAAGGATGGACTATAGCCCTTAGTTTATGCGATCCTAACAACAAGAAGGAATTTGAAGATGGTCTTAAAATAATTGAAGAAGAAACTGATAGATTAAGTTCACTTGTTGAAGAGCTTTTAGATTTTTCAAAGTTATCATCAGGGAAAATAACCTTAAAAAAAGACTTTGTAAATATTTATGAACTTCTTATATATCTTCAAAAACAACTATCTCCGAGAGCTTCTAAAGACAATATAAATTTATTCCTTGAATACAAATGTACTGTTCCTAATATATATGTAGATGTAAATAGACTTAAACAAGTATTTATGAATATACTTGATAATTCATTAAAATTCACCCCTAATGGAGGTGAAATAAAAATAGCTTTATCCTGTACAGATGACAATGTAATAATAAATATTAAGGACAATGGATGTGGAATTCCACCTGAGGATCTTCCTAGAGTCACAGAAAAATTTTACAAAGGGAAAAATAGTAATTCTAAAAATGGTATAGGATTATCTATATGTAGTGAAATCATATCACTACATAATGGAACTCTTGAAATATTAAGTGAACAATATAAGGGAACGGAAGTAATAATAACTCTCCCTTTAGAAACTTTTTAATTTAATGTTCTTTTTAATACTTTTGTTACTTTTTATATAAGTCATAGTATTAAAATATATTTGCTTATAAAAACTAGGAGGTTTGCTTCATGCATCAAATAAAAAATTTATTAAGTTTTTTATTGATTTTTATACTGACTATAACTATTACAGGTTGTAGTAAACGTCCTATAATATCTCCAGGTAAGATAGTTCCACCTGAGAATTATGATATAGCTATATCAGGAGAATGGATTATACAAAAATATTACCCTATTGGAAGTTCTCCAGTTAAAAATAAAGATATAAAAGATAAAATTGGTAAAGTACTTTATATAGATAAATATAAACTAGAACTGTTAGATAAAATCTGCAATTCACCAAATTTTAAAATCAAAACAGTGGATAGCACAAGTTACTTAGCAAGTAATTATAGTATAACTCCTAGTGCCCTTGGTATTGAGAAACCTGAAATTCAAGTTATAACAGTTTCTAATAAGGATACTTACTTTACTTCTTTTATAAAACTAAGTGAAAATAGTCTAATTACTACATTAGATGATTCCTTTTTCTTACTTACAAGAAAATCTGATAAAATAGAATATAGAAAAAGTACTACCTTTAATGATAAATCTAAATTTTCTAATTTTCCTAAAAACTTAGACTCTGGGTTATTACTTGGATTAAAATCATATGTTCCAGGATTTACACTTTCATATGACAATAAATCACAAACAATACCTAGACCTGTTTATAGGACTATATGGATTAACTTTGATAATCCAGGAATTAAAAACATATATGAAATTCCCCATTTTATATATGCTAGGAAAACAGGATTTTGGTATATTACAACTAAAGATGTCAGCACTACAGATTATAAAAAATATAAGCTTTATACCTATCCATTAACTAAAAGTAAAAATCTTAAACTAGTAGAAACTAGCATTAAAAGTGGTATAATAAATAAAGGACAATCTTATTATATAGAAGATATATCTTTTGTAGGTGATGATTATATATCCTTAGGATTAAAAGAAGGTAGTCTTAATAAAGATAATTCGCTTTCTACTAAAAATCTGTTAAAGGTTAATCCAATTGATACCTTTAATAGTAATAAAGATTATTCTCTTTCTATATCTAAACTATTAGGAGAACAAGGTATTAAGTCATTAAAACAAGGAGCATCGGCATATATAAATTCCTTAAATTTTAATGAAAGGAACAAGTTAAATCCAACTCCCTGCGATAAGTTTTTTGGTATTGTACGTAAAAATGGTAAGTGGATTTTAAAAGGAAGACTGCAATATTTTAATAATTTTTGGAGTGAATCTCCACTTATAAATTTTTCAGATTTTGATATTCCTATAATTCCTCCAAAAGAACTTATAGGATATGACTTATTATTCCCTAATTGGAATATAATAAAAAAGAAAGTGCCTAATGCTTTAGATGCGTACTCTTCTCCTGATAAAAATTTTGTTGTAGTTTTAACTAATTCAAAAATACTTATATATGATATTATAAATGGTAATTTAAGTAATGTTCCATTGAAAACAGTAAATTTAAAGAACAATGAAGAAGTTATAATGTCTCAATGGTCAACTGGAAGCTACGTAAAAACTTGGGACGATCAAATGAGAAAACTTATAAAATAACATATTAAAAGGATGGGATAACATTGAAAAAATTATTTGGAAGACGTTTAACTGGTAAATTCATAGGAATAATTGTAGGTTTTATATTTATATTTTCCATAGGATTTTTAGCTGGAATGAATAAAACTACAATTAAACCTGCTGGTAATAAGTTAACCGATACTAAATCTACAGAAAAAACTTCTACTAAAGATAGTTCTATTGCAAATAAAACAGAAAATAACTCTAGTAAACCTTCAACTGAACAACCAAAAGAAAATAAGGTAATACCTTCTACAGCTCCATTAGATCCTAATAAGAAAATTGCTTACTTAACTTTTGATGATGGTCCTACTAGAAAAATAACTCCAAAAGTACTAGAAACATTAGATAAATATAATGTAAAAGCTACATTCTTTGTTTTAGGACAAATGGCAAAAGCAAATCCAGACCTATTAAAACAAGAAAGAGCTAAGGGACACGCTATATGTAACCATAGTTATTCTCATGATTATAAACTTTTATATAGTAGTGCAAATAACTTTTTACAAGACTTTGAAAAAAGTGCCCAAATAATAAAATCTATACTTGGAGATTATAATGGAAAAGTAATTCGTTTTCCAGGTGGATCTTATGGATCAAAACGTGCTCCTTACAAACAAGTTGCTAAAAATGCAGGTTATACTTATGTAGATTGGAACGCACTAAATGGTGATGCAGAACATCAACATGTTCCAGCGGATCAACTAGTTGCAAGAGTTCAATCAAGTACTAAAGGAAAAAATCATGTAGTTATATTAATGCACGATGCAGCAACTAAATCAACTACCCTTGAGGCTCTACCAAGAGTAATTGAATACTTAAAGAGCCAAGGATATTCATTCGCAACTCTTGATGAGTCAGGTAATATACCAGCTAACTTACCAAGTGTA
This sequence comes from Clostridium novyi, assembly GCF_003614235.1. The sequence goes on along the minus strand of NZ_CP029458.1, from coordinate 965,910 downwards.
CATGGCCCTAACGAAAAGGCTACTGAAGTATCTAAACCTACTAAAACAAAATAAAATTTAATTTTAAAAGGGAAATATATCATAGTATACTTCAACCTACTATGATATATTTCCCTTAATTTATTTTAATTATACATGTTTTCATAATAATTATGTTTTATTTAATTTCATCAAACTTTCTTTTTATTTCTTTTAGATCTCTCCAAAATAAGGATTTCTTACTATTATCTCTTAATATAGCAGCTGGGTGAAATATAGGCATTATATAAATACCTTTTTTCTCTATCCACTTACCCCTATCTCTAGTAATTCTTAGGTTTGAATTTATTATATATTTCCCTGCAATAGCTCCCAGACAAATTATTATTTTAGGCTTAATTAATGCCACTTGATTTCTTAAATAAGGTATACAAGCACATGCTTCATGCTCCATAGGATTTCTATTATTTTCAGGTCTACACTTGCAAATATTTGTTATATAATAATCCTGCTCTCTATGTAAGTTCAAAGCTAATAATCCTTTAGTTAATAATTGTCCTGCTCTTCCAACAAAAGGTCTTCCAGTCTTATCTTCATCTGCTCCAGGTGCTTCACCTATAAACATTAATTTAGCTTTAGGATTACCTTCTCCAAAAACCATATTGATTTTTCCATTACTAAGGTTACATTTACTGCAATCCTTGCATTTCTTATACAAGTCCTTCCACTGAAGCACACTATCCCCTCCAACATTTAGCTTATGATAATTTTATAATATCACACTTATATATGATTTTTCTTGTTAAGTATTTATATTTATTTTATAATACATTCTAAACCTTATATAAATACTATATACCATGATATAATTAAATAAACCATAATACTTATTTAAATTAACATTAAAAAGTGAGGATAAATTAATATGTTTGATATAAATACAATCAAAACTATTCTAAAGCTTGCATTACCTGCTGTTTTAGAAATGATTTTATATATGACTATAAGCGTTTTTGACACCATGATGGTTGGTCATTATGGTGGACAACTTGCCGTAAGCACCGTTGGATTAAGCGTTGAAATAATTTATACCTTTATAAATATTTTTATATCTGTAGGTATATCTATAGGTATAACCTCCATTATAGCTAGGCGTTTTAGTGCTAAAAAATATTCCTCAGCTGAAGAATATGCCTCTATAGGCTTTTTTATAGGATTAATCATATCATTAATTATATCTATTTTTATGATTATATATACTAAGGAAATTCTTTATATAGGAGGGGCTTGTAATGATGCTATATCCCTTGGAAATACTTATATGAAAATTATATCTTTAGGATGCTTCTTCTATATGTTAACGAGCATGATAAACGGTATTTTAAGAGGATATGGAAATACTAAAACTCCTTTATTAATTTCTATTATTATTAATATAATAAATATATCATTAGATTGGATATTAATATTTGGTAAATTAAACATTCCTGAACTTGGTATTAAAGGTGCTGCTATAGCTACTTCTATAGCTCAAATAATAGGATTCTTATTTGCTATAATTTACATAATGAAAAAATCTAAAATAAAACTAAGATTAAAATATATAATAAATTTAAAAGTTCATAAGTTAAAAAAACTTTTAGTACTAGTTATTCCATCATCTTTACAGGAAGCATCTTTTGATATTAGTAGACTCCTTAGCACATTTATAATAATGCGACTTGGTGAAACTGCTTTTGCAGCAAATCAGATAACTACCACCATAGAATCAGTATCCTTTATGCCTGGTTGGGGATTTAGTGTAGCTGCAACTACATTAGTAGGTCATAAAATAGGCGAAAAAAATATAAAAGATGCTAAAAAGTATACTTTTATATGTGTAATCATTGGCACTATATTTATGGCTTTATGTTCTATAATATTTCTTATATTTCCTAATGCATTAATAAAAGTATTTATAAATTCCTCTGAAATACAAGTTATAAAATTAGGTGCATCTTGTCTTATGATAGCTTCATTAGAGCAAGTTCCAATGGGAATTTCACTTATACTGGGTGGTGCATTAAAAGGTATAGGTGATACTAAAACCCCATTTATTGTTTCTTTTATATCCAGTTGGTTTATTAGAATTCCACTTATGTTTTACTTTGTATATATTTTGAAAACTTCTGTTGTTTATGTATGGTGGATCACAGGGATTCAATGGATATTAGATAGTATAATTATGTTTATATTATTTAAAAAATCCTTTAAAAAATTACAATACCAAAGTAGTCTATAACTTCTAATAATATTTATACCATAAACTAAAATAAATAATATAAATCTAATAATTGTGTATATAAGACTATTGGGAACTAACTAGCATTATAACTAGTTAATTCCCAATCAGCTATTAAATACATTTTTTTTTATATATATTAAGTCATAAACTATACTTATTGTTGTACTAATTATAAATCCTAACACAAGACAAATTACCATCTTATTAAAAACTGCACCAAAGCACGCTCCCAAAGCTAATCCAATTCCTATTTTTTCAGAAAGTCCATCAGAATTTTCAAATAATCCTGAATACTTTAATTTATTCATTCTAAACACCTCTTTACAAAATAGTACCTTATACTCAACTATATTTATTATATATAAACTTATACTATAAATGGTTTCATATTTATAACAATAGTAAAATTTAAACATTACATTTTAATTTACGAATATTGCCTTAGCTATTATAACTGCTGCTATAACCGCTGTTAAATCTGCCATAACTGCTGCCCATACAGTATGTCTTATTTTTTTTATATTAATTGCTCCAAAATATACAGTGAGGGTATAAAAAATAGTTTCTGTAGAACCAATTATAATTGATGCAACAAGACCTATATATGTATCAGCTCCATACTGATTTAATATATCCATAAAAACCCCCTGGGCTCCACTTCCTGATAAAGGTTTCACCATAATAAGAGGTACTACCTCTGGTGGCAATCCTATAAATTTTACAATTGGTCTTATAAAACTTATAAAATATCCTAGTGCACCAGAACCTCTAAATACACCAACAGCTATAAGCATAGCTAAAAGATAGGGATATATATTAAAACATAATTTTAGTCCATCTCTTGCCCCTTCTATGAAACACTCATAAATTTTCACTCCTTTAATCATTCCATATATAACAATAAATCCAATTAATATTGGGACTATTGATATTATAAAGTATCTCATTTTTTCAACTCCTCATTCATATCAGAAAAATTTCTGAAGTATTTTACAATAAATAACCCCCATTATAGCTGCTATTCCTGTTGTCATTATAGCTGGCAATATTATTATACCTGGATTTTGCGATCCACAAGCTGCTCTCATTGATATCACCGAGGTTGGTACAAGTTGAATACATGCAGCATTTAATACCAAAAAAAGTGCCATATCATTTGTGGCTGTATCTTTTTTAGGATTAATCTTTTGTAATTCCTCCATAGTTTTTATTCCAAATGGTGTTGCTGCATTAGATAAACCTAGCATATTAGATGTTAAATTCAATATCATACTTCCCATAGCATCTTTACTTTTTGAGGCGTCTTTAAATAAAAATCTTAATATAGGTTTTAATGGAATTGCAAGTTTATCTGTAATCCCACTTTCCTTAGCTATTTTCATAATTCCACACCAAAGGCTCATCATACCAACAAGCCCTATAACAAGTTTAATTGATGATTGTGTAGAACTTATTATAGATTTTGAAAGAACTTCTCCATTACCTGTAACAAGTCCAAATACTATACCTATTCCTAGAAGTATAAACCATATAATATTTATCAAAACTTATCACCTCTTATAAACACATACTTTTGTAATTAATATATATTACTCTTAAGTTAATTGTATGTATTGATTGTCCATGTTTTTATATTATTTTCCAATAAAAAATAACCCCTTTCCTAAAAAGAGGCTATCTTAAATCATTTATATTTCATTTAATAAATTAGCCATTTCAATAGCCGTTACTGCTGCTTCATATCCTTTATTTCCAGCTTTAGTCCCAGCTCTTTCTATAGCTTGTTCTATATTATCTGTTGTAAGAACCCCAAAGATAACCGGAACTTCTGTATCTAAAGAAACATTTGCAATACCTTTTGAAACCTCACTTGATACATAATCAAAATGAGCAGTAGATCCTTTTATAACTGCACCTAAACATATAACTGAATCATACCTATTTGATTTAGCCATTTTTTTTGCAACAAGAGGAATTTCAAAAGCACCAGGTACCCATGAAATTTCTATTTCATTATCTTTAACACCATGACGCTTTAAAGCATCTAATGCTCCAGACAATAATTTACTTCCTATAAATTCATTAAACCTTCCAACTACTATCCCAAATTTCTTTCCTTGTGCAATTAAACTTCCTTCATATACTTTCATATTACTCTGCCTCCTTTAATGTTTTATTGTATTTTTTTATATTTTTAAAGTTCAAAATATGACCCATTCTCTCTTTTTTAGTTCTTAAATAAAATTCATTTTTAGAATTGCATTCCATCTCTATTGGAACCCTTTCTACTATCTCTATACCATATCCTGATATTCCTGATATTTTTTTAGGATTATTAGTCATAAGCCTTACTTTTTCAACACCTAAGTCCTTAAGAATTTGAGCTCCTATTCCATAATCCCTCAAATCTTCTGGAAATCCTAAAGCTAAATTTGCATCAACAGTATCCATACCCTTATCTTGAAGGTTATATGCTTTTATCTTATTTATAAGTCCAATTCCTCGTCCTTCTTGTCTCATGTATAATAAAATTCCCCGTCCTTCTTTATTAATAGCTTTAAGTGCTTGTCCTAGTTGATCTCCACAATCACATCTTAAAGAACCAAATACATCTCCCGTTAAACACTCAGAATGAACTCTAATAAGTACAGGCTCTCCCTTCTTAACATCTCCTTTAACTAAAGCTATATGTTCTTTTCCAGTTAATTTATCCTCATATCCCACAATCTTAAATTCACCATACTTTGTTGGCATACAAGCAGTTCCCTTTTTCTTAACTAAACTTTCAGTTCTTCTTCTATATTCAATTAAATCCGCTATAGTTATTATCTTTAAATTATATTCCTTTACATATTTCATAAGGTCAGGTACTCTAGCCATAGTACCATCTTCATTCATAATCTCACATATTGCTCCTGCTGGAGATAATCCCGCAAGTTTTGCAAGATCTACAGCAGCTTCAGTATGCCCTGCTCTTTTTAATACTCCTCCCTTGCAGGCTCTTAATGGGAAAATGTGACCTGGACTTTGAAAATCTTCAGCCTTAGCACTTGAGTCTACAGCCCTTTTTATAGTTAATGCTCTTTCATATGCCGAAATTCCAGTAGTAGTTTCCACTGAATCTATTGATATTGTAAAGGCCGTTTCTTTAGAATCTGTATTATTAGCTACCATTTGATGAAGATGTAATTCTTGAAGTTTTTCCTCTGTCATTGGCATACATATTAATCCTCTTGCATATCTTGCCATAAAATTAATTGATTCTGGAGTAACCTTCTCCGCAGCCATTAATAAGTCTCCTTCATTTTCCCTATCTTCATCATCAACAACTACAATGATCTTTCCAGCTTTAATATCTTCTATAGCTTCTTCAATGGTATTAAACTTATATTTGTTCATTTTTTTCATCCCCCTAATAAAATCCATTTTCCTTTAAAAAATTTATATCAATACTTTTTTTCTTGGTTTCATTATTTTTTACTTGTAAAAGTTTCTCAACATACTTTGCAATAACATCACACTCTAGATTAACTTTATCTCCAGTTTTTTTTGATGTAAGAGTTGTTTCACTTTGAGTATGAGGTATTATACATACTTTAAAAACTTCACGGTCAACATATGCTACTGTAAGACTTACTCCATCAATAGCTATGGATCCCTTAAATACTATATTTTTTAAAATTTCTTCACTAGCTTCTATAGTTATCCATATAGCATTTGCCTCATGCTTAAAATTCTTTATAGTTCCTACTCCATCTATATGTCCACTAACTATATGACCACCAAATCTTCCCCCTAGAGCTAATGCCCTTTCTAAGTTAACCTTATCTCCTCTTTTTAAAGAACTTAAATTACTTCTTCTTATGGTTTCACCCATTACATCTACAGTAAAATTATTACGATTATACTCTGTCACCGTAAGACATACCCCATTTGTACTTATGCTATCACCTAAAGATACATCTTTTAATATTTCTTTAGCATCAATAGTTATTTTTGCAAAATCCTTTGTGATACTAATAATATTTATAGTTCCTATTTCTTCAACTATTCCTGTGAACATAACTTTTCCTCTCCTTTGATATAACCCTCTATAACAATATCCTCTTGGAATCTTGATACTTTTATATTTTCAAGATTTATACATTCGCTTATAGTTGATTTCCCAAGTCCTTCTACAGGTGTTTTAGCTTCTTTTCCCCCTATTATCTTAGGTGATATAAAAGATATTACTTTATCTACAATTCCTTTATTTAAGACAGAATAGTTAAGTTCCGCACCACCTTCTAATAAAATACTATCTATATTTCTTTTCCCTAACTCTTCCATAAGATATTTCAAATCCACCCTATTATCACATAATGGTGTTATTATTACTTCTGCTCCTTTATCCCTTATAACTTCAATCTTTTCTCTGTTTGCTAATTCTGTTGTAACTATTATTGTCTTAGCCTGAGATTCTAAATTTAATACTTTAGCCTCAATAGGTATTCTTCCTTTGCTATCTACAATTATCCTTGTACTATCTCTACCCTTTTTATTTATAATCCTAGTGGTAAGACTAGGATTATCTTTAATAATAGTCCCTATTCCAACCATAATCCCAGCTACCTTATGTCGTATTTCATGTACATATTGCCTAGATACCTCATTGCTTATCCATTTTGAATCTCCATCCCTAGTTGCTATTTTTCCATCTAAGGTCATAGCCGTTTTTAAAATACAAAATGGTAATTTAGTTGTAATATATTTTATAAAAATCTCATTTACTTTTTTTACTTCTTCCTTAAGTATTCCTTCAACTACTTCTATTCCATTGTCCTTTAATATCCTTGTACCTCTACCAGCTACCAATGGATTTGGATCACTCATTCCTATTATCACTTTCTTTATTCCACTTTTTATAATAGCATTGACACAAGGTGGGGTTTTACCATAATGAGAACATGGCTCCAAAGTAACATACATAGTAGCTCCACTTACATCTTCCTTAGCATTTTTTAGAGCATTAATTTCTGCATGATTTTCCCCAAAGCGTTTGTGGTATCCTTCTCCTATAATTTTGTTATCCTTTACAATAATGGCTCCTACTAAAGGATTAGGATAAGTATATCCAATACCTAACTTAGATAATTCTATAGCTCTTTTCATATAGCTAAGATCCACTAAATCACCTCCAATAAGGCAACTTTAAGTTGTCTAATATATTCTTATTTTTTACCTAAAGGGATTTATTCTTGGGAGAAATTTCATTTGAAAAATATGAATCTTCAAAAAATTGTGCAAAATAGATTTTATTAATTCTAAAAAATCAAGCCCTGAAAATTAAAAATAATTTTCAGGGCATTTAATATCTATAGAAATGGTAAATAAATATATTTACTTTTAGATATAAAAAAATATCACAAAAATAAACTATTTAAAAACTTATATTAATCCTAATCTCCCATCCAGACTTTACTGTCGGTTTTGGAATTTCACCAAATCAACCATATAACATACAGCTCGCGGACTTTACCGCCGGTCGGGAATTTCACCCTGCCCTGAAGGATTAAACAATAATTTTATTAATTTGTATATATAAAAACTATCACTTTTTTAATATATTGTCAATAGCAAGAAATTTATTTTTGTTAAATTTATGATTTATTTTAAAATTCATTATCATTAGTCTTAATATTCAAATAATTTCTCTTTAATTTTAAATAAGAACTGTTGAAATTATAATTTTTAGATGTTACCATTAAATATATTTATTAATTAAAATTTGGAGGAGAAATATGGTATTACATGATATTATGAAATACATAGAAAGTGAATATAACATTATTAATTCTACTCCTTGTGAGATTTGTGGCGCTTCATATATAACTGAAAATTTAGAAGTACATGTTGTAGATAACGTTCCTTATGATGTTTGTATATGTGTTTGTCCTAAATGTGGACATGAAAAATACTTTAAATTTTGTGCTCCATTTATAAATGATGAGCTATTTAAAAATGCTATAAAAACTTTTCAATAAATATAAGGCCTAAAATTAACTTTATTAATTTTAGGCCTTATATTTTTGTTATTTTGAATAAATATCTATTATTTTTAATATAACTTCCACAGCTTTATTCATTGCAAAGGTAGGTATAAATTCAAATCTACCATGGAAATTGTGCCCACCGGTAAATAAGTTGGGGGTTGGAAGACCCATAAATGAAAGTCTTGCACCATCAGTACCCCCACGTATAGGTACTACCTTAGGTACCACTCCCACTTCCTTCATTGCATTAAATGCCGTATCTACTATATGTTTTACAGGCTCTATTTTTTCTTTCATATTGTAATACTGATCATTTACCTCTATTTTAACAATACCTTCTCCATATTTATTATTTAACTTTTTTACTACATTTACAATTAAGACCTTTCTCTCTTCAAACTTTTCCCTATTAAAATCCCTTATTATATATTGTATCTTTGTTTCTTCCACTGAGCCATTAAAAGCTACAAGATGATAAAACCCCTCATATCCATCAGTATGCTCTGGTACCTCATTTTTAGGTAACATTGATACAAGTTCACTACCAATTATCATAGAATTTATCATCTTGTCTTTTGCAGAACCAGGGTGAACATTTCTTCCATTTATAGTTATTTTAACTCCAGCTGCATTAAAGTTTTCATATTCAAGTTCTCCAATGGCTCCACCATCTACAGTATATGCAAAATCTGCATTAAACTTTTTAACATCAAAGTAATCTGCCCCTGCTCCAATTTCTTCATCTGGTGTAAATGCTATCTTTATAGTACCATGTTTTATTTGTGGATTTTCTATTAAATATTCAACAGCTGTTATTATTTCAGCAATGCCAGCCTTATCATCTGCACCTAAAAGAGTTGTTCCATCTGTAGTTATTAGGTTTTTTCCTATATAATCTTTTATCTCTGGAAAATCCTTAACCTTTAACACTATATTTTTTTCTTGGTTAAGTACAATATCTTTACCATCATAGTTTTCTATAAATTGTGGTTTTATATCTTTTCCACTTATCTCCGGTGATGTATCCATGTGAGATATAAAACCAATTGTAGGAAGGCTTTTATCCATATTAGATGGTAAAGTTGCCATTACATATGCTTTATCATCTACTGACACTTCACTTAAGCCCATCTTTTCTAGTTCTTTTGCAAGTTCCTTTGCAAGTTCAATCTGTCCCCTTGTACTAGGTGTGGTGCTGGATTCTTCACTTGATTTTGTATCAAATTTAATATACCTTAAAAATTTTTCTACAACAGTTTCCATTAGTAAATCCCCCTATTCCTTATTTATGATTATTAAAATTATTTATCCTAATATTAATTATAATGAGGTTTATCTAATTTACAACTATTTACCTATTTTCTTTATTGATTCAATACATGTACGTTAATTTTATCTTCCACAATAATAGGTATCATCTGGGTACCTGTATTAGGATCCATAGAAACTATTTTTATATTTCCTTTATACTTACTTTGAATATCTGTATTTTTAATTATTCCCTTATCTAAATTAACATTGATATTTCCACTACCATTTCCTTTAATATCTTCAAAACTAAGTTTTACATCATCTATATTGTGAGGCTGAGCCGATTCATTTTTTTTAATTTGTGACTTTATGGAAATATAAGCTGTTTTATCTTCACTATCTTTTAATATATAATCATTTATTGATTGTATTGGTATTTTTATAGATGGAGTATTTCTTATTCTCCATTGAGTATTTTGAGCAACTCTTTTTTCAGGATAAAATAATGTTATCTTCTCGATTTTAGCAGTTAAAGCATTCTCTGAAAACTCATTTTTTATAAAACTCTTAACATATTGTTCTTTACTTTTATCTTTTAAGTCCTTTAAAATAGCCATGGTAAGTTCATCTATTCCCATTATTTTTTTAACTTTACCATTTTCACCTATTTTCACCTTAAAGCTTTTACCTAGAAATGATGAATATACATTAGCTAATTCTTTTAAATCTTCATTTGCATTAGGTACATATTTCTTTAGTTTATCTGATATATTAATATTATTAACAAAATTTATAGAATCAAAGGTTACTTTTATATCAGAGTCTTTTATATCATCTACGTTAACAACATTACATAGAAATCCTTCTCTAACTTTTAATTCAACACTTGAATTTTCTCCATTAAAATTACTTGTAATTTTTTGATTTCTATCTATTTCAACCTTAAATGAATCACCTTTTTTTTCATTTATTGACAATTTTATCGGAATCTTGATACAACCTGATAAAATTGAACATATATAAAACATAATTACTAAAATCACTACTTTTTTATTCAAAAAATTACCTCCTAACATAAATAGCTATAATATATTATCCTACTATTTTAAAATTTTATTTTAATTTTTATAAAACATTTAAAATTTCTATTAAATTTTTCTAATTTAAATATTGAAATAATTTATAGTTAGTGTTAATATTATCATATATTTACAATTTGTTATGATTATATATTCAATAAACTATTTAATTGGAGATATTTACTGATTATGCGCAATTTAAAATCAAACAATTTTTTTTATATAATTTTTATTACATTTTTTATTACATTTTTGTATAATTCTAAAGCTTTAGCTCATGAACACCCTGAAAAAAGAGTACTTATCATTAATTCATATGATAAATTAGTTAGGCGTTCAGAAGATATACTAGATTCAATTATGCCTATTTTAAAATCTTCTTCTAACTCCTTAGACATTGATATAGAGTATATGAACACGGAATCCTTTAACGGTGATGAATACATTAAAGATCTTTATACATTTTATAATAAGAAATTTACCAATAAACGTTTTGATTTAATAATTTCTATTGATGATGATGCATTTAATTTTTTAAAAAAATATAGTAAATCTCTTTTTCCAAATACACCCGTAGTTTTCTCAGGTGTTACTAATTTTCATAGAAGTATGTTAAATGATTTACCCATGTTTACAGGTATTACAGAAAATCCAGCTATTAAGGAAACTATTGATGTTGCACTATCACTAAATCATGACCTAAAAAATGTAATAGTACTTTTAGATAATAAACGAAGTATTAGTGCTACACTTAGGAAATCATTAAATAGTGTAATACCTAACTATAAAGAAAAATTAAATTTCATATATTTAAATGATACAGATAAACTACATAACAAAGACTTTAAAAAAAAATACAAAAAAAATAGTATAGTTTTATTATTACGTGGATTTACTACTACTTATAGTAAATCTGTATTTATAGATAATAATACCTTTTTATCCCCTAATGACTTTTCCATTCCTATATTTAGCGTTTGGGAAACTTTATTAGATCATGGAATAATAGGTGGTAAAATGCTTTCTGCTAAAGTGGAAGGAAAAATTCTTGGAAAGTTAGCTCTTGAAATTTTAAAAGGTAAAAAACCTAAAGATATACCAATTCAAAAACAACCCCAATCAGGATATATTTTTGACTATAATCTGTTTATAAAATATGATATCCCTATAACTTTAGCACCAAAACATGCATCCTTTATAAATCTTAAATCTAAATCCTATACTATACCTGAAATGTTTATTTGGTTGTTTGTTATATTTTTAATAACTTTAATATCCTTTTTAATAATAAGTCTTTTTGAAAAACATCATACTAGAAATGCATTAATTGAAAGCGAAAAAAGACTTAGAATATTAATTAATGCCTTTCCTGATCTAATATGCCTTAAAGATGGAAATGGTCATTGGTTAGAAGTCAATAAATCTACTATTAAATTTTTTAACTTAAAAAATTTTCATTGGAAAAATAAAACCACACAAGATATTATAAATACATTAACCTATAACAGTACTTATAAAGATCACTTAGAAAAATATAATCACTTTGATAGTCTAGCTTTAATTCGTAAAACAATGGTTAATTATAAAGATGAATTTTCTTTATCTAATGGTGAAAAACTAGTTTTAGATATATTTAAAGTACCTATATTTGACTATAATGATAATTTAACTGGAATGGTTACAATTGGCCACGACTTAACTGCTCATATAAAAGCAGAAGAAAATACTAAGCTTTTAAATGAAATGTTAGAATATCAAAAACTTAGAGTTGAATTCTTTGCAAATATATCTCACGAACTTAAAACACCACTTAACTTAATTTTAAGTGCAGTACAATATATTGAACTAGTTCATAATAAAAATTTTAATTTAGATGATTTTTGTAAATACACTAACATTATAAAGCAAAATTCATATAGACTTGTTAGAATAGTAAATAATCTAATTGATATAACAAAAATAGATTCAGGATATTTTCAAATCCATGCCGAAAATTATAATATTGTTGAACTAGTAGAAGACATCTGTTTATACTGTGCCTCTTATATAAATTCAAAAAACTTAGAACTTATATTTGATACCGAAACCGAAGAAAAAATTATATCTTGTGATGCACTTATAATGGAACGTATTATATTAAACCTTTTATCTAATGCAATAAAGTTTACACCATCAGGAGGACGTATAACCGTTAATATCTATGATAAAGATAACGAAATTCAAATTTCAGTAAAAGATACTGGTATCGGCATACCTGAAAATAGACAAGAACTAATCTTCGAGAGATTCATTCAAGTAGACAAGTCACTTTCAAGAAACCATGAAGGCAGTGGTGTTGGATTATCTCTTGTAAAAGCTTTTGTAAATCTACATAATGGTAATATTAAAGTTAAAAGTAAAGTTGGTTATGGAAGTGAATTTTTAATTACTCTTCCTGTTGCAACTAACAATAAAGATATTAAAATTTTTTCTGATGTTACACCTTATGAATTTAGAAGCGAAAAAATAAACATAGAATTTTCAGATATATATTAAAAAATCGCCAATAATATTATTGGCGATTTTTATTATCTGAATTTTATCTTCTCTAAAAAAGGAAGCAAATATTTTCCTGTGAGACCTACAAATAAACCTGTTCCTATTGATGCAATTAAAAGTATAGGAAGATATGAAATAATCATAGCATTTTCTATAATAATTCCTGCAACTATTATTTGTCCAATGTTATGAAAAACTGCACCAACTATACTTATTCCTATAATACTTACACCCTTTTTCTCAAACTTCTTTAATAAATACATAGCAAAGAAACTAAAAATTCCTCCTGCAATGCTATATAAAAATGTAGATAAATTACCCCCTAATAGTGTAGCTAATAATATTCTTAATATTATTACTAACAAAACCTCATTAAAATTTAATAAATAAAGAGATACTACTGTTATTATATTAGTAAGTCCTAACCTTGCCCCTGGAGTTACAAAAGGAAGTGGTAACATTCCTTCAAAAATATGCAGAACCAATCCCTGAGCTACAAGAAGTGCTATAAAAGTTAATTTTTTAGTTTTATTCATTAATTCCACCTCATTGAGATACATCATCAATTTCTCTATCCCTATTATCACCTTTTATATTAATAATAACTTTATGAGGAAGACACACCAGCATATCCCCAACCTTATATTTAAAACCATCCTTAACGCAAATCTTATCAGAACAATTTGCATCTAATATTCTTAATCCACCATTTTCTATTTCTATTATATTTTCTCCTAAATCTGTCTTTATATTTAAAGTTTCCTTTGGTCTCTTGTTATCTAATATTACTTTTTTATATAATTTTCCTTTTACATTGATTTCGGCATATTTTTCATTATACTTTTTACTTGAATTATATCTTAAAATGCCAATTCCAACTGCTGATACAATTAAACAAACTATAATTATAACCTTGTCTATTTTCTTCACAAATCAATCTCCTTTCTAAGTAAAAATATATATATATTATACATCTATAATGTACTTAATTTAAAGAACACTTTTTAATGATAACTATCCATTTATATACATATAAGTTAAATTGACTTTTATATTTTCAAAGAGTAAAATAAAAAAGTTAACTAAATTTAATTTTTTTAGGAGGATTATATGTTTAAACTAAAAAAAATTACCGTATTTATTGGGTTGATTATATTATCTTCATCATTATTTTCAAGTTGCATGAAAGATCAAATTAATCCAATATCAAAGCAAGGAATTTTTCTTGGAACTGTATGCAAAATTACCTCTTATGATAATGTATCCCCTAGTGTATTTGATAAAGCTTATAATAGAGTTAATGAAATAGAAAATAAAATGAGTATAAATAAATCTCCAACTGAAATTACAAAAATAAATGAATCTTCCGGCAAAAACTACATTAAAGTTTCTAATGATGTAATGGAAGTTATAAATAAAAGCATATATTATTCTAGTATTTCAGAAAATAAATTTGATATATCAATTGGTTGTATAGATAAGCTTTGGAACATAGGAACAGAAAAGGCTAGAATTCCATCTCAAAAGGAGATAACTTCTAAACTTCCTTTAGTAAATTATAAAAATATTATTATAAATAAAAAAGAAAATTTAGTTATGTTGAAAAATAAAGGAATGCTTATTGACCTTGGTGCTATTGCAAAAGGATACGCAGGTGACGAAGTAAAAAGAATTCTTAAAGAAAACGGAGTGAATCACGCTGTTATAAACTTAGGAGGAAATATTGTAACCATAGGAAATAATCCTAATGGGGACAAATGGTTAATAGGCATTAGGGATCCATTTATTCCTTCTGCTAATCCCTGGGCAAAAATAAATATCTATGATAAATCAGTAGTTACTTCAGGAATATATGAGAGATTTTTTGAAAGAAACGGTAAAAGATATCATCATATTTTAGATACTAAAACAGGTTACCCTGTAAATAATTCACTAGTTAGCGTATCTATAATAGCTGATAAATCTATAGATGCCGATGCTTTATCTACAACGACTTTTTCTTTAGGACTTAATAAAGGGCTAAAATTAATAGAATCCCTTAAGGGCATAGAAGCTATATTTGTTACCCAAAATCATGAAGTTTTCATTTCTTCTGGTTTAAAAGATAATTTCCAAATAATCAACTCTAATTTTAAATTAAAAAATTATTAAATATCTTAAATCCCCATGTTATATAAATCATAATATAAACATGGGGATTTTATGTTGAAATATTTTCCATATTATTGTAAAATTATCTATATTGCTTATTGTATTCCATTTTTTTCTATTTGAAAATATTATTATAGATTACAATAATTCTTCTTATTTATAACAATAAAATAAATGGTGGTGAAGTTAATGATAAAAAAAGAAATGTTAGCCATGATTCTTGCAGGTGGACAAGGTACACGACTTAAAATTTTAACTAAAAACAACGCAAAACCTGCTGTACCTTTTGGTGGTAAATATAGAATTATAGATTTTACCTTAAGTAATTGTTCCAACTCTGGAATCGACACCATTGGAGTATTGACACAATATGAACCTCATATACTTAATTCTCATATAGGAATAGGTAGCCCTTGGGACTTAGATAGAAATCCAGGTGGAGTTTATATTTTACCACCTCATATGAAAAATGATGGTGGCAACTGGTATATGGGTACTGCTGATGCCATATATCAAAATATAATGTTTATTGATAAATATGACCCTGAATATTTGCTAGTGCTTTCTGGTGATCACATTTATAAAATGGATTATTCAAAAATGCTAAAATTTCACAAAGAAAAAAAATCTGATGCTACAATAGCTGTTATAGATATTCCCATAGAAGAAGCCAGCCGCTTTGGAATAATGAATACTAAAGATGATAATAAAATATATGAATTCGAGGAAAAACCCATAAATGCCAAAAGTAATAAAGCTTCTATGGGAATATACATTTTTAATTGGAAAATTCTCAAAGAGTTCTTAATAGAAGATTCAGAAATTGAGGATTCTCATCATGATTTTGGTAAAAACATAATTCCTAATTTATTAAGCTCAGGATATAATCTTTATGCTTATTCATTTAATGGTTACTGGAAAGATGTCGGTACCATCGAAAGCTTGTGGCAAGCCAATATGGACCTACTAAATCCACAAAATAAATTAGATATGTACAATAAAGATTGGAAAATCTATTCCGTAAGTCCAACTAAACCTCCTCAATATACAGGTCCAAAGGCAATAATCCAAAATTCCCTTGTTGTTGAAGGATGTGCCGTTTTCGGCAAAGTTCAAAATTCTATACTATTCCCTGAAGTTGAAATAGGTAAAAATAGTATAATTGAAGATTCCGTAATAATGTCTAATGTAACGATATGCGAAAATGTAATAATAAGAAAATGTATAATTGGAAGTCATACAATTATAGAAAAAAATAGTGTTATAGGGAACTCAGATGATATAACTGTTATTGGTGATGGAGAAAAAATTAAAACTAACTCCATAATCAAGAATTAGGAGGTGGAGTAAATGTTTAAAGATTATATGGGAATAATAAGTCTTAATGAAGACGATAAAGAATTAACTAATTTAACCGCTAGCAGACCTCTAGCTGCCATTCCAATTGGCGGTAGATATAGATTAATTGATTTTGTTATATCAAATATGGTAAACGCAAATATAACAAATGTAGGTATATACACTCAAAGTAACTCAAGATCATTACTACATCATCTTCAAGGAGGTAAACCTTGGGATTTAGACAGATCAATAAATGGTTTATTTTTATTTAACTTTAACTTTACCTATTCAAATACTAATGATATTTATCTATTAAAAGATAACATAGACTACTTATATAGAAGCAAACAAGATAATATTATATTTTCATCTTCTAATATGATTTGCAATATAGATTACTCAAAAGCTATAAGATTTCATGAATCTCAAAAATCTGATATAACAATAATATATAAAAAAGTTTCTAATTCTAATACAAGTTTTTTAAATTGTAATGTATTAAATCTAGACTCCGATAATGGAGTTATAAGTGTAGGTAAAAACATAGGAATAAAATCTAATTGTAATATATCTATGGATATGTTTATTATGAGCAAGAAAACACTTATAAATTTAATCAATGAATGTATTTCAACGGGTTATTATAAATCTATTAAAGATTGCGTATATTCTAAAAATCTTACTCTTAATATAAAAGGTTATGAATTTAAAGGTTATCTAGAATGCATAAACTCTATGAATTCATATTATAAAGTTAATATGGATATGTTAAACTTTAAAATTAATCAAGAACTATTCTTCGGTACTCGTTCTATTTATACCAAAGTTACTGATGCACCTCCTACTAAGTATGAAAATGGATCCCATGTATCTAACTCCCTTATAGCTAATGGGTGTATTATAGAAGGAACTATTAAAAACAGTGTTATCTCTAGAAGAGTTATTATACAAAAAGGTGCTAAAATTGATGGATGTATCATACTTGGTAATTGTAAAATTAAAGAAAACGCTAATCTTACAGGAGTTATAATGGATAAAAATGTAATAATTGGTGAAGATAAGGAATTTAAAGGCGATGCAAATGTTCCTGTATTTATAGAAAAAAATCTTTACTCAAGTGCATCCATAATAAAATAACCTTAAAAGGAACAGACAATATCTGTTCCTTTTAAGGTTATTTTATTATAAATTATTTTACCTTATAAAATATTTTAGGACAATATATCAATACATTGATATAATATAATTAAATAATTTAAATTCAATTATAATTTTATACTGCAAGTAGGTGAATATATGAAAAGAAAAACTGGAGTTGTTGTGAAAATCTTTAAAAATTATGTTTCTATAAAAACTGTTAAGGGCGAATTAGTTAATGTTAAGATAAAAAATTATACTCCTAATATAGGTGATATATATTCAGGAACCATAATGAAGAAAGATTCTAAAACCTTAAATAGACTGATAGCACTTATTATACTTATAGCATTATTTATATTGGTGAGAAATATATATGCTTATTTTGACCCCAAAGCTTCTATAACTATAAATATTCCCCCTACAATTCAAATAAAGGTAAATAATTGGAATAAAGTTGTTTCTGTTTCTGCCACTAGAAAATCAGGTAGAGAATTAATATCAAATGTTAAACTAAAAAAATTACCACTAAACGTCGCCTTAACAAAGATAATAGAAACTGCAAAAGAAAAAAATATAATAAATGATGAATACATATCAAATAAAGATAATAGTATAACTATATATACATCCATTAATAGTGATTCTATGGATTTGTCTTCTTTTGAAAAATATCTTAAAGATAGAAAAATAAAATATAAAATAAATTATGATGGAAATGATAAATTAAAGTGAGCATTATTAAATGCTCACTTTAATTTATAACTTATTTAAATTTAGGTATATCAAATACCGGCTTTGCACTCTTACATTGTGACATAAAATTTCTTATTCTACTAAGTTGCTTATATGCCCAACCAATATCCGTTGCATATTGGTGATATGAAACATTTATATTCCATCTCATTTTATAAAGTGTATTTTGTTTATATTTATCACTATTTATATATCCATTTCCAATGAATTTAGCTCCACCCAATATAGCTTCTTCCGGCGTAAACCATTTTTCAGTATATGCATATTCTGAACCGCATTTTATAGGATTTATATCAACGGCTCTTACTCCAAACATATTATATACTTTTTTAGGAGTTACACTTTTTCCTTTAACAGATTTAACTAATACCCCTGTTGCTAGTGTGGATTTACCATTTCCTGTTTCAAGTAATGCATGTGATACTAAATAAATAGGATTTATATTATATATTTTAGCAGCCTTTAAAAAAGTTTCACCTTTATTCTGCAATATTCCTTTTTCCTTTAATATATTATTTAAATCATTTGCAGTAACCCCCTCCATATAATTTAAATTTAAGAATTGATATTTTCCTAAATCATCAAGAAAGTTATTAGGATTCATATAGTATTCAACTAAAGCCTTACTTGCTTGAACCCAACTAATACCTTCACTATATACAGGTTGTTCATTTTTAATTTGATCCTCTATTGAATCTATAAATGTCTTATTATAATTTGTATATGTTAAAGTTTCATTTTCTTTTTTATCGCTTATTATATTTTTATTAATAACTTTAAAATATACACTACTATAGTTATCATAATCTGTATTACTATCTGAACTTATGCCTGATCTTGTAGAATCTTTTATATAAACCATTAATTTATATCTTCCAGATTTCAGTCCATCTTTTTTTGTAATTATGTATGAATCTCTAGGATTTATAGCGTTACTATAGCCTTTTGTAATTTCCATATACGGAGTTTTAAAGTACCTATCATTACTTGAATTATCATATAGCTCATCTGGATATTTAAAAAGAAAAGCCCTGTAGTTAACTGACTCTTGAAAATTAGAAGTTACCTTAAAACTTGCAACATTATCTTCCATTAAAGGTCTTTGAACTATTTCTAATCTATTAATATTAGGTAAAGATTTATTATCGCTAAAATCCACTAACTCCTTAGATATATTAAAATTCATTTTTGTATATTTAGAAAGATTTTTTCCAGCCTTACTTTTAACACCTGTTCCTAATTCTAAAGAATACTTTCTACCTGGTATATATCCACCAACAGGAGGATATATAATTATAGTCTTTAAATCTTTTCCCATAGAAATTGTGGTTTTAACTACTTTTCCATTTGTATCCTTAACCATTATATTATCAATACTATTCTCATCTAAATTCTGTGTTAATTTTACTACCCATGGTTTATTAACTTTTATACTGTTTTTTTCAGGAAATTCATTAATACTCATAGTTGCTAAAGCTTTTCCATGTATACTTAACATTAAAGTTAATGATATTATTAGTTTAAGTATTGTTAACCTTTTCCTCACTTCATTACCTCCTTATTAATTATTATTCATGAAAATATTATCGTCTTCATTTAACTATTTTTAATACGGCGGAAATACTTACACATATATACATTATTACACATTTCCCATATTTTGTATATCCTTCTAAAAAAAATCATACCTAAAAATTAAAGGTATGATTTTTTATATAATATATTTTATTTAATTAGTTTTAATAGATTAATAAAAGATTCTTTGGCTTTTTCCCTGGGTCTTACTTCTATAATATAAATAACATCACTATTTTTCATATTATTAAAATAATAAGGGAAATCCACCTTTCCTTTTCCTATTATTTCATGATCACTTAATCCAGTATTATCATGGACATGACAAGTTTTTATCTTATTAACATGTTTCAAAAAAAATTCATCCTCATTATACTTATTCTCATATGAATGTCCTATATCCCATGTCAAAAATAAATTTTCTTCTTTCTTTAATAACTCCTCTAAAGTTTCTTGCACTAATCTTTTAGGGAACCGTCCTGAGTTTTCAATACAAAGTTTTATTTTGTCCTTTGAGTAACTTATTAATTCTTGTAAATTATCTTTTAATATTTTTTTATATTCTAAATAATAAATCTCATCTAAATAAATCTTTTTATTAGTTAATGTAAAACAAACTGATGATCCTATATGCAAAGTAATTCTACTTGCACCTAAATCATAACCAAAATCTATTACCTTTTTCAATCTATCTATTCCAGCTTTTCTAACATCCTCTTGCAATTGTAATAAAGATATATCCTCTGGTCCATGAAAAGTAAGTTCTATATTTTTATCACTACTATATTTTTTTATTTTTTTTCTTTCATTCTTATCAAATTTTTCCGGGAAAAATATAGGCATATTTATATTAAGTTCAACAGCTGAAAATCCATTTTCATAAGCATAATCTATAGTATCATAAATTTCTTTTTCTCCTGCTGATGCTGCATATCCAATCTTCATATTAATCACCCCAATTATTCTACTAAGCTATCACATGCTAATCCTCTAAAAGTTAACAGCATTAGAAACAATATCTCCCCTTATACCATTAATAACTTGCTTAGCTATTGTTAATCCTACATTTTCTTGTGCTTCTATTGTAGTTGCTCCAATATGAGGAGTAACAGTTACATTAGGAAACTTATATAATGGACTTTCAAGTCTTGGTTCCTCATCATGTACATCAATACCCAAACTTTTAATTTTTCCATTTTTTAATCCCTTATATAATGCTTCTTCATCCATAAGTTTTCCCCTAGCAGCATTTACAAGCCTAACTCCATTTTTCATAATGTCTATTTCTCGTTCCCCAATAATTCCTATAGTTTCTTTAGTTCTTGGAGTATGAATACTTATAACATCCGCTTCTTTTAACAATTCATCTAAACTTTCTTTTTTCTCTACTCCATATTTTTTAAATCTTTCATCAGCTATATATGGATCATAAGCTATTAACTGCATACCAAAAGCTTTCATTCTTGTAGCTACTAATGCACCAATTCTTCCAAGCCCTATAATTCCTAAAGTTTTATTATATAATTCATTCCCCATGAATAAATCTCTTTCCCACTTACCTGACTTTAAATATGAATCCGCATAAGTAAAATTTCTTGAACCTGCTAAAATATGAGCTATTGTAATTTCACAAGCTGATATGGCATTGCTATCTGGAGTATTTGCAACTATAATGCCCCTTTTAGTTGCTTCCTCTATATTAATATTGTCAACACCATTTCCTGCTCTTCCAACAACTTTAAGATTAATAGCCCTTTCCATAAGCTCTTTATCAACCTTATTATCACTTCTTATTATTAATCCATCATAATCATGAATTTTTTTTAGTAATTCATCTCTTTTTATTCCTATAAATAAATCTACATCCATCTCTTTTTGTAAAAGCTTAACCCCAGCTTCATCAATTCTTTCAGCAATTAATACTTTTCCTCTATTCATTTATATAGCCCCCAACTTATTAAATTATTAATATATAAGTTTATCTAATTAATTTCCCTAATTATAAACACTTTTTTAATGCATCTAAACTTCTATATATCATTTCTTCATTTATACACCCCATATGACCAAATCTTATGATTTTCCCCTTTAAATCACCTTGTCCACCAGCAATTATAATATTATATTCTTTTTCAAGTTTTTCTTTAATTTTTAATGCCATATTATCTTCATTAAAATTTATTGCTGTAACTGTATTAGATAAATAATCTTTATTAGTGTATATACTAAGCCCCATTTTTTTTACTTCATCTCTAAATTTATTAGCCAACTCATAATGTCTTTGAAAAACATTATAAAGTCCCTCTTCTTCTATCATCTTAAGAGCCTCATTTGTGGCAGTTATAAGTGATACAGCTGGAGTATATGGATTTTCTGGTATTGACCTTTTTAAAAATTCTTTAGCTCTTTTAAAATCAAGATAAAATTTAGGTATATCTGAATTTTCACTAGCCTCCCATGCCTTATCACTTACCCCTACAAAAAATAATCCAGGTGGAGACATTAATGCCTTTTGAGACGCTGTTATTAAAACATCAATATTCCATTGATCCATCTTTACTTCTATTCCACCTACTGAACTTACTCCATCAACTATAAACAATTGTTTTTTTTCTTTCATAAATTCCCCAATTTCTTTAATATTATTTGTCACCGCTGTTGATGTTTCATTATGAGTTACAATAAGTCCCTTATACTCATCTGTAAGTTTATTTTTTATTTCTTCAAGTTTTACCCCAGTTCCTAGCGGAACTTTAATAACATCTACATTAACTCCAAATATCTTAGCTATTGTTATAAACCTATCTCCAAAAACCCCACAAGATACTGCAAGTATTTTGTCCCCCTTTGAAAACATATTTATAATAGCTGCTTCAAGTCCCCCAGTACCTGATGCAGGAAATGTTAACACCGGATTTTTTGTTTGAAATATGTATTTTAACCTTTCACTCATTTCCCCAAACAATGCCCCAAATTCTTTTGTTCTATGATGAAGAATCCCTTCTCCCATTTTTTTTAAAACCCTATCTGGCACATTAGTAGGTCCTGGTGTCATTAATAATTTATTGAACATATAAATAACCCCCTATTTCAATTAACTGTATATTCAAAATATTCAGTTTTTAAAATTTTATACATATACCCCATTATGTTGAAACTAATTTCAATAAAAAAACTCCGTCCTTGAAATATCAAGGACGGAGATATATTCTTACATATCTACGTGGTACCACCTTAGTTTACTGCATTACAGCAGCCTCATTATATAACGGATAACTCCGGCATAGGTTGTTACTCCTACACAGCTTCAGGTCGGATTCAATAACTTTCATTATGGATTCACACCAACCATCCACTCTCTTAAAATGAAAACTTATTTACTGCTACCCTTCATTGCTTTTGTATAATTATAATAAAGTCTTAAGAAGAATTCAATAGATATTTTAATTTTTTTTATAAAAATATTCTAATAACGTTTTCATATTTAAAACATATTGACATATATGTCAATATGTTTTAAACTCTATTATTTTCCCACTTTCCTTTTTTATAAAAAACAATAACAACTATCATCTCAAGTATATCTGCTACTGCAAATACCCACCAAACCCCTACTATAGGCAACTTAATAACTCTTACCACCAAATATAAAAGAGGTATTTGTCCACACCATCTAGCTATAAAACTTGCAATAAAATATGGCAAATTATATCCTGAACCAGGGAAAACTGATCCTATTCCCATGGTAAGTCCCGTAGCAATTAATCCTAAACTTATTATTCTAAGCATGGATGTTCCTATACTTATAACTTCATCATTACTTATAAATATTTTCATTATAAAATTAGGAAATACAAATATAAGCATTGCCGAAAATGTCATTATAATAATACCTAAAAAACCCGCCTTTGTAGCTGCTTCCTTTGCTTTTTCTATTTTATTTCCTCCAAGACATTGTCCAACTATAGCACTAGCCCCCATAGAAAGCCCAAGTATAGGCATATTGGTAAAATTACATAATTTATTTCCTATACCTATTGCAGCTACAGAATCTGTACCATAAAAAGCTACAAACTTCAAAACCATTATTCCAGCTAAATTTTTAGATAACATTTGAAATCCACTAGATACACCTATAGTTAATAGTTTTTTATCTGTATTCCAATCTAACTTAAATAGTCTTTTGAATTTTAATTTTATATGTTTTTCTTGAGTTATAAATATAACTAGTGCTAATAAAAATGCAATAGTTGTAGATATTACAGTTGCCAATGCTGCTCCAAAAATGCCCATATTAAAACCTGGTATATGTGTTCCTGGTATATTCTCAAACATAAATAATGGATCTAAAACTACATTAAATATTGCTGCAACAATCATAACAATCATTGGCTTTTTAGCATCACCAATACATCTAAAAGCAGTGTTTATAGTAAAAGAGGAAAACATAATGGGTAGAAAAAATATTCTTATATATCCATACTCTAAAGCATTTTCTCTAACTATAGGATCATCTGTGAAAAAACTTATAAGTGGTTTTAAAAATATAAACATTAAGATAGCTGCAATAACTGCTACTAATGCTTTAAAAATTAACGTCTGCTCTATAGCAATAGTAGTCTTTTCATTATCTCCAGTTCCATAGCTTTGGGAAATAACTGAAACTGAACTAGTACCTATTATTTCATTTAAAATATCTACAGTCCAAAATATAGTTGTAAATATAGTTGCAGCAGCTACAGCTGAAGATGATATTTTTCCAATCCATATTAAATCAACTAAATCATATGCTGATTGAAAAAGATATCCTAGCATAGTAGGTATAGACATTTTAAGTAGATTCTTTAGTATATTTCCTTCAAAAAGCTTTTTATTATTTTTTCCTTTCATATTATATTTCACTTTCTCCTTTATAGCTTTAAATAATTTATATTTTAATAAATTACTTCTATTAAATAGTATAATATATCCATTAAATTTAAACTACATTTAAAGAATAAAAAAGTATTTATCAATAAAAGTTTTAAAATCATTATATAAAGTTATCCACATTATCCACATTTTTCATGTGAATAACTTGTTCATTTTATGTTGATTTATAGTATAATCTAATATATTTATGCATATTGTGATTGATTTTTAATGTAAATTTTATTAGTTTTATATAATTTATAATAATTTTTAAAAATTGTCCACACAACTGTTGATAACTTGTTAATAATTTGTAATTATATAATATTTATTCCTTTTATATTTTTATTAACATTTTATAATATTATTAATATAATAAAGTATACCAACCTCTGTAATTCCCTTTTAACTTGTAAAGGTAGATAACATTTATATGTATCTACCTTTAATTTATATATACTTTATAATAATTATAGTTTATTTTTTTACATATATTATGTATTATTAACTAAACTTCACTTATACTATAATCATATATAATTTACTTGGAGATGATAATATGAGAATTGGAATGGGATATGATGTACATAAACTATGTAAAAATAGAAAACTGATATTAGGTGGCGTTGATATTCCCTATGAATTAGGCCTTTTTGGTCATTCTGATGCTGATGTTCTTGTACATGCCATAATGGATAGTTTGCTTGGTGCTGCTGCCCTTGGTGATATAGGAAAACACTTTCCAGATACAGATAAAAAATTTAAAGGAATATCAAGTTTATTACTTTTAAAAAAAGTAAGTAATTTACTAAAAGAAAAATCATATAAAATAGTAAACATTGATGCTACTATAATAGCTCAAAAACCTAAAATGGCCCCTTATATCCCAGAGATGATAAAAAATATCTCTTGTGCTTTAAATATTGAGAAAACACAAATAAATATTAAAGCAACTACGGAAGAAGGTCTTGGTTTTACAGGGGAGGGTCTTGGTATATCAAGTCAAAGCATCTGCTTAATAGCTTCAATTTAAAAGTATCCATCACAAATGTTGTGATGGATACTTTTATATAAAATTATTATGTACCAATAATTTTATATATTTTTATTTTTAATTTTATATTATATTATAGTATAATATTTTTAGTAAGTATTATTTTACACTATAGTATGTAAAAAGGGTTATAGTTTATAAATTATACTGTAATCTACAGGAGGTATACAGATGTCAAAAATAGATGAGAAAACTTATAAATGTGGCATGGAATTAACTATGGACGTAATAGGTGGCAAGTGGAAAACTGTTATCCTGTGGAATTTAAGGTCTAAAACCCTTAGGTTCAGCCAATTAAAAAGAAGACTTGGGAGTATAACGCAAAAAATGTTAACTCAACAACTTAGAGAATTAGAAGAAGATGGTCTAGTTAATAGAACTGTTTATCCTCAAGTTCCTCCCAAAGTAGAATATAGTTTAACGGACTATGGAAAAAGTATAATACCTGTTCTATACTCTATTTACTCTTGGGGTATTGATTATGCAAAAGATTTTGATGTAGATTTAGATATAGATGATTTAATACTTGAACGAATTAAAAATAGAGAAATATAGGATGCTTTTAGCATCCTATATTCATTTTATATTCTGTTTTCTAACTCATCATCATCTATATCACTTCTTGTTAATTTAATATTGCTAAAATTGGGCTCTGATGAATTATTATCATTTTTATTTATATTTAAATCACTTTTATTAAATCTTATAGGCTCTGGTTCTATTGTTGTAATAGCTGAAAATTCATGACTTCCATACATATATCTCATATCCAAAAGTTTTTCATCAATACTTCTATCTCCTTCAAATATAAGACCTTTTAAAATTAAATCCTTTATCCTATCACTTCTATCCCCCTCAATATACTTAAGTAGTTCTTTGTTGACTATCTTATCCTTTTTTTTGCGTTCTCCTATATATAGAGAAATTTGCATATCCTTCACCCCCTATACTGCTTTTCTCTTCCACTTTCTAATTCCCTGTTTAAATAATCCTGCTGCATTTTGATTTCTTGTTAAATACATAGCATTCTTAAATTCTTCTTGCAAATATGGTTTTAAAACTGTAGCTCCCCCTCCTGTAAAAATTATATTCTCAATAAAAGGAAATGCATTTTCCCAAACAGTTCTAATCTCCAATATAATTTTTCTTGCAAGACTTCTATAAGCTTTTTGAATTACAGGAGTTAAATCATATCCCTTTATATGACCACTAGCAACAATATATTGAATTTGTCCATCAGATATACTTAAATGCAATTCTTGTTCTATGTAATTCTTAATCCACATATAAGCTAAATACATTCCACTATTTTTAGTATCACAAAAATCTGCTAATGGTTCTAATGCATCTACTAAATATAAGTTATGAGTCTTACCTCCAATATCTGAAATAGCGTTAACCTTTTTTGCTAAATCTTTATTAGTTAAGTTTCCGCTATTATCTAATATTAAATCACATAAAGTACCATGTGGCTGAGCTTTTATTATTAAATCTTCCACTTTTATTATCTTATTTTGAAATTCCTTATCCCCACATAGTCTCATTGCAACATCATGTTGTCTAAGTACCTTTGCTTTCATTTTATCTACTCTTTCTTTATCTAGACTTGCAATTACAGGAAGTCCCATAACTAACTTAACTCTGCTCATAGGTTTTTTATTTAAAAGACTTAAGTGGGTTTTCAAAAGAATATCAAATGAAGTATCATCATGCTTATCAGATGCACCATTCCACTGAATATTTCTATCTTGCTTTACAGCACACTCCCCAACTAAAAATTTAGAACCATTTACATTTACTTCTATTCTACTTAGCTTGTCTACTTTTCCTTCTTTTAAATCATTATCTTTATTATATGATGGTCTCCACGAGGTTACATAAGAAGGTGTTACTATTATATTTGTATTCTCTGACCTTGATTTAGTATCTGCATATCCATCATCAATTACTTGTACAGCAAAAGAATCTACAATATTATTTCCCTTTGACATTAATTTTTATCCCCCTTATTTAATCTAGTATAATGGATTATATTATATTCTTTGTTCATTCCATTTTATTCCATTATAGTATATTTCCAAAAATTAGTAAACATCATTTTGTAATTTTTACCATATGTTTAATGATTTTTAATAAAAAAGGACTATGAAGATTTCACTTCATAGTCCTTTTGGTTATACTTAATTTATATTATTTTTCTTATTCCCAACATTCTGCATTCACCAAATCATCGATACTATCTGCTGTAAATACAGGATCTTTTCCTTCTTTTTTCTGAATTGTATAATCCTTTAACACCTTAAAAGCAAGTGGACTTAGTTTCCATATAGCAATAAGATTTATTATAGCCATACTTCCCATGAATAAATCTGCTAAATCCCAAACAATTTTAATTTTAGCTATGGACCCAAATAAAACCATACCCAAAACAGAAATTCTATATATTATAAGCCAACCTTTTCCACCATTTAAAAATTCTATATTACTTTCTCCATAATAGTAATTTCCAACTATAGAACTAAAGGCAAATAACAATATACATATAGCTATAAATGTATTTCCCCAATGTCCTATTTGGGAACTTAAAGCATTTTGTGTAAGTTTAATCCCCTCTAACTTCTTATCTGTATAGGCACCTGAGATTAAAACTATAAACGCAGTACAACTACATATTAAAATAGTATCTGTAAATACTCCTAATGTTTGAATAAGTCCTTGCTTTGCAGGATGTGTTACACCTGCAGTTGCTGCTGCATTAGGGGCACTTCCCATTCCTGCTTCATTTGAAAATAATCCTCTTTTAATACCCATTAAAATAGCAGCCCCAAGGCCACCCCCTGTTATTTGTTTTATTCCAAAGGCATTTTCAAATATAATTTTTATCATTTCAGGTACATGAGTTATATTCTTAGTTACAACAAATAACGCAACTAATATATATGCAATTGCCATAACTGGTACAATTACTTCAACTACCTTTGCAATTCTTTTTATTCCACCAAATATGATTGCCCCTGTAACTATAACTAAAATCATTCCAAAAACTATTCTTTTTACGCCAAAAGCTTCTTCAAATGCTAATGAAATAGTATTTGCTTGAACTGCATTAAATATAAGACCAAATGATACAGTAATCAATATAGAAAATATAATTCCAAGTCCCCTTTTGTTAAGTCCTTTTTCCATATAATATGCAGGACCACCTCTAAAGCCATGCTTATCTTTAGTTTTATACACTTGAGCCAATGTACTTTCTACAAAACTTGAACCAGCTCCAATTAAAGCAATAATCCACATCCAAAATACAGCACCAGGACCACCAAGAGAAATTGCAATTGCAACTCCAGCTAAGTTACCAGTTCCTACCCTTGAAGCTGTACTTATACAAAAGGCTTGAAAAGATGATACTCCATGATGCTCTTCTTTATTAGAGGAAATAGATTTACTAGCACCTTCTCCTAGTAACTTAAACATATCTTTAAAATATCTAACTTGTACAAATTTTGATTTTATAGTGAAGTACAATCCCATTACAATGAGTAATGTAATAAGAACATATGACCACAATAACGTATTAAATGATGATATAAATTTTTGTAATAATTCTAACATATACATCCTCCTCCTTTTAATTTTTACTTTTTTATATGGTATTTTTATTAATTTATCAATTTCCGTTAAGTATATATAACATATTATCAAAAAAAGCCTTACATTACAAATGTTTTTTATTAAAATATCAAAAATATTTTAGTTTTTTTATTAAATGTATAATTTAAATAATAAAAAAGCACCTTAAGTTTAATACTTAAAGTACTTTTTTATTATTTTTTAATATTAAATTTTATAAATTTGTTATTCTTTAAAATCTTTATAAAATACACAGTCCTGTTTATAGCTTCTCCCTTATCTACATTATATTCTTCCATAAACATTTCACATAAATTTAGAATATTTTTTTTACCATCAATACTCCTCCAAATAAAACTTCCTATTTCATCAAGATGAACATATAGTTCTTTATGTGCTTTTTTTAAAATCTTAAGTAGTATTTTATCAATTTTACTTTTTCTTTCAATTACAATAGTTATATTATTATTTTCTTCTTGTAGTTCACTTATATAGGAGATATTTTTAAAGGGTATAAACTCTAATAGATTATTAAAGTTCCTTTGCTTCATCTAGGTCATCTGGCTTTCTTATACTAGAATAATAATATAACATGCATACAAGTATAATGTATGGTATTAAAGTAAACCATCCATTATGAAGAAACTCTATATTTTTACCAACGGATAGTGGATTTCCCCATTTATATTTAACATCAAAGAAAGAATAAATGGCAAGAATTACTCCCATTAACGAATCCCCTGCAACAAGTCCTGATCCAAATAGTATGCCACTTTCACGTCTTAGTGCAAGTTCGTGACCTTTTTTCCTAGATTCTAAAACTCCTCTAATAAATCCACCAATTATTGTGGCTGCTGATAAGGATATTGGAAGATACAATCCTATGGCAAATGGAAGAACTGGAATTCCAAGTAGCTCTACAACAGCTCCTATTGCCATACCTATAAATATAAGAATCCAAGGAAGATTACCTGTAAATATACCTTTAACAAGAGATGCCATAAGTACCGCTTGAGGTGCTGGTAAGTCTTCTGTTCCAAGACCATAGGCAGCAACTAATACATTTACAGTAAGTCCTATACAAATAGCTGATGCTAAAACACCTATAATTTCTCCTATTTGTTGTTTTTTAGGTGTAGCTCCAACAAGGAAACCAGTCTTTAAATCTTGTGATGTATCACCAGTAATTCCAACTGCAATACATACAATAATTCCAACCATTAACGTTGCAGCCATTCCTGCTTCTCCTTTAGCTCCTAACCCCTTTAGTACAAGAGAAGTTACAAGTAATGTAGCAATGGTCATTCCTGAAATTGGGTTATTTGATGTAAGTCCTGTCATTTTAGCTGCCACTGGAACAAATAAAAATGAAAATATTAATACAAGTATTGATCTTATAACTCCTAATTTTAAAGGAGGACAAAATGCTATAAATAAGAATATTGCCAAAATTAATATAAACACTATTCCCATATTAATATCTTTATCAGTTCTTAAAGCGTTTTCATCAGATTCATGAGCACTTTTTGTAAGTTGTTTAAATCCAATCCTAAAACTATTAATCATGACAGGCATTATTTTTATAAAACTCCATACCCCTCCAAATATAACAGCACCTGTTCCTATATATTTTATATAGTTGCTCCAAATTTTAGTAGCGTCCATTGTAGAAATTAATGTAGTAGCCGGTGCTATAGGTAATCCAACACTTGCCCCAAAATAAGAAATTATAGGTATAATAACAAGCCATCCTAATGCAGCTCCTGCAAACATTATTGATGCAATTCTTGGTCCCATAACATACCCAACTCCAAGTAATGACGGAACTGCTTGTATTCCTATCCATCCATTTTTAAGACCTTTAATTCCTATTCCTATTTTTTCTTCCCAAAGTTTAAATCCACCTGAGCAAAGTGTATATAACCCTGCTAGTCCTCCTCCTAAAAATAAAACCTTCGCTGAGCTTCCACCAGCTTCCCCTGCAACTAGAACCTCAGCACAGGCTGTACCATCCGGGAAAGGTAACTCACCATGTTGATCTAACACAAAGTATCTTCTAAGTGGTATTAATATTAAAACCCCTAAAGTTCCCCCTAAAAACGCCATTATAGCAATATTTAGGATTTTAACTTCCATACCCCAAAGCATAAGTGCCGGCACTGTAAATACAACACCTGCAGCTACTGATTCACCAGCTGAACCAATAGTTTGAACCATGTTATTCTCAAGTATATTTCCTCTTTTTAATACTCCTCTAAGTATTGCCATAGATGTAACAGCACATGGTACTGATGCACCAACCGTTTGTCCTAATTTTAATCCTAAGTATGCATTAGCTGCACCAAAGACTACTGCTAAAATAACACCTAAAATTATAGACCAAACTGTAAATTCAGGCATATTCAAACTTGCAGAAACATATGGTTCATACTGATCTCCTGGTATTTTCTCATATGCACCTTGTGATAAAGTCCTTCTTTTACTTTTCTTAGACACAATTAAACTCCTCTCTTTAATAATGAATAGCCCCCATAAATCTTTTTCATTATTATCCCCACAGAAGAATTATGTCATATAATTGTTATATTTCTAATTATAATTAATTTTTCATATATGTGTCAATGTAATATGAACATTTGTATTTATGTTTTTCCATTAATTACACAATATATTGTTATTTATTGTAATACTAATTAATTTAAAAACATACTATTGGATATTATCCAATAGTAGCTAACATAAGTGCTTTTATAGTATGCAATCTATTTTCAGCTTCATCAAAAACTATAGAATACTCACTTTCAAAAACTTCATCTGTAACTTCTAATGCTTCCATTTGAAATTTTTCATAAATTTTCTTTCCAATTTCAGTATCTAAATTATGGAATGCAGGAAGACAATGCATAAATTTTACATTATTATTTTCTGTCTTCTTTATAATATCCATATTGATTTGATATGGTTTTAAAATCTCAATTCTTTCTTTCCATACCTTCTCATCTTCCCCCATTGAAACCCATACATCCGTATATAAAACATCCATATCTTTTACTTCTTCTATATCATCTGTAACTTTTATATTACCACCTGAAATTTTACATTGTTCTTTACACTTATTTACTAAATGCTCATGAGGAAATAATTCTTTTGGTGATATTATTTTAAAATTCATGCCTACCTTAGCTGCACCTATCATAAGTGCATTTGCCATATTATTTCTTCCATCTCCAATATAAGCAAAAGAAATTTCATTTAGTGGTTTTTCTATATGTTCTTTTAATGTTAAAAAATCTGCTAAAACTTGAGTTGGATGATCTTCATCTGTAAGTCCATTCCACACAGGTACTCCTGAATATCTTGCCAGTGTTTCAACAGTTTTTTGACTATATCCTCTATATTCTATAGCATCATACATTCTTCCTAAAACCCTTGCAGTATCTTTTATAGACTCTTTTTTACCTACTTGTGACCCAGAAGGACCTAAATATGTAACATGAGCCCCTAAATCATAAGCTGCAACTTCAAATGAGCATCTAGTTCTCGTTGAATCTTTTTCAAAAATTAAAACTATATTTTTTCCTTGAAGAGCTTCAAGTTGATTACCTAACTTTTTTTCTTCTTTAACTTTTTTAGATAACTTTAATAAATATTCTATTTCCTCTTTAGAATAATCCATTAAAGTTAATAAACTTCTGCCCCTTAAATCCATTACTAAACAACCCCTTTAAAAATAAGTTTTATTAATTATATTATAAAAAGCCAGTGATATATTCCGGCTTTCTCTTAACTAATCTTTATATTTTATTTACTGCTATGTTTTTTACCATATTCATCAACTATCTTCTTAGCTATCTTCTTAATTGCACTTGCTTTAGCAATTAAACTCATCACTACTAAGAATACTAATATTCTTTCTTCTTCATCTTCCTTTAATTCATCATGGCCAATAAAATTTTGTAATTTTTCTTTATCGAAAAAATCAACATTTAAAAAATTATCAAAACTTTCATTTTGTATCTTATCAAAAATCTTATATGCATTTTCCCAAGAAATTATATCGTCACTTCTATCATTTATTTCATTAAATGCTAGTGCAAATACCTTCTTAATTTCATCTGTGGTAAGTATTGGCCTCATATAACTTAAAAGAACAAGTTGAATTAAATGTAATTTTGTATACCCTCTCTTTTTACCATCCTCAGGTTTTGATATAACTTCATTTTTTATATAATTTTGAACTATATTATTTGTATATTTTTCTTCCTCAAATCTATCATTTAAATAATCTATAACTTGAGATAAAAATAATGAATATTGAGGTAAATCTTCATATGTAACTAGACTATTCTTAGATATCTCTTTTGCAAAATCATTTATATTTTTTAAAACTTCTTCAATGTTCCTCACTTATAATACCTCCATGTTTCTATATTACTAAGAACCTTAATTAAAAATTCGTCTTATTTATTATTTATCTATTATAAGTGTTCTTATTTTTCTATATTAGATAGATAAAATCTATTTTACGGTAATTGTAAAGTTATTACAAGGTTTTATTAATTTTTAATATATTTTTGCATTATATATATAATTCAACATAATAATTATTTTTCTTTATTTGTGAAATATTAGTTGCATAGAAATAATTAAATCACATATATAAAAGTTATTCACTTTTTGTACAGGTTATTAACATTTTCTGTGCATAACTTGTACAAAAGTGCTATTAAGTAACTTTATAAATTTTGTAATTTTTTTACATATTAAACTTATCCACATTATCCACAATTGAATGTGGATAACATGTTTAAAACATGTGGAATATTTCGATTTATTCTGATTATTATCTTTCATTTTTTATATAATTCTGTAGCTTTTGTAAATTATATAATGATTTATTGCATTTATCTACATAAAAATTTCTTATAACCACATATTCATTTTCTAGTATACTATGTAAAGAAAATGTTTACAATACAAATTGAATCTTGCACTTATAATAAGCCTACATAATATTATGTAGGCTTATTATAAGTAGAATTTATTTATTTTTATTATAATCATCTAAAAATTTTTCTATTCCTATATCCGTTAAAGGATGTTTTAACATTTGCAATAAAACCTTATAAGGTATTGTTGCAATATTGGCTCCAACTTTTGCAACCTCCAAAACATGCATTGGATGCCTTATACTAGCTGCAATAATTTCTGTCTTTATATTATACTCTTTAAATATATATGATATATTTTTAATAACCTCAGAACTATTAACTCCTATATCATCTAATCTTCCTGCAAATGGACTTACATAGCTAGCTCCAGCTTTTGCAGCAAGTAATGCTTGTTGAGGCGAAAATATCAAAGTTACATTTGTATTAATTCCTTCCTTAGAAAGAATATTTACAGCTTTTAATCCTTCTTCACACATTGGTATCTTTATAACTATATTTTTATGAATTTTAGTAAGTTCTCTTGCCTCTTTTATCATATTTTCAGAACTTAAACTTATCACTTCTGCACTTATAGGTCCATCTACAATAGCACAAATTTCTTCTATTATGTCTTTTAAATTTCTTCCTTCCTTTGAAATTAAAGATGGATTAGTGGTAACTCCATCTAATATACCCCACTTACTAACCTTCTTTATTTCCTCTACATTAGCTGTATCAATAAATATTTTCATTATAAAGATCCCTCCAATAATATATTTTTATTTTTTAATACTCAATAATCTCATCTTTTGTAGTTAGTTCTTTATAATAAAGTTTTTTATATATTTTATCCAATGGTTTTTTACTTCTACATCTTTTTCTTTTGTAAATTTTTTCTTAATTATAAGAATCATATTATATTTAACCTTTTCTGTATCATAGCAAAATCAGCAAATATTTAATAATTCTTAATAAAAAATCCTTTAATATAATTATTAAATATATTTAAGTTTAATCCTTCTATAAATAAGCTTTTCTTTAAAACTTTTATAAACTAAGTTCATATTATGAAAATAATGATTTATAGAACATTTTAATTTATTATATAATCATTCTATTTATCCCTACTTTATTTGTATTTTTTTAATTATACCATAATATTTACTATACTTTTCTACAGTAATACAAACATTCTCATAACTAATTGAATATTAATACTTTATTAGTTATTAATTGTAAATAAAATTTTTCTTAAAATTTACATTTTTAATAACTTATTATAATTTTTATTTGTAATCGATTACTACACTTTGATATTTATTGGTTTTTAATTGAATTTTTGCTTTTATACCCTATGTTAAAAATGTATTATAATATATATTTTGTAAATTAAACTTAGATTTCTTTATATTATATAAAGGATTTTCGACACTTACAAATTCATTATCCATTATATTACTATTTTATTTATTGCAATACCCAAATATGACTTTTTACAATTTATTACTATTTTTTTAACTTATATTAAAAAAACTATTTATAAACCATTGATTTATCAAGCTTTTATCATTCAGTAAAATTTTGTATATTCCCTTTAAAAAATCTATTGACTTTTGAATAAATTGGTAGTATATTAACTTTAGATGGAATTTGATAAGAAATTTGTAACAAAATCAAAAAAACTTCATTTTATGTATTGACTTGTTTTGTCATATTTGTTATTATTTAATAAAGGTAATGTCGAACTATGTAAAAAACTTATTTTAAATAAATATATTCAAGGAGGAATTGATATGAAATCAACAGGAGTAGTTAGAAGAGTAGATGAACTAGGAAGAATCGTTATCCCAATAGAATTAAGAAGAACTTTAGATATAGCTGAAAAAGATGCTTTAGAAATTTATGTAGACGGTGAACAAATTATATTAAAGAAGTACGAGCCAGCTTGTATATTCTGCGGAGATGCTAGAAATGTTATAAACTATAAAGGTAAAAACATTTGTAAATCTTGCTTAGATACTTTAAAAGAAGAAGCTAAATAATATAATTATTTTATATAATTCCCATACTATAATGGGAATTTTTTATACATAAAAAAGGCATCTAAATTAACTTTTAGATGCCTTTTATTATATAAATTATTATCTAACTCTTCTAGCACAAGAATAATCTGATCTTGCTGATAATGAACTTATTTTTACTATATCATTTGTCTTTGGCGCATGTATATAACATCCATTTCCTACATATATACCAACATGATGAACTGGGCTACCAAAGAAAACTAAGTCTCCTGGTTGTAAACTATCTCTTGATACATAAGTTCCAAAACCTGATTGAGCACCAGATGTTCTTGGAAGTCCTACTCCAAAATGTGCATAAACATATGAAGTAAATCCTGAACAATCAAATGTATTTGGTCCAGTAGCACCCCATTGGTATGGTGCTCCTTGGAAGTTTGATGCATATGCTACTACTGCATTACCAGAATAGTTCGAATTAACACTAGTGCCTCTTGATGGTCTACTACTTGAAGTATTAGACTTTCGAGAACTGCTTGAAGTACTTGAAGCATTAGTGCTACTTGAAACCTTAGAATCCTTTATTGAAACATTTGATTGAGACTTATCAACTGGTGTATTAATAACTCTAGCTGCCTCTGCTTGTTTCTTTATTTGTTCTATAAGTTTCATAGTGGCATTTATTTGAGATTGATCTGATTGTAATTTACCAGCATATAATTGACTTTCTTTTTTTGCTTGAGCCATAACTTCTCTTTGAGCTTTTTTATCTTGCTCTAATTTAGAAACTTTTTCTTGTTGCGTTTTATTTAAATTCACAACCTTATTTTGTTCTGATTTAAGCTTGTCCTGTTTGGCTTGTAAATTTTCCTGTTTGTTTCTTAATTGTTTTACTATTTTCTTATCTAAATCGCTTAATTTTTTTACAGCTTCAATTTTTTGAAATAAATCTCCTAAGTTTTCCGCTCCAAGAATTACTTCTAAATAACCGCCTACCCCATTCATATACATAGTTCTCATTCTTTGATTATATAATTCTTGTTCTTCTTTTATGTCCTTTTTAGCTTTTACAATTTCTTTTTGTGATCTATTTATATCATTTTGTAGTGAGCTTATCTTAGATTTATTTTCTTGTATTTCTCTCATTAAGCCTTCTATTTGATTATCAAAACTTTCAATTTTTGATTCTAACTGTTGTATTTTATTTTGAGCGTTTTTATAGTTAGTTTGGTTTTGTTGTAAGCTATTTTGTTGCTGCTTTAACTTATCTGATAATGGGCTTGCAATAACTGAACTAGTTCCCATAGTTACTAATAACACAGCTACCGCTACAACTGAGGCTACCTTCTTATGCACTTTAAATCATCTCCTTTACTAATGTTTCACTTTTCCATATACTCTGTTTTCTATTATACCATCAAATAGACAACATTTACAGTGGAAAAAACAGATTAATTTTCTTTGGATAGATTTAAAAATATAAAATTGTTAATTTTTTCTTACAAGTTTAAAGAATGTTTATAAATTTCAGACTTAGGGATATTTCTATCTTTAGAAACTTTCTTTATAGCATCCTTCTTTGATATACCCTCATTAATATATTTTTTTATATGTTCTTCAATAGAAAGTTCTTCCCAAACCTTCTGTTCTTCCATAATTACTTCCTCTATGCTTTTACCTGC
The DNA here is from genome assembly GCF_003614235.1 of Clostridium novyi. Next base: position 927,558 of record NZ_CP029458.1, on the reverse strand, counting down.
AACTACTAAAACATATTCCCCTCTAGTATCATGGGTTTCATAATATTCTATAGCTTCTTTTATATTTAATCTAATAATTTCTTCATGAAGCTTTGTAAGTTCTCTACATATTGATATTTGCCTATTTCCCAAATTTTCATATAGAAATTCTAATGTTTTTATAAGTCTATGAGGTGATTCATAAAATATTAATGTTTCTTGTCTATCTTTTAAATCTTCAATTATAGGTTTTCTATCTTTATTTTCCCTTGGGAGAAAACCCCTAAATAAAAACTTAGTTGTGTCAAGTCCTGAATATACAAGGGCCGTAGTAACAGCTGTAGCACCTGTAAGCACCTCAAAATCTATATTTTCTTCTATACATTTTTTAATAATTACGCTTCCTGGATCAGAAATTCCAGGAGTACCTGCATCAGATACTAATGCAACTTGTTTACAGTTTTTTAACATATTGATAATATCTTCACTTTTTACTTTTTCATTAAATTTATGATAACTTACCAAAGTTTTCTTTATATTAAAGTGATTTAATAACTTTAATGTTTGTCTTGTATCTTCTGCAGCTATTATATCAGCATTTTGTAATACTTCTAATGCTCTTAAGGTTATGTCTTTTAAATTACCTATAGGGGTTGGTACAATATATAACTTTCCATTCATAATAAACACCTCATTTTACTTTCTTCCATATATAACTTGTATTTGGTCTGAATATCCACCTTCGTCATTATATACATATACAGGTGGTTCCCATTTTAAAAAGGCTCCTCCATCTCTTTGTCCTTCTATTAAAACAATATTAGGAGGTTTTTTAGTATTTGGATGAACCATTTGTATTCTTTTAGGCTCTATTTTATTTTTTCTCATTAATGTTATAATATCCGCAAGTCTATCCGGTCTATGTACCATATACATTCTTTTATTATCCTTTAATAGCGTTCTACAAGCTATAATAACATCTTCTAAATTACAACATATCTCATGTCTTGCTATAGCCATTTTATCATTAGGATTAACTATTCCTGAATTACAAAGTTTATATGGTGGATTAACTGTAACTACATCTGCTTTAGATATCTTTTTTATATTATTTATATTAGTTAAATCTTCACATATAAATTCTATTTTATCTTGTAACTTATTAAACTTAGTAGATCTATTAGCCATTTCAGTCATGTCCCTTTGTATTTCTATTCCAGTTATATTTGAAGCCTTTGTTTTTCCTGCAATAATGAAAGGAACTATTCCCGTTCCACTGCACAAATCCACTACCCTATCTCCATTTTTAACCTTTGCAAAATTAGCTAATAATACTGCATCTATTCCAAATCGAAATCCATCTTTCTTTTGAATAACATGAATTCCATTTAATTGTAAATCGTCTAATGTTTCTCCGCTTTTTACTAAATCCATTGTCACTTAAATCACCACTTACTTTAAAAATTTATATTAATGTCACTTTTAGGTTATATTATAACCTATATTATATTTGATTGTTAGTAAATATTTTATATTTATTTACTTTTCTAACAATTAACCTTTTGGAGTAAAAAAGTTATATTATATACTTGTTAATAAATTTCTCATTAAAATTTTAAATAAAATTATATTTAAGTTAGAAATGGGGTGTTAATTTGAAATTATTACGCCAAGTAGCCTTAGTTCTTGGACTTTATTTTTTAGGTCTATTGATTCAACAGGCTCTTAAATTGCCTATACCCGGTAGTGTGTTAGGCATGATAATACTTACTATTCTTTTGTGTACCGGTATTATTAAGGTTCATATGATTGAAGATATAAGCAATTTTTTACTAGATAATTTAGCATTTTTCTTTGTGCCTGCAGGAGTTGGATTACTTTCTAGTTTTACTATGCTAAAGGGAAAACTATCTGCTATTGTACTTGTTTCTATAATATCTACTATTATAATAATTGCCTTTACGGGATTACTAGTAGAACTTATGATGAAAGGAAGAAAAAAATGAACGATATTATATCAAGCCCAATTTTTGGTGTTTTAGTTTCATTAATTGCTTTTGAAATTGGATGCATTCTTTATTCAAAAACAAAATTAACTATTCTTAATCCATTACTTATAAGTATTATTTTGATAATGTTATTTTTAGTTAAATTTCATATAAGTTTAGATTCATATAATGAAGGAGCTCAAATTATTTCCTTTTTCTTAGGACCTTCAACGGTGATTTTAGCTGTTCCACTTTATAAAAAACTATACTTATTAAAACAGTATATTGTTCCTATTCTTGTAGGTATATGTAGTGGTTCTTGCGTAGGTATAATAAGTGTTATTTTACTATGCAAAGCATTTAAATTAGATAATCAAATTACACTATCAATGCTACCTAAATCTGTTACAACACCTATAGGTATTGAAATTTCTAAACAATTAGGTGGTCTATCAGCAGTAACTGTAGGCGCTATTCTTTTAACCGGTATACTTGGTGCTGTTATAGGACCTTTTATATTAAATATAGTTAGGGTAAAAAATAAAGTAGCTATAGGCATTGCTATAGGAACAGCCTCTCATGCTGTTGGAACATCAAAAGCTGTTGAACTTGGGGAAACTGAAGGTGCTATGAGCGGATTGTGTATAGGTATTGCTGGTCTTCTTACTGTATTTTTAGCACCTGTACTATATAATATAGTTAATATGTTATTGAAATAAATATTTATATAATAAAAAAAAGCCGTCTAAAAGACGGCTTTTTTTATTAATATTATTCTTCAGCAGCGATAGCGCCAACTGGGCAAACATTAGCACAGTTTCCGCAATCTATGCAAGAATTTGCATCGATTTCGAATTGAGAATCTCCTTGGCTTATAGCTCCAACTGGACATTCAGAAGCACATGATCCACAGCTTACACAAGAATCACCTATTTTAAATGCCATGTAAAACACCTCCCTAAAACTTTAAATGCACGCTCATATTTTTATGTACATGCTATTAACATTCTATCACGTTTTCTCAATTTTTTAAAGACAAATTTTATATAATAGTATATCCCATGTCTTCTAATAGTTCTTTTATTTCATCTATACTTATAAAGTAATCATCATATACTATGTCTACTTTTCCACTTTCTTTTTTTATATAACATGCAATTATGCCTTCTTTACTCCCTAGGGTTCTGGTTATACTTGAAACATCTTTTTGAGAACGAATACTTGAAACATTTATAACAGCCTTCATATTTATGCCTCCTTAGTCCTCTTTCAATAATTCCTTAAGTATTGTTTTATCATCTATATCATCAACTTCTAATTTAATATCATCTTCAGTAATATTATTATTATACTCATATTCGCCAGAAACCAATGTTAAATCCTTAATCTTAATTTCCTTTACAGTATCTTCGCCATCTTCATCTTTAATTTTAATTTTAACACTTTCATTTACTACAGAATTACTTATAACAGTTCCTTTTCCATATGGTGTATCAACTACAGAATCAACTTTAGGCAATTGTTTCTTTATATCCTCATAAGTTTCTTGTTCATAGTTTAAGCAACACATAAGCCTTCCACATATACCTGATATTTTAGTAGGATTTAATGATAAGTTCTGTTCTTTAGCCATTTTTATAGACACTGGAACAAAATCACCTAAAAATGAAGAACAACATAATGCTCTACCACAGGGACCAAGTCCCCCTATCATTTTAGCTTCATCCCTAACACCTATTTGTCTTAATTCTATTCTAGTTCTAAATACAGAAGCTAAATCTTTTACAAGTTCCCTAAAATCCACCCTTCCTTCAGCTGTAAAATAAAATATAATTTTATTATTATCAAAAGTATATTCAACATCAATAAGCTTCATAGGAAGATCATGTTTTTCTATCTTTTTTAAACATATATCTAAAGCTTCTTTTTGCTTTTCTTTATTTTCCTTATCTTTTTGTATATCTTCTTCAGTAGCTTTTCTTATAACGTTTTTAAGAGGAGTTACTACTGCTTCTTCTGGAATTTCTTTAGGTCCTATAACACAATGTCCAAATTCTATGCCCCTTACTGTTTCTACTATTACACTTTCACCATCTTTTATATCTAATTCATTAGGACTAAAATAATATATTTTTCCTGATTTTTTGAATCGTATTCCTACAACTGTTATCATTCTAAACCTCCTGCATATTTAATAACATTACATCAAAAGCTAATGCTGAGTTTACTCTTTTATCTAAATTATCTCTTACATCGATTATTATGTTTGCAAGTTTATTTAACTGTTTTAATGAATATATATTTGAAAGTTCTTTTATTTCTTTTATATAATCAATATTTATAATAATTTCAGAACTACCTAATTCTTTGTAAAGAATTATATCTCTTATATAAGCAGTGAAAGAACTTAGTATTTCATCCCAATTGTCTTTAAATTTATAAAAGAATTTCTCATACTCTTTTATAATATACTTTTCTTTTTTTTGTAACGTAAATAATATTTTTATAATGTTATATCTAATTTCTTTAAAACTCTCATCTTCTAAAAAAATTTTACATCTTCCTGGTATTCCATCACTAAATATTATAACTTGACGCACTTCGTTATCATCTAAATTGGGGTATTCTCTTTTTATATATCTCTCCATATCCTTAAAATTTAGTCTTTTAAGTTTATGTACTTGGCATCTTGATTTTATAGTTTCTAACATAAATTGTAAATTTGAGGTAAGCAATATTATGAAAACACCTTTTGGTGGCTCTTCTATGGTTTTTAGAAAAGCGTTCTGAGCTTCTATAGTCATCCTCTCACCTTGATAAATTATTATTACTTTTTTATCTTCCTCATAAGGCTTCTTATTTACTTCTTTTATTATATCTCTTATATTATCTACTCCAATGGACTGTTTATTCTTTTCAATCCTCCATTGTATTATATCAACATAATCTCGCTTTTCTACTTTGCCTAAAATCTTTAAAGCAATTTCCCTAGCCATTAAACTCTTTCCAATTCCATCTTCCCCTACTATAAGATGAGCATGAGAAAATTTTCCCGAATTTATAGAATTATTTATTTCTTTTTTTATTAGATCATGTCCTATTATGTTCTCAAAACTCATCTTAACCTCCATGGATAAATAAACTAAATTTTTATAAATTCATCAACATCAATAACAAATACTGTAGCTCCTCCCACCTCTACTTCTACTGTATAAGGTACATATACTCCTGTTGAAGCAGCTACTGGAGAAGGTGTTGTAACCACTTGGTTTCTTTTTCTACATATATCTTTTATAATTGAAATTATTCCGTCAACCTCTTCTTTCTTAACTCCTATCATAAGTGTTGTGTTTCCTTCTTTTAAAAATCCTCCTGTTGTTGCAAGTTTGGTTACCCTATGCCCAGATTCTGTTATAACATCTATAAGATCCTCAGCATAACTATCTTGTACCACTGCAATTACAAGTTTCATTTACACTCCCCCTTAGATATTCATATATACAATTAAGGTATTAATTATATTTTAACATATAACTGTAAACTTTAAATAGTTTTTTACATCCTCAAAAACTTTATCTATAGGCTGATTTGCATTGATTTTCTTTATTCTATTAGGGAATTTTTTTAAAACCTTAAAATATCCTTCTCTTACTTTTTTATGAAAATCTAACTTTTCAAGATCTAGTCTATTGACTTCTCTTTTATCATTCTCTGATATTCTTTTAAGTCCAATTTCCGGATCTATATCTAAATATAGAGTTAAATTAGGCATATATCCATCAATTGCAAATTCGTTAATTGACATTACTTCATCAATTCCTATACCTCTTGCATATCCTTGATAAGCTAAAGATGAATCTATGAATCTATCACATATTACTATCTTTCCTGACTTTAAGGCTGGTATTACTCTTTCTGATAAGTGTTGTCTTCTAGATGCTACATATAAAAGCGCCTCTGTTCTTGCATCCATTTCCGTATTCTTTCTATCTAATATTATTTCTCTTATTTGTTCAGATATATTAATTCCACCGGGTTCTCTTGTTGATATATAATCTATATTATTCTCCTTTAAATATCCCTCTATCATTTTTACTATAGTTGTCTTTCCTGAACCCTCTGGGCCTTCTAATGTAATAAATACTCCTTTTTTCACTAATACTTCCCCCTATTTTGTTTAATGAAGTTAAGTTAAAGATTGTCCTTTAATACCTTAACCTTAAGTTGTTCATTTTCTTTTACTACTCCTAAAACTTCAACACCACTATTTAAATAATGCTCTACTAAGTTTAAAGACTCTCTATCTATAACTTCCCCAAGAGTTACTAAAGGAATTCCAGGTGGATACGGAACTATTGCCTCTGCACATATTCTACCTTTTGACATGCTTATATTTATTAATTCCTTGGGCCTTTCTATAACTTCATGTGGAAGCATTTTTCTCTCTGATATATTATAATTTAATATATCATAATATTCACCCATTAAAATTTCCCTAGGACAATTTTTTAAAACATTATATAACCTTTTAAAATCATCTTCTCCATTAAATGTCCCTAAAATAAGAATTACATTTTCACTATCATTCATTTCCACTTGAATTTTATTGTTCCTTAAATAATTTGATAGTTTATCCGCACTATATCCTTTTCCAACGTTGATTACATACCTTGTATTATCTATATCATATATGCTATCTTCTAAATCATCCTTAGATATAATATGAAATCCATGAATATTATTTATTTCTTCTTTATACCTATTTGCTAAATTTATAAGTTTTTTATAATCCTTAATACCTTCTTCTTCAAGATAAAATCTAGCATAATCCATTGAACACATAAGTAAATAAGAAGGGCTCGTACTTAAAAACATATGCAAATAAAATTCTATATTTTCTAGATATTCACAATTATTTATATGAAGATATGCTGTTTGTGTTAAACTAGGTAAAGTCTTATGTGCACTCATAACAACTATATCCGCACCTAATTTCACAGCACTTTCTGGTAATCCCCTGCAAATTCCAAAATGAGCACCATGAGCTGAATCCACTAATACTTTTATATTTCTTTTTTTTGATTCTCTTATTATAAATTCTAAATTAGGACATATGCCATAATAATTAGGATATGTTAAAATTATGCCTTTTGCATCTTTATTATCATCTAAAAGTTTTAAAAAATGCTCCTCATCTATAGAAAGAGGAGCATTATAATTTGAATTAATTTTGTTTTTTATATATATAGGATTTAGTTTCCTTAATATTATTCCATTAAATATTGATTTATGACAGTTTCTTTCAACAATTACCTTATCTCCTTCATTAAACACAGAAAATATCATTGTTAAATTACCACTGGTGCTTCCATTTACCAGGAAATAAGATTTTTTACTTCCATAAAACTCTGCTAAAGCTTCTTGTGCTTCTCTTATTATTCCATGAGGATTATGATAATTATCTACTCCATCAACTTCAGTTATATCCATATCAACAAAGTTTTTCATCATTTTCTTTCCTATATCTGTAGTTTCAAATCCTTTTTTACCCTTATGACCAGGCATAGAAAATCTTACATTATTCTCTTTGTAGTAATTTAGTATTCCTTCTACAAGAGGTAATTTTGCCACTTGTAAACCACTCCTCTTATGATATTATGGGGTATAGCTTTTTTTATGCAACACATATAATATTCATAAAAATCTGTACCCGATTGTGAATTTATTATTCTTCCTTCACAGTTTTTACATATTCCTCTTCCATTTATCATTATACCATCATTTAGAGGCTTTCCACATATAATACATTTACGTTTTTGCATAATTACCTCCTTAGATAACTTACTAAAACTATCTTAATTATTGCCCCTTATACTAAAGTATATTCAATAACTTCTATAATCTTATTTTGTCCACAAAAATATTTCTAATATATTTTTATTTACTCATATTACTATTAAAATTGAGCATAATATTTTTGAGGTGATTAATGTGAATCTAAATAAAAGAAAGGGTATATTGGCTCTTGTAACAGCTTTCATACTTTCATTATCCATGGTAGCTTGTAATACTACTAATAAAAAAGCTACACCACCAGAAAACATAACTAATAAAACAACTAAAGAAAAAACAATGGATAAAAGTAGTAATGAAAACATTAATGAATCCACCAAAAATGGAATAAGCGGAACTACTAAAACTGAAAATTATTCATCAGAAAGAATAAAAAAAATAGAAGATGCCGTAAATAAAATAAAATATGTTAAAGGTTCTTCAGTAATTATAACTGGTGATAAAGCATTAGTAGGAATTAAACTTGAAGGTAATGTGGAAGATGCCAAAACAAAAGAAATTAAAGCTGAAGTTGAAAGGGTTGTTAAAAAGACAGATAAAAATCTTAAATCTGTAGCAGTAAGTGCTGATATAGCTCTTTTTACAAGAATATCAAAAGTAGGCGAAGGCTTACGTTCTGGTAGACCATTCTCTGAATTTACCAATGAGGTAGAAGAGATATTTAGAAGAATTTTACCTCAATAATCCCATACTTAATATATCCTAATAAAAAACGCCAAATGAAGTTTGGCGTTTTTTTATTCTATCTCTGAATAATAACTGGAGTTCCCGATGGAATATTATCATATATCCATTTTACATCTCCTAAAGGAAGCCTTATGCATCCATGAGATGCCTTTTGTCCAAGTTTTTTATACTCAGATAATATTAAATTTCCATTTCTATCGTATAATACACTATGAAATAAAAAATTATTGTTCCATCTAACCCAGTTATAACAAATTACTGAAGATCCAGAATAAAATAAACTTCCTCTAGAGCCTATTAGATATACCCCAGTAGGAGTAGGTGTCCAATCCATTCCTGTAGAACATGTAAAAGTTTTTATTAAACTATCACCTTTATAAATATAAGTTTTTTGTTGTCCTAATTTTACTGTTATTGAATAAGTTTGATTTGGTATAACTGTTTTTAATTGAGATTTTAATACATATCCTCTTACATTGTTTAATGATTTATAATCTTTTGTTTCAATATAGTAATAATTTCCTGATGTTTTTAATATGTCTACTCCTTGTAAACTGCCATAAAAATAGCCTATATTAGAAGCAGTCTGACTTGGTGATGATTTTATATATATTATTTGTCCTTCACTTACATTTCCAACAACTAAAGATTTTAAATGTATAGCATTAGACTGTTTTGAAGTAGATGATTTAGTAATTGGTTTTATTAATTCTCTATAAGGATTTCCTACAGCTATTAACTTAAATGTAGTAGTATTTCTCTCAACTTCTTTATAATGTATTTCTTTATTTTCTTCATCTACATTTTGTTTATTATCTTTTTTATTAACATTATTTATACTGTCTTTATCCTTTTCTTTACTTTCTGAATCAATATTCTTTTTATCTTCTTCACTTTTTAAAAATTCCTTTTTATCATCTTCCATATCTTTATTTATAGTTTCATTATTATCTTTATTATTATTTTTAATATCTTCCGTATTATTAACATTATCTTTTCTTTTATCTGAATTTTGTACAACCACCGGAATCTTCTCTATACTCTTTATATTAACTTTTAATAAATATAATCCTTCTTTACCTGGTTTCCATGATATTTCATCTTTATATACTTTAGATGTAATAACATTTTTTCTATTTATAAGATCATAAACATTATAGTTATATAAATAGTCTTTACTTTTTTTATTAGATATTGAAACAGTTTGTACTACTTCATAGTTATGTGGAAAATTATCTATAGTTAAATAAGATCCTTTTCCATCATCCTTTAGACAATTCATATTAGTTGCAAGATAGCTATCAAATCCTCTTTTATCTATAGTATTAGATACTCCACCTCTTTTTACCCAAACAGAAATAGTATATTGTCCTTCTTTTAACTTTGGGGTTATAACACTATATATAGATTTAGGTTGCATAGGTGGTGTGAATCCATTTGTTATATCTTTCCACACACCATCTTTTTTATTACATAACCATACTCTATATTGTACATTGCAATTACTTTTTGATAATATATCAAAAGTTTGAGTATCACCTTCACGTACTCCTGCGTATTCTGCTACAATTCTATCTACTTGAGGAATCCTACTTTCAGCATAAACTTTATTATTAGCATTTGCTAGAACTATTGCTAAAGATACCATGAATAATTTAGCAGTTTTTTTTACTGATTTTATCATTAATACACTCCCCTCCTTACTTTTACATTTTATACCACAAAACTTGTACAATTTATTATAGGATTTTTATGTATTTATTTCAATACTTTTATAAGTTTCTTAACCTATATCAATATATTTTTTCTCTAAGGGTATACTAATAAATAATCGCTACAAAGGAGGTACTTTGTCTATGAAACAAACCATTATAAAACATATAGTCTCTATGGAAAAGGAATTATACGATATATCTAAGTATTTATATGAAAATCCAGAAGAGAGTTTTTGTGAACATAAGGCTCACGATTACTTAATTAATATACTTAGAAATAACAATTTTGAAATAAAAGAAAATTTTTTAGATATCCCAACTGCCTTTATGGCTAAGTTTGGAAATGGTCATCCAAAGATTTGTTATATTTGTGAATATGATTGTGGTTGTAAACAAGGACATATAGTAGGAAGTAATTTAGTATCTAGTATGTCTATAGGTGCAGCAATTGGATTATCTAAAGCAATTCCAAAAACTCATGGCACCGTTATAGTCTTAGGATGCCCTGGAGAATTTCTAGGTGGATCTAAAGTGATAATGTCAAAGCAAGGTGTATTTGATGATATAGATGTTGTTTTAACAGCACATCCTAGCATAATAAATGCAAATTGCTGTTCATCTCCAGCAGTTTTACCTATAAACATAAATTATAAATGCCAAGAAAATAATTCTTTTACACCCTTTGATGCCTGCTTATTTACTCTTAATTCTATAAATACCGTTGTAAAAGGCTATTTTAAAAACTGTAGTATTGATAAATTATCTATAAATGGTAGTTTAGCTCGTGTTATAGAACCTAATACAGTTACAACAAAATTTTATATTAAAGCACCTAATATGTGTATAGCAGAAGAAATTAAAGAAAAAATAAATACTATTGCAGATCATTTAGATGATTTAATGAATATAAAAGCTACTGTTACTCTTCCAGAAGTTCCTTGTGAAGATTTTAAGTGTAATAAAAGCTTAACAAGAATTTTCTCTCATAATTTAAAAGAAGCCGGAATTATAGATATACACGAAGATATAGATTTACCATATGGTTTAAGCCTTGGAAATGTATGCTCCTTAGTACCAACTCTTAAATACTTGGTGAAAATATCCGAAAATGATTCTATAAAATTTGCATCAGAAGATTTTGCAAAAGAAACTTTATCTGAATTTGCTAGACATAAAGTATTAGATGTAAGTAAGGCCCTTGCACTTACAGGATTTGATTTAATAGATAATGAAGACTTACTTCGTGAAATAAAAGAAGAAACCTTAAAGTGTTAAAAAAGTGCTAGATGCTTATGCATCTAGCACTTTCCCCTATTCACTTTGCCTTAAAAGATGTAATTTATCTACAAGTTTACTACTAGGTTCAAAATAGAACTTCTTATTTGTATATCCACTTTTATATTTACAAGTATATAAATCATTTGCTAAATTTAGTCCAATATACTTTTTACTCATAAGTGCATTTATTATAAAATAAAATTTGTTGCGTTTTTCTATAGATTGTATATTCTTTATTTTAATATTCTCCATTACTTCTTCTCTACAACCTTTGATTTTGTAAATTATTAATTCATCAGCAATTATTGAATATTTATATCTTATACTACATTTGTATATTTGTATTAATATAAGCACAAATATGAAAGCCATTAGTAAAACAATTAATGCTTCTCCAAGTTCATTATGTCCTATTTCCATACTTCTACTTATGTCCGATAATACTATAGAAACAGCTAATAAAATTACTATAACAACTAAACTAGAAATCTTTTTCCTGGCTACTGTTTCTTTATACATTTCTCTCCTCCATATATTTTATTCATTTTACATAGAGATTATATAGTTTTATATAAATAATTACAACTTAATTATTAGCTTTTTTTATTGATTTAAGTTAATTTATTATTATTTGTAACGATTTCATAAATTAAAAGAAACTGTTTTTAGTACATCCTACTTATATATTAAAAACATTGAATTTAAATATTTTTAATTTATTTGTAGAAGCCTTTACCCTTAAGTTATAATATTATTAAATATCTATAATAAATATTAATTATTTTTATTACTATAGAAAGGATTGACCCTTATGATTTGTATATATAAAACACCTGATAATCCAAATCAACCACTACAACAATTAGATTCTATACAATCTGGTTCTTGGATTAATTTGATTTCTCCCTCTGAACAGGAAATTTTACTAGTTTCAAAAAAAACAGGGGTTCCAGTTGAATTTTTAAATGCAGCACTAGATGAAGAGGAAACTTCTCGTATTGATATAGAGGATAATAAATCATTATTTATTTTCGATATTCCCTTTACGGAAATGGAAGAAAACTCTTTAACATATGATACATATCCCCTTGGAATTATCCATACTGAAAATGTAATTATAACTATATGTCTAAAAAATAGTAAAGTTTTAACTGATTTTATAGAAGGAAATATTCGTTCTTTTTATACTTTCAAACGTTCAAGATTCATACTTCAGATACTTTATAGAGTATCTAAATATTTCTTATTGTACTTACGTCAAATAGGGAAAAAAAGTTTAATGATTCAAAAAAGATTACATAAATCCATGAGTAATCAGGTACTTATGCAGTTATTATCTCTGCAAAATTCTTTAGTTTATTTTTCTACCTCTTTAAAAGCAAATGAGGTTACTTTAGAGAAAATGTTAAAACTATCTATAATGCAAAAATACGAAGAAGATAAAGATATTTTAGAGGATGTAATAATTGAAATAAAACAAGCTATAGAAATGACAGGAATCTATGGAAACATTCTAAATGCTACTATGGATGCATCAGCAAATGTTATATCTAATAATCTAAACTTAGTAATGAAGCTTTTAGCTTCAGTAACTATAGTTATGTCTATTCCTGATATATTTTCAGGAATATTTGGTATGAATGTTACTGGTCTTCCTTGGTCAGGAGCTGCAGCTGGACCTGGATTTAGTATTGTTATCACATTAATCTTAGTTAGCGCTATAAGTAGTGTATACTTTCTAAATAAAAGAAATATGTTTTAGTAATAATTACCCTTTAATCTATATAAACTTATATTAAGTTAATAATTAAATTTTATAAGGTGTGATTATATGATAGCTAATAGGTTAAAACTGGGTGATACTATTGGTCTTGTCTCACCAGCTGGTCCTGCTGATCCAAAAAAAATAAAAGAAGCTATTAACTTCTTTGAAAGTAATGGATTTAAAATAAAAGAAGGAAAGCATATATATGATAAGTATGGTTACTTAGCTGGAAATGATTTAGATAGAGCCAAAGATCTTATGGATATGTTTTTAGATAAAGATGTTTCGATGATTTTATGTATTAGAGGTGGATATGGTGCTATGAGAATTCTTCCTCTACTAGATTATAATATCATAAAAAAAAATCCTAAATTATTTGTTGGGTTTAGCGATATAACTGTTCTTTTAAATACTATAAATTCTTATTGTGGTCTTATTACTTTTCATGGACCTATGGCAACTTCTAATTTTACAGACCCCGATACCTGTAAAAGTTTTTTCTTAACTCTTATGAACGGTACTAGACCTTATAATTTAATTAATCCACCTAGCACTCCTCTTCGTTGCAATGTATGTGGAATTGCAGAAGGTAAAATCGTAGGTGGTAATCTCTCATTAATTTCTGCTACTATGGGTACTCCATATGAAATAGATACCAGAGATAATATACTATTCATAGAGGATGTCCATGAAGCGCCATATGCTATAGATAGAGATTTAACTCAGCTTGCATTAGCGGGGAAATTAGATGATTGTAGTGGAATTATATTAGGACAGTTTACTGATTGTACATTACCAAATTACGAAGGAAGTTTTACCTTAGAAGAAGTTATTAATGATAGAATCTTATCTTTAAATAAACCTACCCTTTGTAACTTTATGTCTGGTCATGATTACCCTAAACTCACCCTCCCTATAGGTGCTAGAGCTATAATTAATTGTAATAAAAATGAACTTTATATAATAGAACCTGTTGTAAAATAAAAATTCCTTGCATATGCAAGGAATTTTTATTTTATTATGCCAATTGAAGTTAAAAATACCACTAAAACTAAAATTGGTGTAATATATCTTAAAATAAATCTATACAATTTTATTATTTTCTTTATTTTAAGTTCTCCATTGTTGGAAAGTTCCTCTTCTAGATCTTCCTTTGGAACGAAATATCCTATAAATATAGCTATTAATAATCCACCTAATGGTAATATTATATTAGAGGATACATGATCAAATATATCAAATATTCTAAGACCACATATTGTGAATCCTCCAAGAAGTGCTCCTTTATCTGCTGAAAGAGTTGCAAATATACCAAAACCTATAAGTATACATGCATTTAATAAAACAGACTTAGTTCTAGACATTCCTTTTTGCTCTACAAAATATGCAACAACAACTTCACACATAGATGTCATAGCTGTAGTTGCAGCTATTGAAGCTAGTATAAAAAATAATACTAATAAAACTGTTCCAAAAGGTATCTTTGTAAAAACTAGAGGAACTGTCATAAATAAAAGTCCTGGACCTCCTGCTGGTTTCATATTAAAAGTAAATACTGCTGAAAATACAGCAACCCCAACTAAAAGAGATACAATTGTATCAGATACAGCAACTTTAGCTGCAGTACCAATCATATTATCTTTCTTAGTAAAATAACTTCCATATGTAGTCATAGCACCCATACCTACAGACATCTTGAAAAATGCTAATCCCATAGCTACTAATATTCCTTGCCTTGTTAAGCTTGAGAAATCAATTTTAAATAAAAATCTAAAACTCTCTCCAACTCCTGGTAGCATTAATGCCTTAATATCACATGCTATAATAAGTATAAACAAAACAGGCATAAGAGTCTTTGTTATTTTCTCTATTCCATTCTTTACTCCTAAAATAAGAATAGTAGAAACTACTCCTATAACAACTATTTGCCATACTATTGGACTAATAGGACTTACGGTAGTATTCAAAAATTGTTGATTTACACTTTCTGTTGTAGATCCATTAAAAGCCCCACATAGTGATTTAAATATATAAGAATATACCCAACCACCTACAGTACTATAAAAAAATAATATAAAATATGCTCCTAATATAGAAAATCCACCAATACTTTTCCACATCTTATTTGAATTTAATTCATCTATTGCTCCTACAACATTTTTCCTAGTTTTTCTTCCTATATAAAATTCACTGATCATTATAGGTAACCCTATAAATAATATAAATCCAAAATATACTAACAAAAATGCCGCTCCTCCATTAGAACCTACAACGTAAGGGAACTTCCATATATTACCCAGCCCTACTGCAGAACCTAAAGTTGCAAAAAAAGCTGCTAGTCCTGATGAAAAACCCTCCCTTGCTTTATGCTCCTGCATATCTTCTCCTCCTTTGTGTATCTAAAAAAATAGTTACTTACATAGTATACAATATATGTGGATAAAAAGTAAGAGGTTAAATTGTATATACATTTATACAATTTAACCTCTTATGGTTACATTTATTATAAAATCAAAATAATCTATACAACTACTTCTTTAAGTATTTTCCCTATACTATTATTTATAACTAAATTAGCTTTATGATCATATGGAGTTGCAGCTTTATTTATAAGAACTAAATTATCTCCATTAAAGTATTGAATAAGTCCCGCCGCTGGATATACTACTAAAGACGTTCCTCCAACAATTAAGGTATCTGCTTCCTTTATATGTTTTATAGCATTATACATTACATCCATATTTAATTCTTCTTCATATAATACAACATCTGGTTTTACTATTCCTCCACATTTATCACAATAAGGCACTAATTTATTACTATTCATTACATAATCTAAATTGAAACTTTTACCACATTTCATACAATAGTTTCTAAGTACAGATCCGTGTAACTCTAAAACATTTTTAGAACCTGCTAGTTGATGAAGTCCATCTATATTTTGTGTAATAATTGCAGTTAATTTCCCCTTAGCTTCCAGTTTAGCTAAAGCTATATGAGCATCATTGGGTTTTGCATTCTTATATACCATTTTTGCTTTATAAAAGTCAAAAAAGTCTTCTGTGTGCTTCATAAAAAAACCATGACTAAGCATAACTTCAGGTGATTCAATAAAATTATCCTTGGTTTTATAAATACCATTTTCAGATCTAAAATCGGGTATATTGCTTTCTGTAGAAACCCCAGCTCCACCAAAAAATACAATTTTTGAACTAGTATTAATTATTTCTTTAAGCTTTTCAATGTTATCCATAATATTCATCTCCCACATATATTAACTACCTTTAATTATACACATATATAAAAAAAGTAGACATGAAAATTTACTTTATTCACATCTACTTTAAATATAACTTTTATATATTATTGAAAACTTTCTACTATATATTTTTCTAGTTCATTAAAAATATCTTTCTTATTTTCATAACCCTTGGGTTTTATTTTTTTTACTTCATATATACTATTCAAAGCTTCTTTATATTTATTAGACTTTACTTGGGCATCTATAAAATAATACCACATAGTTGCACTATTTTTATTTTCTTTACTTCTTAACTTTCCTCTATAATAATCTACTACCCTTGGAAAGTAGTTTGGATATTCTTCTTTAGCCTCTATTAAATTATTATTATGATATTTTAATAAATTTACAACGTAAATATCTTCATCAATCTTTTTCCACAAGGCAATTTTTTTTGTTTCACTATTATCATTTTTATTAATAATAGTTTTGATATCTAATTTTGAATATTCATAATCTCCTATTAGATTTAAAATTTGTTTTTTTTCATCATACTTATATATATTTAATTTATTTTTTTCTAAAATCCCTGTTGAATATCCTACTAAAAGTTCATCAGTATTATCACCATCTATATCTGCAAAAGTTACTTCATATATAATTTTATTTTTTCCAAATTCTTTTAAAATTTCTTTCCATGTATCTCCGTATCTTTTTAATATTATTATTCCGCCTATATTTTTATTATCTTTTTTTCTAAAGGTCATTATTACTTCTTTTTCTTTATCTCCATCTAAATTGCAATACATTATATATTTTGATCTTTTGGGATATATAGGAGCTTTAAGTTCCATATCTTTAGGAATAACTTCAACAATATCTTTATTTATAAATCTTTTTTCACCAATTGATGTAGCAATAACATTTGTATAACTTTTATAATATACCAAATATGTAACACAACAAAATAAACATACGAATAATAGTATTAATGATGCTTTTTTTAATTTCATTATTTATCTCTCCTTTTAAGCAGATACATTAAGTCAAAAGTACATATATAAAATATTATTTACTGAGAGATAAAATAAATACATAACAAAATAAAAAACAAAATAAAAAAGCACTAAGCATTTTGCTTAGTGCTTTAAGTTACCCGGCGACGACCTACTCTTCCACACCGTCTCCAGTGCAGTACCATCGGCGCTTTGAAGCTTAACCATCGTGTTCGGTATGGGAACGGGTGTTACCTTCAAGCCATAATCACCAGATTTGTTCTTTCAAAATTGCACAGTGATAATAAATATTTGATCAAGCCCTCGACCTATTAGTATTGGTCAGCTGAATACATTACTGTACTTACACCTCCAACCTATCAACCTGATAGTCTTTCAGGGGTCTTACTAGCTTACGCTATGGGAAATCTAATCTTGAGGTGGGCTTCACGCTTAGATGCTTTCAGCGTTTATCCCTTCCCAACATAGCTACCCAGCTGTGCTCCTGGCGGAACAACTGGTGCACCAGAGGTTGGTCCATCCCGGTCCTCTCGTACTAAGGACAGCTCCTCTCAAATTTCCTACGCCCACGGCGGATAGGGACCGAACTGTCTCACGACGTTCTGAACCCAGCTCGCGTGCCGCTTTAATGGGCGAACAGCCCAACCCTTGGGACCGACTACAGCCCCAGGATGCGACGAGCCGACATCGAGGTGCCAAACCTCCCCGTCGATGTGGACTCTTGGGGGAGATCAGCCTGTTATCCCCGAGGTAGCTTTTATCCGTTGAGCGATGGCCCTTCCATACAGAACCACCGGATCACTAAGCCCGACTTTCGTCCCTGCTCCACCTGTATGTGTCGCAGTCAGGCTCCCTTCTGCCTTTGCACTCTACGCGCGATTTCCGACCGCGCTGAGGGAACCTTTGGGCGCCTCCGTTACCTTTTAGGAGGCGACCGCCCCAGTCAAACTGCCCACCTAGCAATGTCCTGTGACCAGATTCATGGCCTCCAGTTAGAATTCCAGTACTGTCAGGGTGGTATCCCAAGGACGACTCCACGAAAGCTGACGCCCTCGCTTCTAAGTCTCCCACCTATCCTGTACAGACAATACCGAAATTCAATGCTAAGCTACAGTAAAGCTCTACGGGGTCTTTCCGTCCAACCGCGGGTAGCAAGCATCTTCACTTGCACTACAATTTCACCGGATTTATTGCCGAGACAGTGCTCAAATCATTACGCCATTCGTGCGGGTCGGAACTTACCCGACAAGGAATTTCGCTACCTTAGGACCGTTATAGTTACGGCCGCCGTTTACTGGGGCTTAAGTTCATAGCTTCGCTTGCGCTAACTATTCCCCTTAACCTTCCAGCACCGGGCAGGCGTCAGCCCCTATACATCAGCTTACGCTTTAGCAGAGACCTGTGTTTTTGATAAACAGTTGCTTGAGCCTATTCACTGCGGCCTACTCTCGTAGGCACCCCTTCTCCCTAAGTTACGGGGTCAATTTGCCGAGTTCCTTAGCAATAATTCTTCCGACGACCTTAGGATTCTCTCCTCATCTACCTGTGTCGGTTTGCGGTACGGGCACCACTTTGCTCCATAGAGACTTTTCTTGGCAGCGTGGAATCAGATACTTCGCCAAAATAGGCTCCCCATCACACCTCAGGCTTAATGTTAAGCGGATTTGCCTACTTAACACCCTAAGTGCTTAGACGCACATCCAATAGTGCGCACATCCTATCCTCCTGCGTCATCCCATTTGTCAAACGCATTATGGTGGTACTGGAATATCAACCAGTTGTCCATCACCTACGCCTTTCGGCCTCGGCTTAGGTCCCGACTAACCCTGGGAGGACGAGCCTTCCCCAGGAAACCTTAGATATTCGGTCAACAAGATTCTCACTTGTTTTTCGCTACTTATGCCAGCATTCTCACTTCTGTACTGTCCACCACTCCTTACGGTATGACTTCAACCTGTACAGAAAGCTCCTCTACCACGTGTACAAAGTACACATCCATAGCTTCGGTGGTAAGTTTGAGCCCCGTTACATCTTCGGCGCAGGATCTCTCGACTAGTGAGCTATTACGCACTCTTTAAATGAGTGGCTGCTTCTAAGCCAACATCCTAGTTGTCTTAGAAATCCCACATCCTTTCCCACTTAACTTACACTTTGGGACCTTAGCTGATGGTCTGGGCTGTTTCCCTTTTGACCACGGATCTTATCATTCGTAGTCTGACTGCCGGGGTACAAGTATATGGCATTCGGAGTTTGATAGGGTTCAGTAACTGTTGTCAGCCCCTAGCCCATTCAGTGCTCTACCTCCACTACTCAATTACCCGACGCTAGCCCTAAAGCTATTTCGAGGAGAACCAGCTATCTCCGAGTTCGATTGGAATTTCTCCGCTATCCACAGCTCATCCCATGGTTTTTCAACACCAACGTGGTTCGGACCTCCACGGAATTTTACTTCCGCTTCATCCTGGCCATGGATAGGTCACCCGGTTTCGGGTCTACAATATACAACTAGTTGCCCTATTCAGACTCGGTTTCCCTTCGGCTCCACACCATAAGTGCTTAACCTTGCTATATATCGTAACTCGCTGGCCCGTTCTACAAAAAGTACGCCGTCACACTTTAATGTGCTCCGACCGATTGTAGGCACACGGTTTCAGATTCTATTTCACTCCCCTTCCGGGGTTCTTTTCACCTTTCCCTCACGGTACTGCTTCACTATCGGTCACTAGGTAGTATTTAGCCTTGGGAGATGGTCCTCCCAGCTTCCCACAAGGTTTCACGTGTCTCGTGGTACTCTGGAGTAGATCTACTTTTCTTTCCTTTTCGCCTACAGGGTTATTACCTTCTACGACGGAACTTTCCAGTTCTCTTCAACTAAAGAAATCAAAGCGTTATGATCTATCCGCAACCCCAGGAACAAGTTCCTGGTTTGGGCTCTTCCCCTTTCGCTCGCCGCTACTTAGGGAATCGAATTTTCTTTCTCTTCCTCTGGGTACTTAGATGTTTCAGTTCCCCAGGTGTACCTCCATATACCTATGAATTCAGTATACAGTATCTAGCATAACTAGATGGGTTTCCCCATTCGGAAATCTACATATCACAGGCTATGTGCGCCTACATGTAGCTTATCGCAGCTTATCACGTCCTTCATCGGCTCCTAGTGCCAGGGCATTCACCGTGCGCCCTTTGTAGCTTGATCTATCATCAATTACTATTATTATTAACAAATTATATTTGTTAACTAGGTTTTTTCGTTTCTTTATCACTGTGCAATTTTCAAAGAACAAATAGAAAGACTTAGTCTTTCAAAATTAAACAGAATTAAGTGCCAGTCTGGAAGCTTTGCTTCCATTCTCCCTAGAAAGGAGGTGATCCAGCCGCAGGTTCTCCTACGGCTACCTTGTTACGACTTCACCCCAATCACCAATCCCACCTTCGACCGCTGGCTCCTTACGGTTACCTCACGGGCTTCGGGTGTTACCGGCTCTCATGGTGTGACGGGCGGTGTGTACAAGACCCGGGAACGTATTCACCGCGACATGCTGATTCGCGATTACTAGCAACTCCAACTTCATGTAGGCGAGTTTCAGCCTACAATCCGAACTGGGACTGGCTTTCAAGTTTTGCTCCCCCTCGCGGGTTTGCTGCTCGTTGTACCAGCCATTGTAGCACGTGTGTAGCCCTAGACATAAGGGGCATGATGATTTGACGTCATCCCCACCTTCCTCCACGTTAACCGCGGCAGTCTCGTTAGAGTGCTTAACTTAATAGTAGCAACTAACAATAAGGGTTGCGCTCGTTGCGGGACTTAACCCAACATCTCACGACACGAGCTGACGACAACCATGCACCACCTGTCTTCCTGTCCCCGAAGGGACTTCCTCGATTAAGAGTAATTCAGGAGATGTCAAGTCTAGGTAAGGTTCTTCGCGTTGCTTCGAATTAAACCACATGCTCCGCTGCTTGTGCGGGTCCCCGTCAATTCCTTTGAGTTTTAATCTTGCGACCGTACTCCCCAGGCGGAATACTTAATGCGTTTGCTGCGGCACCGAGGGTGGTACCCCCCGACACCTAGTATTCATCGTTTACGGCGTGGACTACCAGGGTATCTAATCCTGTTTGCTACCCACGCTTTCGTATCTCAGTGTCAGTTACAGTCCAGAAAGTCGCCTTCGCCACTGGTGTTCTTCCTAATCTCTACGCATTTCACCGCTACACTAGGAATTCCACTTTCCTCTCCTGCACTCTAGATGCCCAGTTTCAAATGCAGCGCCCAGGTTAAGCCCGGGAATTTCACATCTGACTTAAGCACCCACCTACATACTCTTTACGCCCAGTAAATCCGGACAACGCTTGCCACCTACGTATTACCGCGGCTGCTGGCACGTAGTTAGCCGTGGCTTCCTCCTTAGGTACCGTCATTATCGTCCCTAAAGACAGAGTTTTACGATCCGAAAACCTTCATCACTCACGCGGCGTTGCTGCGTCAGGGTTTCCCCCATTGCGCAATATTCCCCACTGCTGCCTCCCGTAGGAGTCTGGACCGTGTCTCAGTTCCAATGTGGCCGATCACCCTCTCAGGTCGGCTACGCATCGTCGCCTTGGTGAGCCCTTACCTCACCAACTAGCTAATGCGCCGCGGGTCCATCTCAAAGCGGATTACTCCTTTGATTATTCTATGATGCCATAAAATAATGTTATGCGGTATTAATCTCCCTTTCGGGAGGCTATCCCCCTCTTTGAGGCAGGTTACCCACGTGTTACTCACCCGTCCGCCGCTAATCCACTCCCCGAAGGAAGCTTCATCGCTCGACTTGCATGTGTTAGGCACGCCGCCAGCGTTCGTCCTGAGCCAGGATCAAACTCTCAATTTAAAAGTTTAATCTTACTCAAATTTATTGACTGGTTTCTTACCTTAATTCTGTTTAATTTTCAAAGACCATTTTCTTTCGCCATCTCTCGATGGCTTATTCATTATATCAATTTCATTTCTCTTTGTCAACAACTTTTTTGAATTTTTTTAATTTTCTCAAATTATTTAAATTCTTTCGTTGTTTCCTTTGTTTCCGTCGTCTCCGTGACGACAGGGATTATTGTATCAAAATTATAACTCTAATATATAATCATTTATATATATATTTAATGATTATATTAATAATACTTTATATTACTAATAAATTCTACATTATATATAGAGAGATACTCCTGGTTAAGTATATCATTATAATACTTATTATCTAAGTAAAAAAAGTGCTAACATATAAACTGTTAGCACTATAAATAGTAAGCTTTATTACATTTCTACATTATACTTATTTTTTAATTCTTCTACAAAAGTAGTGTATTTAGCTGTTTGTCTTTGTTGTATTAAATTAGCTTTAATCATATCTTTAACTTCATTAAAAGATTTTTCTGTAGCTTCATTTTTATCTTCTACTTCTATTAAATGATATCCAAATTGAGTTTTAACTGGTTCACTTAATTTACCTATTTCTAAATTAAATGCAGCTTCTTCAAATTCAGGAACCATTTGACCCCTTCCAAATCTTCCTAGGTTTCCACCTTGAGCTTTTGAAGGACAAGTTGAATATTCTTTTGCAGCTTCATCAAAAGACATACCATCTTTTATTTTTTCTGCTATTTTATTAGCTAATTCCTCATTATCTACAAGTATATGTTTTGCAGAAACTGTTTCTCCAACAACGAAATTCTTTTTATTAGCTGTATAATAATCTTCTACTTCCTTATCTGTAACCTTTACTTCTGAAAGAACTTTATTTACAGACATTTGAGTTAATGCATCCTTCTTCATAATTTCTATGCCATCAATAAACTCTTGTGTTTTATCAAGTTCATTTTCTTTTCCATAAGCATAAAATAATTCAAAAGCTACTAATTGATCTAATAATTGTTTTCTTCCTTGTTCACCAGCAAAATAAGCCTGTCTTTCTTGTGGAAATCTTTTAATAGCAACTTCAATATCTCTTTCTGTTATTTCTTTTCCATTAACCTTAGCTAAAACTTTGTTTTCCATAGTTAAACTCCTTTTATTTTATTTAGATTACGTACTCCCCATGTATACCTTTTTATAATAACATATAGATATATAAAAAAATAGGCTATTAAAATCTTAATACCCTATTTTGCACATTTTGTCTTCTTGTTCTATGTATGAAATTATTTATTAAAAAAACGCATCCTTTTAGATGCGTCTTTTGGTGATCCACCGGGGAATCGAACCCCGGACAACATGATTAAAAGTCATGTGCTCTACCGACTGAGCTAGTGAATCATATATTGTTTTCCGTTCAAACTTTCCTGTCGAACACAAGATTTATTATATCAACATACAGTACATATGTCAACATATTTTTTAAACTTTTTTTATTTTTTTATTATATATATTATAATACATGATTTTTTCTTAGAAGAATGTCATTTTTACAGTTATTCTTATATTACTGATCTATAAATAATTTACTGTGAAGTACCCATCAATTACTTCATCGAAGATGGTGACTTCTGATAGTTACATTAATATATAAATATAATAAAAAAACACTAACAAAGTTAGTGTTTTTGGTGGCTAGACCAGGAATCGAACCAGGGACACGAGGATTTTCAGTCCTCTGCTCTACCGACTGAGCTATCCAGCCTTATTACCCGGCGACGACCTACTCTTCCACACCGTCTCCAGTGCAGTACCATCGGCGCTTTGAAGCTTAACCATCGTGTTCGGTATGGGAACGGGTGTTACCTTCAAGCCATAATCACCAGATATTCATTTTCGTCATTACATTTATAAATTATATCAGCATTATCTACATTTGTCAACTAAATTCTTAACATTTTTTAATTAATATATTTAATAGTATATCTTTTTCATTAGTATAATTATTTAATTTTAATTGAAATTACTATTTTAATACATGATCTTAGCAAAAATTCATTATTACATACTTATTTGTTAAAATATAATATAATTTTGAAAGTATATGATTATATAAATACAATAAAAAAACACTAACAAAGTTAGTGTTTTTGGTGGCTAGACCAGGAATCGAACCAGGGACACGAGGATTTTCAGTCCTCTGCTCTACCGACTGAGCTATCCAGCCTTATTACCCGGCGACGACCTACTCTTCCACACCGTCTCCAGTGCAGTACCATCGGCGCTTTGAAGCTTAACCATCGTGTTCGGTATGGGAACGGGTGTTACCTTCAAGCCATAATCACCAGATTTGTTCTTTCAAAATTGCACAGTGATAATAAATATTTGATCAAGCCCTCGACCTATTAGTATTGGTCAGCTGAATACATTACTGTACTTACACCTCCAACCTATCAACCTGATAGTCTTTCAGGGGTCTTACTAGCTTACGCTATGGGAAATCTAATCTTGAGGTGGGCTTCACGCTTAGATGCTTTCAGCGTTTATCCCTTCCCAACATAGCTACCCAGCTGTGCTCCTGGCGGAACAACTGGTGCACCAGAGGTTGGTCCATCCCGGTCCTCTCGTACTAAGGACAGCTCCTCTCAAATTTCCTACGCCCACGGCGGATAGGGACCGAACTGTCTCACGACGTTCTGAACCCAGCTCGCGTGCCGCTTTAATGGGCGAACAGCCCAACCCTTGGGACCGACTACAGCCCCAGGATGCGACGAGCCGACATCGAGGTGCCAAACCTCCCCGTCGATGTGGACTCTTGGGGGAGATCAGCCTGTTATCCCCGAGGTAGCTTTTATCCGTTGAGCGATGGCCCTTCCATACAGAACCACCGGATCACTAAGCCCGACTTTCGTCCCTGCTCCACCTGTATGTGTCGCAGTCAGGCTCCCTTCTGCCTTTGCACTCTACGCGCGATTTCCGACCGCGCTGAGGGAACCTTTGGGCGCCTCCGTTACCTTTTAGGAGGCGACCGCCCCAGTCAAACTGCCCACCTAGCAATGTCCTGTGACCAGATTCATGGCCTCCAGTTAGAATTCCAGTACTGTCAGGGTGGTATCCCAAGGACGACTCCACGAAAGCTGACGCCCTCGCTTCTAAGTCTCCCACCTATCCTGTACAGACAATACCGAAATTCAATGCTAAGCTACAGTAAAGCTCTACGGGGTCTTTCCGTCCAACCGCGGGTAGCAAGCATCTTCACTTGCACTACAATTTCACCGGATTTATTGCCGAGACAGTGCTCAAATCATTACGCCATTCGTGCGGGTCGGAACTTACCCGACAAGGAATTTCGCTACCTTAGGACCGTTATAGTTACGGCCGCCGTTTACTGGGGCTTAAGTTCATAGCTTCGCTTGCGCTAACTATTCCCCTTAACCTTCCAGCACCGGGCAGGCGTCAGCCCCTATACATCAGCTTACGCTTTAGCAGAGACCTGTGTTTTTGATAAACAGTTGCTTGAGCCTATTCACTGCGGCCTACTCTCGTAGGCACCCCTTCTCCCTAAGTTACGGGGTCAATTTGCCGAGTTCCTTAGCAATAATTCTTCCGACGACCTTAGGATTCTCTCCTCATCTACCTGTGTCGGTTTGCGGTACGGGCACCACTTTGCTCCATAGAGACTTTTCTTGGCAGCGTGGAATCAGATACTTCGCCAAAATAGGCTCCCCATCACACCTCAGGCTTAATGTTAAGCGGATTTGCCTACTTAACACCCTAAGTGCTTAGACGCACATCCAATAGTGCGCACATCCTATCCTCCTGCGTCATCCCATTTGTCAAACGCATTATGGTGGTACTGGAATATCAACCAGTTGTCCATCACCTACGCCTTTCGGCCTCGGCTTAGGTCCCGACTAACCCTGGGAGGACGAGCCTTCCCCAGGAAACCTTAGATATTCGGTCAACAAGATTCTCACTTGTTTTTCGCTACTTATGCCAGCATTCTCACTTCTGTACTGTCCACCACTCCTTACGGTATGACTTCAACCTGTACAGAAAGCTCCTCTACCACGTGTACAAAGTACACATCCATAGCTTCGGTGGTAAGTTTGAGCCCCGTTACATCTTCGGCGCAGGATCTCTCGACTAGTGAGCTATTACGCACTCTTTAAATGAGTGGCTGCTTCTAAGCCAACATCCTAGTTGTCTTAGAAATCCCACATCCTTTCCCACTTAACTTACACTTTGGGACCTTAGCTGATGGTCTGGGCTGTTTCCCTTTTGACCACGGATCTTATCATTCGTAGTCTGACTGCCGGGGTACAAGTATATGGCATTCGGAGTTTGATAGGGTTCAGTAACTGTTGTCAGCCCCTAGCCCATTCAGTGCTCTACCTCCACTACTCAATTACCCGACGCTAGCCCTAAAGCTATTTCGAGGAGAACCAGCTATCTCCGAGTTCGATTGGAATTTCTCCGCTATCCACAGCTCATCCCATGGTTTTTCAACACCAACGTGGTTCGGACCTCCACGGAATTTTACTTCCGCTTCATCCTGGCCATGGATAGGTCACCCGGTTTCGGGTCTACAATATACAACTAGTTGCCCTATTCAGACTCGGTTTCCCTTCGGCTCCACACCATAAGTGCTTAACCTTGCTATATATCGTAACTCGCTGGCCCGTTCTACAAAAAGTACGCCGTCACACTTTAATGTGCTCCGACC
Organism: Clostridium novyi; assembly: GCF_003614235.1. The sequence continues at coordinate 900,422 of NZ_CP029458.1, read as the reverse complement.
GATTGTAGGCACACGGTTTCAGATTCTATTTCACTCCCCTTCCGGGGTTCTTTTCACCTTTCCCTCACGGTACTGCTTCACTATCGGTCACTAGGTAGTATTTAGCCTTGGGAGATGGTCCTCCCAGCTTCCCACAAGGTTTCACGTGTCTCGTGGTACTCTGGAGTAGATCTACTTTTCTTTCCTTTTCGCCTACAGGGTTATTACCTTCTACGACGGAACTTTCCAGTTCTCTTCAACTAAAGAAATCAAAGCGTTATGATCTATCCGCAACCCCAGGAACAAGTTCCTGGTTTGGGCTCTTCCCCTTTCGCTCGCCGCTACTTAGGGAATCGAATTTTCTTTCTCTTCCTCTGGGTACTTAGATGTTTCAGTTCCCCAGGTGTACCTCCATATACCTATGAATTCAGTATACAGTATCTAGCATAACTAGATGGGTTTCCCCATTCGGAAATCTACATATCACAGGCTATGTGCGCCTACATGTAGCTTATCGCAGCTTATCACGTCCTTCATCGGCTCCTAGTGCCAGGGCATTCACCGTGCGCCCTTTGTAGCTTGATCTATCATCAATTACTATTATTATTAACAAATTATATTTGTTAACTAGGTTTTTTCGTTTCTTTATCACTGTGCAATTTTCAAAGAACAAATAGAAAGACTTAGTCTTTCAAAATTAAACAGAATTAAGTGCCAGTCTGGAAGCTTTGCTTCCATTCTCCCTAGAAAGGAGGTGATCCAGCCGCAGGTTCTCCTACGGCTACCTTGTTACGACTTCACCCCAATCACCAATCCCACCTTCGACCGCTGGCTCCTTACGGTTACCTCACGGGCTTCGGGTGTTACCGGCTCTCATGGTGTGACGGGCGGTGTGTACAAGACCCGGGAACGTATTCACCGCGACATGCTGATTCGCGATTACTAGCAACTCCAACTTCATGTAGGCGAGTTTCAGCCTACAATCCGAACTGGGACTGGCTTTCAAGTTTTGCTCCCCCTCGCGGGTTTGCTGCTCGTTGTACCAGCCATTGTAGCACGTGTGTAGCCCTAGACATAAGGGGCATGATGATTTGACGTCATCCCCACCTTCCTCCACGTTAACCGCGGCAGTCTCGTTAGAGTGCTTAACTTAATAGTAGCAACTAACAATAAGGGTTGCGCTCGTTGCGGGACTTAACCCAACATCTCACGACACGAGCTGACGACAACCATGCACCACCTGTCTTCCTGTCCCCGAAGGGACTTCCTCGATTAAGAGTAATTCAGGAGATGTCAAGTCTAGGTAAGGTTCTTCGCGTTGCTTCGAATTAAACCACATGCTCCGCTGCTTGTGCGGGTCCCCGTCAATTCCTTTGAGTTTTAATCTTGCGACCGTACTCCCCAGGCGGAATACTTAATGCGTTTGCTGCGGCACCGAGGGTGGTACCCCCCGACACCTAGTATTCATCGTTTACGGCGTGGACTACCAGGGTATCTAATCCTGTTTGCTACCCACGCTTTCGTATCTCAGTGTCAGTTACAGTCCAGAAAGTCGCCTTCGCCACTGGTGTTCTTCCTAATCTCTACGCATTTCACCGCTACACTAGGAATTCCACTTTCCTCTCCTGCACTCTAGATGCCCAGTTTCAAATGCAGCGCCCAGGTTAAGCCCGGGAATTTCACATCTGACTTAAGCACCCACCTACATACTCTTTACGCCCAGTAAATCCGGACAACGCTTGCCACCTACGTATTACCGCGGCTGCTGGCACGTAGTTAGCCGTGGCTTCCTCCTTAGGTACCGTCATTATCGTCCCTAAAGACAGAGTTTTACGATCCGAAAACCTTCATCACTCACGCGGCGTTGCTGCGTCAGGGTTTCCCCCATTGCGCAATATTCCCCACTGCTGCCTCCCGTAGGAGTCTGGACCGTGTCTCAGTTCCAATGTGGCCGATCACCCTCTCAGGTCGGCTACGCATCGTCGCCTTGGTGAGCCCTTACCTCACCAACTAGCTAATGCGCCGCGGGTCCATCTCAAAGCGGATTACTCCTTTGATTATTCTATGATGCCATAAAATAATGTTATGCGGTATTAATCTCCCTTTCGGGAGGCTATCCCCCTCTTTGAGGCAGGTTACCCACGTGTTACTCACCCGTCCGCCGCTAATCCACTCCCCGAAGGAAGTTTCATCGCTCGACTTGCATGTGTTAGGCACGCCGCCAGCGTTCGTCCTGAGCCAGGATCAAACTCTCAATTTAAAAGTTTAATCTTACTCAAATTTATTGACTGGTTTCTTACCTTAATTCTGTTTAATTTTCAAAGACCATTTTCTTTCGCCATCTCTCGACGGCTTATTCATTATATCAATTTCATTTCTCTTTGTCAACAACTTTTTTGAATTTTTTTAATTTTCTCAAATTATTTAAATTCTTTCGTTGTTTCCTTTGTTTCCGTCGTCTCCGTGACGACAAGGAATATCTTATCAGAATTAATATAATCATGTTTTTTATTATTAATGATTTAAGATAATTACAGTAAATATACTTATATTTACTAAGTATTATTAACTATTATATATATCGATACTCCTGGTAAAGTATATGTTATATTCTTATATTATACTAAGATTTGTTCATATATACTTCATTACGTAAAATAAAAATCCAAACAAATATAAAGCTTATACTTATAATTAAAGTCACCACAATTCCTGCCTCTGGTCCAAAGCCTCCCCCTGTTACAATGCTTTCTTTTATATATTCAATATTATATATTGATGAAAATTTATTTTGACCACTAACAGGAAATCCAAATACATTCCCCTGAAAATAATTCCAGGTAATGTGATATCCAATGGACATCCAAAGATTTTTAGTTTTTATATACATATAAGAAAATAATAATCCAATAAAAAATATATTTATCATTCCTATAATTTTTACATTAGGATTCAATATATGCAACAATGAAAATATAGCTGATGATATTATAGATGATCTTATAGGTTTTTTCTTAACATCCAGTACATTCAAAATATATCCTCTACATAATACTTCTTCATTTATTCCTACAAGGGTAAATAATAAAATATCTATTAAAATGTATATATTTATAATTGGTCTCTTTAATGAATTTTCCAAAACTATAAGTTTTCCCATTAATAAAATTAAAAATATACCTGTTATAGATACAGCTCCTAATATAAGTCCATATATTAAATATTTATAATTTTTATTTAAATCCTTTATTCCTATATCTTTAATAGTTTTATTATCAAAAACCTTTAATAACAATAATATAGTAGAAAGTAAACATATTGATTCTATTATTTTTAATAAAAACATTCCTATTTCAGTATTTAAAAGAAAATCTATTACTTCTCTTCCTGATGATATATTAAATAAATGATTTCCTAAAAATTTCATAAGAATTTGTGTACATATAGTTGCAGTAACACAATACATTAAAAATACTAAAAAAATTTTTATAATAGAACTTAATTTATTATGTTTCTTAATCAATTTATATTTCCTCCTATATACTTAATATTTTATCATATGTAAATTTAACCTCAATTATGAAATAAAAATCATCAATAAATTAGTCCTTAATCTTTTATTTTATGTATTAACTTTTTTCTCAATTAAATATTCTCGAAATTTTATAAAAAACCTAAAATACTAATCAGTACTTTAGGTTTTCAACTCTTGCATTATCTATTTTTATTATTTATACGCATTATATTTGTACTACATGTAGCAACTAATTTTCCTTCCTTATTATATCCTTCACCATACATGTGAACTATATTATCTCCTGTTTGTTTTATATTTACTATAATTTTAAGGTCATCGCCTAAAAATATAGGTCTTTGATAACTAGTAGTAATATCTATAGTTGTTATTAATTCTCCATGATTTTCTGTAATAAAAAATATACCAAAGGCATTATCAAAAGCTGCCGTTATAAATCCTCCTTGCATAGATTTTAAAGGATTTAAATACTTCTCAAGAACAGGGAAAACTAATGTTAAACTTTCTCCTTTTTTATATTCTACAACTTTAGGTTTCATTATATTAATGCAGTTAGCATCTTCTAAAATTCCGTATTTATCTATTGTTTTCATCTCTTATTTTCCTTTCCGTAACTTTTTAATTTAATTAACTTAAATACTATAACATTTCATGTAAATTTATTTCAATATATCGATATAATATCATTATTATTTTTCCCTTAAACAGTGTATAATAACTTTACATATTATTTTTTAAAAGGAGGTTTTTATAATAGATATAAATAACTTTTTAAGAGATAGAATTGAAAACATAGTTAAAAAATATAATTGTGAAGAAACTGGTGGTTTTATAACTGGCGATGGTCCCATACCTTGCAATGTTTTATTTATTGGAGAAGCTCCAGGTAAAAATGAAGTAGCACAAGGTAAACCTTTTGTTGGCATGGCTGGTGAAACTTTTAATAACTACTTAAAGTCCATAGGATTAAGTCGCAGTGAAGTTAGAATTACTAATACATGTTTTTTTCGTCCAATAAAAAAAAAGGTAGGAAAAACAGGTAGAACTACAATAAGTAATCGACCTCCTAAAGTCTCTGAAGTTAATTTGTTTAGAGAAGTTTTAGATGATGAAATAAATTTTGTAAATCCTAAAATAATTATAACTTTAGGAAATGTTCCATTAAAAAGACTTACTGAATTTAAAAGCATTGGCGATTGCCACGGAAATCTTTACTATAATGAGAACTTAAAAATAAATATATTTCCTATGTATCATCCATCAGCATTAACTTATAATAGAAATGATGAATTTAAAAAAATGTATGAAAATGATTGGTTAAAATTGAAGGAAGTATTGAAAACTATTTAGTTTTCAATACTTCCTTCATGTATAAATTCATTTAATAAACTAATTGTATTTGCAACATCTTCTAGAGATATCATTTCTCCAGACGTATTAATATATCTACATGGAAGTGCTATCATTCCTGTTTTTATGCCTCCAACTTCCTTATGTATAAGACCACCTTCATTTTCTCCATCACTTATACTATATTGAAGTTTTAAATCTAATTTTTTTGAAACCTTTTCGATTTTCTCTTTAATTTCATTATGAATTACAAGACTTCTATCAAATACAGACATAATAGTACCTTTATCTAAAGCTATCTTATATGAGCCTTCTTTAGCATCATCAGACTCCATTGAATCTAAAACTATAGCACTATGTGGTTTTATATTAACTGCTGCTAACCTCGCTCCTTTAAATCCTAATTCCTTTTGTACTGAAAATACGAAATACACTTCTTTATTTAAATTTTTTATACTTATATTTTCTATAACCTTAAGAATTATATAACATGCTATCCTACTATGAATATTTGCACCAATTATCTTATTTTCAACCTGTATTTTTTTACCTATAAGTTCAAGGAAATCTCCTTCTTTAATTTTTTCTTTGACTTTTTCTTTAGTAGAAATTCCAAAATCAATAAATAGATTATCCTTTGATGAATCTTCCTTTAAGAACCCCATTCTTCCTATATAACCTTGTTGAGATTTAAAAAAGCTTGCTGAAATATTTTTTAAATCTATATTTCCTACAGGAATAACTTTTAAAAATCCCCTATCATCTATATCCATCACCATAAGTCCAGTATTATCCATGTGAGTACATATCATTAATTTTTCAGTACCTTCACCAACTTTAACAACTATATTTCCCATTTCATCTTCATTGAAATCTAAATTTATCAATTTTTCTTTATTCATTAACTTAATTTGTTTTTTATAATATCTTTAATATTTTCTTCTTTTGTACTCACCCCAAATGAATCTATTAAACTTTCCATTAATCTATCCATAATTTAACCATCCTTTTCTCATAATTATCTTTTTTAGTAGCTGCCTTTAATATAGTAAACATTAAAAATGATACTATTAAAACCACAGTAAAAATAGAAAATATTTTTCCACTTTTATGGCCTTTGTACTTTCCTACTAATGCTCCTGCTAAAGACAAAGCTCCTACTGCTATATTATAAATTCCAATTGCCTTGTTCATAGATAGATCCTTCTTCAATATCATTGCTATACCTAATATTAATAAATAAATTCCACTACCTATCATGAACCAAAATTGCCAATTTTCCAAAGTAACTCCTCCAATTTAACTATAAAGATTTTAAATATTCCCTAATTAACCTTATGGTATTTTCAATATCTTCTTTACAAGAAACTAAAATAGGTGAATTCATATATTTACAAGGTATAGATATTGTAATAACTCCTTTTGTATTTCCTGTGCTTATATATGAATCACCGTCATTTTGTTTATTTATATATTTTTTAATTTGATATGGTATTTTTTCTTTTTCACCAATTTTTCTTATATCATCAATAAATCTATTATCACAAATAGTATTATTATCTATTCTTGATATTGATGGTCCATTTTCTATTTTATTTCCTTCTTCTTTAGCTAATGCTCCTTCAAGTATAATAGTAATATCTGATTTTATATTACATGATGATATAATAGCGCCTCTACTTCCTATGTGTCTTTGAGATGTAAATATAGCATAAATATTTGCATTATAATTTTCTTTTAAAAGTTCTATTAAAGCATAGCAAGGAACTCTGCTATCTAAGGCTTTTCCTTTAATGTATTTTTCACCTAACATTCCAAATTCTGTAGTAAATAAAACTTCATCTCCTATAGATACATACTTTTTAGCTTCTTCTTTAGATTTAGCTCCAATATCTATAGATAATGTTTCTATATCTACATCTTCTTCTCTTTCTTTTTTATTTTGAAGATGTATGGCCTTTAATCCTATAGCTCCATTAATTTTATTTTTTCCTATAATAACATTTTTACATGGAATACTTTTTTCTTGTAGGTTTCCAAGAGGTGTAAATTTTAAAGTGCCATCATTGTTATATGCAGTAACGATAAATCCAACTTCATCCATGAAAACATCTAATATTACTGTTTTTCCATTACCCTTTTTATGTGCAATTATATTTCCCATTTTATCTACATTTACTTCATGAACAAAATCCTTAATTGAGTCTTTTATTATATTTCTTACTTCATCTTCATAGGATGAAGGTCCCACTGCATTACAAAGTCTTTCTAGAAGCATAATAATTCCTCCAAATCATCTTCCTTTAAATTTTCTATAAATCTCGCAATAATTTTTCCCGTATTTTCTATATCATTCATATTAACAAGTTCTACAGGTGTATGCATATGTTTTATAGGAATGGAAACTAACATACTTGGTACTCCTTTTTTTGAAACTTGTATATCCCAAGCATCTGTTCCTGTATTTTCAGGTTCAACTTCAACTCCATAAGGTATCCCATATTTATCACCTATAAACATAATATTTCTATTTAATTTATGATGTAAATTAGGTCCAAGACATATAATAGGACCATTTCCTATGATATTTTCCCTATCTTTTGCCCCTAATTCTCCACTATCAAAGGTTGTATCTATTGCTATTCCTATATCTGGATTTAAATTATAAGTAGCCATTTTAGCTCCTCTATGACCAACTTCTTCTTGACAAGAACAAACAAAATATACATCTAAATCATGGTAAATATTTTGTAATTCTTTTGCGCACTGATACATAGCAACAATACTACCTCTATTATCTATAGTCTTACAAGCAATATTATTATTTAAAAGTTCTATGAATTTACCTTTTATAGTAATAAAATCTCCTATTTTAATTATCTTTTCTAAATTTTCTTTGCTATATCCTGTATCAATTATAAGATCATTTGAAGTAACTGCTTTATTGGTATCTTTAATTGTATTTACAACACCTAAAATATCTTTTCTACCATGAATAATTATTTCTTGCGATACTAAAGACTTAGGGTCAACTCCAACACCTTTAAACTTAACAACTCCATTACTTAATATTTCTGTTACAATTAAAAATATCTCATCTGCATGAGCCATGACCATTACTTTTCCTCTACCATGGCCTTCTTTATGTATTATAATATTATTCATTGAATCAATTGTAACTTTTCCAAATACACTGAACTTATCTTTTATTAGATCATATAATTTATCTTCTCTACTACTTGGTGCGTGTGATAAGGATAACTCTTTTAACAATTCTTTGTTTTGCATATTAACCTCCTATTATAAAATTATAAAAATTATTATAAACATGTATATATTTTTTTAATCTGTACATAATTTAAATAAACCCGAAATGAAAGAAGCCGTGTAGATAACTCCCCCCTGAATTACGCACGGTTTCTTTTATTTTTACATATTGAAAATCTAAAAACTATAATCGAAGATAGCAAAATTAATTTTATTTTCTTTATGTTATCCCTTTAAATATAATGTATACATTTATAATTTTACCATAAAATAAAATTATCCTTTAATAAAACTTAATTTTTCTTTATAAAAAAACTTGGTACAAAATATACCAAGCTTTCTTAATCTTCTTTAGTTTCATTCTTCTTTATTAAAGGATTTTCAAAATATATACTAGTACTTGGAAATGCCATTGATACTCCACATTCTTCTACTATGGTCATTATTTCAAAATTTATATCTTCTTTTATTTTTAAATATTTAGTATAATCTGATGTATTAGTAAAACAATTAATAACTATATTTAAACTACAATCTCCAAATTCATTAAAATTAACATGCATATTATCATTTATTATATTTTTATTTTTTTTCAGCATCTCTTTAATTTCATATAAACATTTTTGCATTTGTTCTTTTGTTGTATTATATGAAAGTCCAATAGTAAAATTTAATTTTCTTGAACTTCGTCTTGTTAAATTTATAATCGTACCATTTGCTATTGTAGAATTAGGTTCTACTATAACACTTTTATCTAAAGCTCTAACTTTAATACTTCTAAAATTAATCCCTTCAACTATCCCTTCAACATTAGAAGTTCTTATATAATCTCCAATAGAAAATGGCTTATCAAATATAATCATAAACCCTGCAATTATATTTGCTAAAGCATCCTTTGCAGCAAATGCTATTGCAGCACCACCAATTCCTATACCCGTTACAAAGCCACTTACATTATATCCCCATTCACTTAATACAACTATTATAGTTAAAGTAATTATTATGAATTTAGCCATTTTTGCTAAAAAAGAAAATACTATTTTGTCTAACTTTGAATTTAGCTTTTCTGATAATTCTTCATATATCCATGAATATTCATCTGTTAAATTACAAAAGCCCTTTGATATTAGCATTATAATTAAGGAATCTAAAATTCTTTTTAAAAGTATACTTTTCTTTAAATCATATTGAAAAGCCTTTCCAAAGAATATTATTGCAAAATAAACACCTATAACTATAAAAAAGGTTCCCACTGGACCCTTAAATGCCTCTGTTATCTTTCTATTAAATTGCCTTTTAGTATTTTTATTTACCTTGAGAGATATAGCTATAATTAGTTTTGCAAATAATTTTCTAAGAATTAAACATACGAAAAATATTCCTACACCTATTCCTATATAAGTTGCTGTATCTATACTTATTTTTTGACCTAGGATAGTTATAGTTCTTACTGTTTCTTCAAACGCTTCTTGTGCTCCATTCATTATATCCCTCCTTATTATATTTTTAAATATTAAAAAAACGCATCTTTATTAAGATGCGTTTTTGGTGATCCACCGGGGAATCGAACCCCGGACAACATGATTAAAAGTCATGTGCTCTACCGACTGAGCTAGTGAATCATATTACCCGGCGACGACCTACTCTTCCACACCGTCTCCAGTGCAGTACCATCGGCGCTTTGAAGCTTAACCATCGTGTTCGGTATGGGAACGGGTGTTACCTTCAAGCCATAATCACCAGATTTGTTCTTTCAAAATTGCACAGTGATAATAAATATTTGATCAAGCCCTCGACCTATTAGTATTGGTCAGCTGAATACATTACTGTACTTACACCTCCAACCTATCAACCTGATAGTCTTTCAGGGGTCTTACTAGCTTACGCTATGGGAAATCTAATCTTGAGGTGGGCTTCACGCTTAGATGCTTTCAGCGTTTATCCCTTCCCAACATAGCTACCCAGCTGTGCTCCTGGCGGAACAACTGGTGCACCAGAGGTTGGTCCATCCCGGTCCTCTCGTACTAAGGACAGCTCCTCTCAAATTTCCTACGCCCACGGCGGATAGGGACCGAACTGTCTCACGACGTTCTGAACCCAGCTCGCGTGCCGCTTTAATGGGCGAACAGCCCAACCCTTGGGACCGACTACAGCCCCAGGATGCGACGAGCCGACATCGAGGTGCCAAACCTCCCCGTCGATGTGGACTCTTGGGGGAGATCAGCCTGTTATCCCCGAGGTAGCTTTTATCCGTTGAGCGATGGCCCTTCCATACAGAACCACCGGATCACTAAGCCCGACTTTCGTCCCTGCTCCACCTGTATGTGTCGCAGTCAGGCTCCCTTCTGCCTTTGCACTCTACGCGCGATTTCCGACCGCGCTGAGGGAACCTTTGGGCGCCTCCGTTACCTTTTAGGAGGCGACCGCCCCAGTCAAACTGCCCACCTAGCAATGTCCTGTGACCAGATTCATGGCCTCCAGTTAGAATTCCAGTACTGTCAGGGTGGTATCCCAAGGACGACTCCACGAAAGCTGACGCCCTCGCTTCTAAGTCTCCCACCTATCCTGTACAGACAATACCGAAATTCAATGCTAAGCTACAGTAAAGCTCTACGGGGTCTTTCCGTCCAACCGCGGGTAGCAAGCATCTTCACTTGCACTACAATTTCACCGGATTTATTGCCGAGACAGTGCTCAAATCATTACGCCATTCGTGCGGGTCGGAACTTACCCGACAAGGAATTTCGCTACCTTAGGACCGTTATAGTTACGGCCGCCGTTTACTGGGGCTTAAGTTCATAGCTTCGCTTGCGCTAACTATTCCCCTTAACCTTCCAGCACCGGGCAGGCGTCAGCCCCTATACATCAGCTTACGCTTTAGCAGAGACCTGTGTTTTTGATAAACAGTTGCTTGAGCCTATTCACTGCGGCCTACTCTCGTAGGCACCCCTTCTCCCTAAGTTACGGGGTCAATTTGCCGAGTTCCTTAGCAATAATTCTTCCGACGACCTTAGGATTCTCTCCTCATCTACCTGTGTCGGTTTGCGGTACGGGCACCATTTTGCTCCATAGAGACTTTTCTTGGCAGCGTGGAATCAGATACTTCGCCAAAATAGGCTCCCCATCACACCTCAGGCTTAATGTTAAGCGGATTTGCCTACTTAACACCCTAAGTGCTTAGACGCACATCCAATAGTGCGCACATCCTATCCTCCTGCGTCATCCCATTTGTCAAACGCATTATGGTGGTACTGGAATATCAACCAGTTGTCCATCACCTACGCCTTTCGGCCTCGGCTTAGGTCCCGACTAACCCTGGGAGGACGAGCCTTCCCCAGGAAACCTTAGATATTCGGTCAACAAGATTCTCACTTGTTTTTCGCTACTTATGCCAGCATTCTCACTTCTGTACTGTCCACCACTCCTTACGGTATGACTTCAACCTGTACAGAAAGCTCCTCTACCACGTGTACAAAGTACACATCCATAGCTTCGGTGGTAAGTTTGAGCCCCGTTACATCTTCGGCGCAGGATCTCTCGACTAGTGAGCTATTACGCACTCTTTAAATGAGTGGCTGCTTCTAAGCCAACATCCTAGTTGTCTTAGAAATCCCACATCCTTTCCCACTTAACTTACACTTTGGGACCTTAGCTGATGGTCTGGGCTGTTTCCCTTTTGACCACGGATCTTATCATTCGTAGTCTGACTGCCGGGGTACAAGTATATGGCATTCGGAGTTTGATAGGGTTCAGTAACTGTTGTCAGCCCCTAGCCCATTCAGTGCTCTACCTCCACTACTCAATTACCCGACGCTAGCCCTAAAGCTATTTCGAGGAGAACCAGCTATCTCCGAGTTCGATTGGAATTTCTCCGCTATCCACAGCTCATCCCATGGTTTTTCAACACCAACGTGGTTCGGACCTCCACGGAATTTTACTTCCGCTTCATCCTGGCCATGGATAGGTCACCCGGTTTCGGGTCTACAATATACAACTAGTTGCCCTATTCAGACTCGGTTTCCCTTCGGCTCCACACCATAAGTGCTTAACCTTGCTATATATCGTAACTCGCTGGCCCGTTCTACAAAAAGTACGCCGTCACACTTTAATGTGCTCCGACCGATTGTAGGCACACGGTTTCAGATTCTATTTCACTCCCCTTCCGGGGTTCTTTTCACCTTTCCCTCACGGTACTGCTTCACTATCGGTCACTAGGTAGTATTTAGCCTTGGGAGATGGTCCTCCCAGCTTCCCACAAGGTTTCACGTGTCTCGTGGTACTCTGGAGTAGATCTACTTTTCTTTCCTTTTCGCCTACAGGGTTATTACCTTCTACGACGGAACTTTCCAGTTCTCTTCAACTAAAGAAATCAAAGCGTTATGATCTATCCGCAACCCCAGGAACAAGTTCCTGGTTTGGGCTCTTCCCCTTTCGCTCGCCGCTACTTAGGGAATCGAATTTTCTTTCTCTTCCTCTGGGTACTTAGATGTTTCAGTTCCCCAGGTGTACCTCCATATACCTATGTATTCAGTATACAGTATCTAGCATAACTAGATGGGTTTCCCCATTCGGAAATCTACATATCACAGGCTATGTGCGCCTACATGTAGCTTATCGCAGCTTATCACGTCCTTCATCGGCTCCTAGTGCCAGGGCATTCACCGTGCGCCCTTTGTAGCTTGATCTATCATCAATTACTATTATTATTAACAAATTATATTTGTTAACTAGGTTTTTTCGTTTCTTTATCACTGTGCAATTTTCAAAGAACAAATAGAAAGACATAGTCTTTCAAAATTAAACAGAATTAGGTGCCAGTCTGGAAGCTTTGCTTCCATTCTCCCTAGAAAGGAGGTGATCCAGCCGCAGGTTCTCCTACGGCTACCTTGTTACGACTTCACCCCAATCACCAATCCCACCTTCGACCGCTGGCTCCTTACGGTTACCTCACGGGCTTCGGGTGTTACCGGCTCTCATGGTGTGACGGGCGGTGTGTACAAGACCCGGGAACGTATTCACCGCGACATGCTGATTCGCGATTACTAGCAACTCCAACTTCATGTAGGCGAGTTTCAGCCTACAATCCGAACTGGGACTGGCTTTCAAGTTTTGCTCCCCCTCGCGGGTTTGCTGCTCGTTGTACCAGCCATTGTAGCACGTGTGTAGCCCTAGACATAAGGGGCATGATGATTTGACGTCATCCCCACCTTCCTCCACGTTAACCGCGGCAGTCTCGTTAGAGTGCTTAACTTAATAGTAGCAACTAACAATAAGGGTTGCGCTCGTTGCGGGACTTAACCCAACATCTCACGACACGAGCTGACGACAACCATGCACCACCTGTCTTCCTGTCCCCGAAGGGACTTCCTCGATTAAGAGTAATTCAGGAGATGTCAAGTCTAGGTAAGGTTCTTCGCGTTGCTTCGAATTAAACCACATGCTCCGCTGCTTGTGCGGGTCCCCGTCAATTCCTTTGAGTTTTAATCTTGCGACCGTACTCCCCAGGCGGAATACTTAATGCGTTTGCTGCGGCACCGAGGGTGGTACCCCCCGACACCTAGTATTCATCGTTTACGGCGTGGACTACCAGGGTATCTAATCCTGTTTGCTACCCACGCTTTCGTATCTCAGTGTCAGTTACAGTCCAGAAAGTCGCCTTCGCCACTGGTGTTCTTCCTAATCTCTACGCATTTCACCGCTACACTAGGAATTCCACTTTCCTCTCCTGCACTCTAGATGCCCAGTTTCAAATGCAGCGCCCAGGTTAAGCCCGGGAATTTCACATCTGACTTAAGCACCCACCTACATACTCTTTACGCCCAGTAAATCCGGACAACGCTTGCCACCTACGTATTACCGCGGCTGCTGGCACGTAGTTAGCCGTGGCTTCCTCCTTAGGTACCGTCATTATCGTCCCTAAAGACAGAGTTTTACGATCCGAAAACCTTCATCACTCACGCGGCGTTGCTGCGTCAGGGTTTCCCCCATTGCGCAATATTCCCCACTGCTGCCTCCCGTAGGAGTCTGGACCGTGTCTCAGTTCCAATGTGGCCGATCACCCTCTCAGGTCGGCTACGCATCGTCGCCTTGGTGAGCCCTTACCTCACCAACTAGCTAATGCGCCGCGGGTCCATCTCAAAGCGGATTGCTCCTTTGATTATTCTATGATGCCATAAAATAATGTTATGCGGTATTAATCTCCCTTTCGGGAGGCTATCCCCCTCTTTGAGGCAGGTTACCCACGTGTTACTCACCCGTCCGCCGCTAATCCACTCCCCGAAGGAAGTTTCATCGCTCGACTTGCATGTGTTAGGCACGCCGCCAGCGTTCGTCCTGAGCCAGGATCAAACTCTCAATTTAAAAGTTTAATCTTACTCAAATTTATTGACTGGTTTCTTACCTTAATTCTGTTTAATTTTCAAAGACCATTTTCTTTCGCCATCTCTTGACGGCTTATTCATTATATCAATTTCATTTCTCTTTGTCAACAACTTTTTGAATTTTTTTAATTTTCTCAAATTATTTTAATTCTTTCGTTGTTTCCTTTGTTTCCGTCGTCTCCGTGACGACAAGGAATATCTTATCAGAATATAAAACTATTTGTTGAACATTTCCCCTTGTTACAATTAATTATATTTTGTTTTTTAATTTTTTCTTTATTTTTCTTTAAATTATTCATATAGATACTCCTGGTAAAGTGTTCATTATATAATTAAAATGACAGCTAAAAAGCTGTCATTTACGTTTTACATTATTCCTTTGTTATATAAAATATTTTATGATCTCTCCATTTACCATTAATGAATAGGTATTTCTCACTAACCCCTACTTCTTTAAATCCACAGCTTTCAAGTACCCTTTGTGAACGAACATTATCAACCAATGTACTTGCTTCTATTCTATGAAGTTCCATATCTTCAAAGGCATAATCTAAAAGAATGCTTAAGGCTTCCTTCATGTATCCTTTTCCTTGATAATCTCTATCTATAGAATATCCAACAAAAGCATTATGAAATATCCCCATTACTATATTACTTAATTGAATTTTACCTATAAATTTTTTGTTTATATATATTCCAAAATTTATACTAGTTCCATTTAAAAATTGTTTATATCCTTCCATTAAAAGAATCCTTTGTCCTTCTAATGTGTAAAACTCCGAATCCCTAGCTGGTTCAAATGGCTCAAGATGCTTCTTATTTCTAACATAATAATCATATACATCTTGTGAGTCTTCTGGTGTTAAAATCTTTAATTCAACATGTGTTCCCTCAAGTCTAAATACATTTATATTATTAGCATTTTTAAAAGTATCTGAATCTATACCAAAGATTAATTCACTTTTATATAAGTTATTTGATATTATACTTTCCTGTAATACACCTTCTAGCATAAATCCTAAATCCACAAAAACAGATGTCATTATATCCTCTTCGGCAATAACACTTATTTTATGTATATCATTATTTTTAAATAATGATTTTATCATGATATTCAAAGTTTTTCTTAATTGTATTACATGTGCTTTATCTTTTTTATAAAATTTTATTCTAAAGCAACAGTATTTATTTTCTTTACTAAAGTCAACTATATATATTCTTCCAAGATTTATACCATAATTATCTTTTATAATATATTCTGTATTTTTACCATTAACATATTTAATTTCAACACCATCTTCTCTACCCATTTTAATCTCCCCTATTACCTTCTATCTAACATCTTTCTAGTATTTATATAAATTATATAAGTACAAATAAGGCATAATAATAAACAAATCGGCATTATAAAATACGCTTTATAAACTCCTATAATATCATTTAACGCACCTATTAGAAGATTCATTAACATACCTATAAATGATCCTACTGTTACAACTAACCCAGTTATGTATGATACATTTTTTTCAAATACATGACTTATAGTTACAACCATTGTTGGGAATACAATAGCAAAGAATATACCTGAAATTGCAATTATTATTATTCCACTTTGTCCTAATATTAACCCTACTAAATATAATATTAATGCACTTAATACTGAAAGTAAAACACTTTTCATATAACCAATTTTCTCTACTATAAATCCACCTAGAAGCCTTCCAATTGTTAGCATTCCAAAAAATAGCGCTGCATAAAATGAACTTTTATTTTCCTTAAATCCATAATTATCATGCATAAAGTTTACAAACCAACTTCCTGTATTTTGTTCAGCTGCCATGTAAAATCCTAATGTACCCATATATAAATAAACTAATTTATTACTTAAAATTTCTTTATAATTTATTTTTTCACATGTTTTATTTATACTTGTTTTTGGTATTTTAATAAAAATAAATCCTAAAAATATTATACTAGATATAATAGCTATGCCTAAATAAACTTGTCTCCAAGTTATTCCTTCATAAAGCATAACTCCTGCAGTTCTTTGTGCAAATGTAGCTCCTAATCCATAGAAAAAATGTGTTAGATTCATAAGTATTGCTTGGAATCCCACAGCTATTAAAGGAATCATAGTATTAATACCTATAGCTATAAGTGCTTGACCTGCATTTAATATAAATAAATTTATCATATATATTATAAAACTATTAGAAAAGAATAATCCTATTGGTGAAATTATAATTAGTAAAAATCCTAATATAAATACTTTTTTATGTCCTATCTTTTCACTTAAAAATCCCCCTAAATATGTGAAAACCATATACCCTAATGAACATGCTAATAAAGTCGCTGAAATTTCTTTATTATTTACTCCAAAATCACTTTTTATAGTTGGAACAAATGGTCCTCTTATATTATCGAACATTGCTATTAAAATCATCATTATAAAAATAAATACAATTGGAATAACTCTCTTTACTTTGTCATTTCTCTTTAACATATTTTCCATCCTTCTTAATTAAATTTTTTAAAACTTCCCCTGCAATAATTAATCCAGCAACGGAAGGTACGAATGAAACACTACCAGGAGATTTTTTTCTCATATTTAATTCTTCTTCCTTAATCATCGGTTTTATGGGTTGCTCTTGAGAGTAAACAACTTTAAGATGTTTTACATTTCTCCTTTTTAGTTCTCTTCTCATAACTTTAGCTAAAGGACATACCTTAGTGTTATATATATCGCTTATTTCTAGTTTTGTAGGATCTAGTTTATTTCCTGTTCCCATACTACTAATAAGGTTTACATTATGTTTCTCACACCAAACAGCTAAAGCTATTTTTGATGATACTGTATCTATAGCATCGATTACATAATCTGTATCTAAGTCTATTATCTCCCCTAAGTTATCTTCTCCTATAAATACTTTATGAACTTTAATATTACATTCAGGATTAATGTCTTTTATTCTTTCCTCCATAACTTCCACTTTAGACTTTCCAACACTACTATTAGTAGCAATTATTTGTCTGTTTATGTTAGTTATATCTACTACATCTTTATCAACTAAAACAATGGTTCCCACTCCACTTCTTGCGATACCTTCTATAGCAAAGCCACCTACTCCACCAACACCTAATATAACAACCTTAGATTTCTTTAGTGTTTCAATACTTTCTACCCCTAATATTTTTTCTGTTCTAGTTAACCAGTTTCCCATAAATATTCTCCTTGTCCCCTATGTTTTAGATAATTTCCCACTTGTATTATACTAAAAAAAACTGCGAATCCGTTCGCAGCTTAAAAAATATTGACCTTAATTATTATACACAATTTATTTTTAGTATACAAATGAAATTATTGCTTATTCTCCTCAAGATTGCATAAAACCTCATCATATAGATTTACTACACATTTTTTATTTTGAAAATTTCTACAGTTATCACAAGATACTTCACATTGATCTCCACTTATCATATTATTCTTTACTAATGAATCAAAGCCAGAACAATTTGATGCAACAACCATATTTAATTCAGTTGATGATGCAGATTCTAAATTTATATCTTGAATATTATGTGACATAAAGTTTCCTCCCTTAGAATAAACTAATTCTTACTTATTATGTCCATAACCTCATCAAATAATCCTTTGCTGCACTTTCCTTTAATAAAGTTTTTACAGTTAGCACAGCTTTCTGAAGAACTCACCATACTTAATAATGCTATAGTATATTTAGGATTATATTCTATGCAATTTTGAGCTACAATCATCTTCATACTACTAGATATCATTATATTAACACCATCCTTGTAAATTTATGATATGTTAATATATTTTTGTCTAAATTCAACTATAAAATACATAATAAAAAAGATATAGAAAATTTATCTCTATATCTCTTTTATTATACTATAAATTTTTATTCTAATAATCATAAACATCATTAGGATATAATACTGATTCTGTTTCTCTACAATACTTTGTAATTAAACATTCTCCTAAATTTCTAGGACATTTTTTACACATGCAATCACTTGCAGTACCATTACATGTACTGTTTTTATACTCTAAGCATCTTAAACAATTATTTTGAATAACTGCCATATTTACGCCTCCAAAATGAAAAAATTAAGTTTTATTTATAAATTTTTTTCTTTTAGTACTTTTCTAATTACAGTTTTGCCAATTTCATCTTCACTCATTTCAGAAATAGCATTATTTATATTACTCCAATTAACCCATTCTACTTCTTTTGATTTTACAATTTCACCTTCTACATAATCAGCCATAAAAGTTAACATTAAAAGCTCTGAAGCTTTTACAACATCACTTCCAAGATATTTTAAATTATTTATTGTTATTCCCGTTTCTTCTTTTACTTCTCTTATAACTGTATCCTCTACATTTTCCCCTACATTAACATATCCTGAGACTAAAACTTTAGAATTTTTAAATATATAACTTTGTTTCATTAAAAGAACTTCATTGCCCTTTAAAACTGCTACAACTATGCAAGGTTTAGGCAAATCAAAAAACATTATATCATCTATTGGACAATATGGTACATCACCTTCATCCCAACTATTACGTATATCTAATTCTCTTCCACATATAGGACAGAATCTATACTTCATAGAATTTACCCCCCAAAATAAACGTTAGCACTTAATATAATTATAGTCCATTTATATATTTTATCATAGCCAATTTATAGTAATATTATATTAAGCTTTATAAGCTTATATCTATATTTTTATTAAGTTCTATATAATCTTCTCCAACATTGCAATCATAGCAAAAAATATCTACCCCTTCTTTCTTTGCTAACCTTAAAGCTTTTGCAAATTTTTTATCCATTTCTTCATAAGGAGAAAATTTATTTGCTCCATTAAATTGTACTAAAAATAATACTCCTGCATTTTTTCCTGACTTTTTTACATCTATAAGCTCTAATAAATGTCTTGTGCCTCTATCCGTTGGCGCATCTGGAAACATACAATAACCTTCTTTTTCAAAAGTTACTCCTTTAACTTCTAAATAATATTCATTACCTTTATCATCCCATAACTTAAAATCAAACCTACTACTTCCAAATACTTGTTCCCTTTTTATGTTATAAAATTTATTAAGAGTTTTTATTTTTTTATTTTTTAATGCTTCCTCTACTACATAATTTGGAATTTGAGAATCTATATTTATTAATTTATGTTCTTTGTATGCTGATATTAAATCATATTGAGTTTTTCTATTAGGATTCTTACCTTCCCTTAAAATTACAGTGGTACCTGGTATAAGAATTTCTTTACACCTTCCAGTATTAGGAACATGAACTTTTATTTCCTCATTATTCAATTCAACATATGCTATAAATCTATTAGGCCTTTTTATGAATTTTGCTTTTATAATATTATTAATTTTCATATGAGTTACCTCAATTCATATACATTTTATTTTTACACAAAATTTATTCACATTATTAAACTATTATTTTAACATTAGTTTTCACAATTTTACTTACTTTATATATATGTTTTTTATTTTTATAAACAAAGTTATAAATTGAAATTTTAAAAGTTATCAACACTGTTGATAACTTTTAAATATAATTAAAATAAAAAAAATCATGCTTTTATAATATAAAAGCATGATTTTGGTAGCTTCTAGGGGAATTGAACCCCTGATTCCGCCTTGAGAGGGCGATGTCTTAACCTCTTGACCAAGAAGCCATGTTTAATTTTTCCAAACCTTAATTGTACAAAAAAGTTCTTTATTCAAAGAACTTAAAATGGCTGGGATAGCAGGATTCGAACCTACGCATGTAGCAGTCAAAGTGCTATGCCTTACCGCTTGGCGATATCCCAAAAATATGGTGCGTCTTAAGAGATTCGAACTCCTGGCCCACGCCTTAGAAGGGCGTTGCTCTATCCAGCTGAGCTAAAGACGCATTTTGGAGCGGGTAAGGGGAATCGAACCCCTGTGTTCAGCTTGGAAGGCTGACGTTCTACCATTGAACCATACCCGCATATATATTTATAAAATTATGGTGCAGGTGAAGGGAGTCGAACCCCCATGCCAAAGGCGCTAGATCCTAAGTCTAGTGCGTCTGCCAATTCCGCCACACCTGCACATATAAAAATAAAATGGTGACTCCTAGGGGAATCGAACCCCTGTTACCACCGTGAAAGGGTGGTGTCTTGACCGCTTGACCAAGGAGCCAAAAACCTGGCGACGACCTACTCTTCCACACCGTCTCCAGTGCAGTACCATCGGCGCTTTGAAGCTTAACCATCGTGTTCGGTATGGGAACGGGTGTTACCTTCAAGCCATAATCACCAGATATACTTGCTACAGATATAAATTATATCACGTTTTTTACATCTGTCAACATTTTTTTGAAAGTTTTTGTTCTTTCAAAATTGCACAGTGATAATAAATATTTGATCAAGCCCTCGACCTATTAGTATTGGTCAGCTGAATACATTACTGTACTTACACCTCCAACCTATCAACCTGATAGTCTTTCAGGGGTCTTACTAGCTTACGCTATGGGAAATCTAATCTTGAGGTGGGCTTCACGCTTAGATGCTTTCAGCGTTTATCCCTTCCCAACATAGCTACCCAGCTGTGCTCCTGGCGGAACAACTGGTGCACCAGAGGTTGGTCCATCCCGGTCCTCTCGTACTAAGGACAGCTCCTCTCAAATTTCCTACGCCCACGGCGGATAGGGACCGAACTGTCTCACGACGTTCTGAACCCAGCTCGCGTGCCGCTTTAATGGGCGAACAGCCCAACCCTTGGGACCGACTACAGCCCCAGGATGCGACGAGCCGACATCGAGGTGCCAAACCTCCCCGTCGATGTGGACTCTTGGGGGAGATCAGCCTGTTATCCCCGAGGTAGCTTTTATCCGTTGAGCGATGGCCCTTCCATACAGAACCACCGGATCACTAAGCCCGACTTTCGTCCCTGCTCCACCTGTATGTGTCGCAGTCAGGCTCCCTTCTGCCTTTGCACTCTACGCGCGATTTCCGACCGCGCTGAGGGAACCTTTGGGCGCCTCCGTTACCTTTTAGGAGGCGACCGCCCCAGTCAAACTGCCCACCTAGCAATGTCCTGTGACCAGATTCATGGCCTCCAGTTAGAATTCCAGTACTGTCAGGGTGGTATCCCAAGGACGACTCCACGAAAGCTGACGCCCTCGCTTCTAAGTCTCCCACCTATCCTGTACAGACAATACCGAAATTCAATGCTAAGCTACAGTAAAGCTCTACGGGGTCTTTCCGTCCAACCGCGGGTAGCAAGCATCTTCACTTGCACTACAATTTCACCGGATTTATTGCCGAGACAGTGCTCAAATCATTACGCCATTCGTGCGGGTCGGAACTTACCCGACAAGGAATTTCGCTACCTTAGGACCGTTATAGTTACGGCCGCCGTTTACTGGGGCTTAAGTTCATAGCTTCGCTTGCGCTAACTATTCCCCTTAACCTTCCAGCACCGGGCAGGCGTCAGCCCCTATACATCAGCTTACGCTTTAGCAGAGACCTGTGTTTTTGATAAACAGTTGCTTGAGCCTATTCACTGCGGCCTACTCTCGTAGGCACCCCTTCTCCCTAAGTTACGGGGTCAATTTGCCGAGTTCCTTAGCAATAATTCTTCCGACGACCTTAGGATTCTCTCCTCATCTACCTGTGTCGGTTTGCGGTACGGGCACCATTTTGCTCCATAGAGACTTTTCTTGGCAGCGTGGAATCAGATACTTCGCCAAAATAGGCTCCCCATCACACCTCAGGCTTAATGTTAAGCGGATTTGCCTACTTAACACCCTAAGTGCTTAGACGCACATCCAATAGTGCGCACATCCTATCCTCCTGCGTCATCCCATTTGTCAAACGCATTATGGTGGTACTGGAATATCAACCAGTTGTCCATCACCTACGCCTTTCGGCCTCGGCTTAGGTCCCGACTAACCCTGGGAGGACGAGCCTTCCCCAGGAAACCTTAGATATTCGGTCAACAAGATTCTCACTTGTTTTTCGCTACTTATGCCAGCATTCTCACTTCTGTACTGTCCACCACTCCTTACGGTATGACTTCAACCTGTACAGAAAGCTCCTCTACCACGTGTACAAAGTACACATCCATAGCTTCGGTGGTAAGTTTGAGCCCCGTTACATCTTCGGCGCAGGATCTCTCGACTAGTGAGCTATTACGCACTCTTTAAATGAGTGGCTGCTTCTAAGCCAACATCCTAGTTGTCTTAGAAATCCCACATCCTTTCCCACTTAACTTACACTTTGGGACCTTAGCTGATGGTCTGGGCTGTTTCCCTTTTGACCACGGATCTTATCATTCGTAGTCTGACTGCCGGGGTACAAGTATATGGCATTCGGAGTTTGATAGGGTTCAGTAACTGTTGTCAGCCCCTAGCCCATTCAGTGCTCTACCTCCACTACTCAATTACCCGACGCTAGCCCTAAAGCTATTTCGAGGAGAACCAGCTATCTCCGAGTTCGATTGGAATTTCTCCGCTATCCACAGCTCATCCCATGGTTTTTCAACACCAACGTGGTTCGGACCTCCACGGAATTTTACTTCCGCTTCATCCTGGCCATGGATAGGTCACCCGGTTTCGGGTCTACAATATACAACTAGTTGCCCTATTCAGACTCGGTTTCCCTTCGGCTCCACACCATAAGTGCTTAACCTTGCTATATATCGTAACTCGCTGGCCCGTTCTACAAAAAGTACGCCGTCACACTTTAATGTGCTCCGACCGATTGTAGGCACACGGTTTCAGATTCTATTTCACTCCCCTTCCGGGGTTCTTTTCACCTTTCCCTCACGGTACTGCTTCACTATCGGTCACTAGGTAGTATTTAGCCTTGGGAGATGGTCCTCCCAGCTTCCCACAAGGTTTCACGTGTCTCGTGGTACTCTGGAGTAGATCTACTTTTCTTTCCTTTTCGCCTACAGGGTTATTACCTTCTACGACGGAACTTTCCAGTTCTCTTCAACTAAAGAAATCAAAGCGTTATGATCTATCCGCAACCCCAGGAACAAGTTCCTGGTTTGGGCTCTTCCCCTTTCGCTCGCCGCTACTTAGGGAATCGAATTTTCTTTCTCTTCCTCTGGGTACTTAGATGTTTCAGTTCCCCAGGTGTACCTCCATATACCTATGTATTCAGTATACAGTATCTAGCATAACTAGATGGGTTTCCCCATTCGGAAATCTACATATCACAGGCTATGTGCGCCTACATGTAGCTTATCGCAGCTTATCACGTCCTTCATCGGCTCCTAGTGCCAGGGCATTCACCGTGCGCCCTTTGTAGCTTGATCTATCATCAATTACTATTATTATTAACAAATTATATTTGTTAACTAGGTTTTTTTCGTTTCTTTATCACTGTGCAATTTTCAAAGAACAAATAGAAAGACTTAGTCTTTCAAAATTAAACAGAATTAGGTGCCAGTCTGGAAGCTTTGCTTCCATTCTCCCTAGAAAGGAGGTGATCCAGCCGCAGGTTCTCCTACGGCTACCTTGTTACGACTTCACCCCAATCACCAATCCCACCTTCGACCGCTGGCTCCTTACGGTTACCTCACGGGCTTCGGGTGTTACCGGCTCTCATGGTGTGACGGGCGGTGTGTACAAGACCCGGGAACGTATTCACCGCGACATGCTGATTCGCGATTACTAGCAACTCCAACTTCATGTAGGCGAGTTTCAGCCTACAATCCGAACTGGGACTGGCTTTCAAGTTTTGCTCCCCCTCGCGGGTTTGCTGCTCGTTGTACCAGCCATTGTAGCACGTGTGTAGCCCTAGACATAAGGGGCATGATGATTTGACGTCATCCCCACCTTCCTCCACGTTAACCGCGGCAGTCTCGTTAGAGTGCTTAACTTAATAGTAGCAACTAACAATAAGGGTTGCGCTCGTTGCGGGACTTAACCCAACATCTCACGACACGAGCTGACGACAACCATGCACCACCTGTCTTCCTGTCCCCGAAGGGACTTCCTCGATTAAGAGTAATTCAGGAGATGTCAAGTCTAGGTAAGGTTCTTCGCGTTGCTTCGAATTAAACCACATGCTCCGCTGCTTGTGCGGGTCCCCGTCAATTCCTTTGAGTTTTAATCTTGCGACCGTACTCCCCAGGCGGAATACTTAATGCGTTTGCTGCGGCACCGAGGGTGGTACCCCCCGACACCTAGTATTCATCGTTTACGGCGTGGACTACCAGGGTATCTAATCCTGTTTGCTACCCACGCTTTCGTATCTCAGTGTCAGTTACAGTCCAGAAAGTCGCCTTCGCCACTGGTGTTCTTCCTAATCTCTACGCATTTCACCGCTACACTAGGAATTCCACTTTCCTCTCCTGCACTCTAGATGCCCAGTTTCAAATGCAGCGCCCAGGTTAAGCCCGGGAATTTCACATCTGACTTAAGCACCCACCTACATACTCTTTACGCCCAGTAAATCCGGACAACGCTTGCCACCTACGTATTACCGCGGCTGCTGGCACGTAGTTAGCCGTGGCTTCCTCCTTAGGTACCGTCATTATCGTCCCTAAAGACAGAGTTTTACGATCCGAAAACCTTCATCACTCACGCGGCGTTGCTGCGTCAGGGTTTCCCCCATTGCGCAATATTCCCCACTGCTGCCTCCCGTAGGAGTCTGGACCGTGTCTCAGTTCCAATGTGGCCGATCACCCTCTCAGGTCGGCTACGCATCGTCGCCTTGGTGAGCCCTTACCTCACCAACTAGCTAATGCGCCGCGGGTCCATCTCAAAGCGGATTACTCCTTTGATTATTCTATGATGCCATAAAATAATGTTATGCGGTATTAATCTCCCTTTCGGGAGGCTATCCCCCTCTTTGAGGCAGGTTACCCACGTGTTACTCACCCGTCCGCCGCTAATCCACTCCCCGAAGGAAGCTTCATCGCTCGACTTGCATGTGTTAGGCACGCCGCCAGCGTTCGTCCTGAGCCAGGATCAAACTCTCAATTTAAAAGTTTAATCTTACTCAAATTTATTGACTGGTTTCTTACCTTAATTCTGTTTAATTTTCAAAGACCATTTTCTTTCGCCATCTCTCGACGGCTTATTCATTATATCAATTTCATTTCTCTTTGTCAACAACTTTTTTGAATTTTTTTAATTTTCTCAAATTACTTAAATTCTTTCGTTGTTTCCTTTGTTTCCGACGTCTCCGTGACGACAAGGAATATCTTATCAGAATATAAAAACCTTTGTTTTATATATTATCCTATAATATTAAAATTAAATTGATTATTCTAATTATTACTCTTTATTTCTTAATTTTTATATCATTGACACACTAGGTTCCGTACATATATTTATTAAAAAATGAGTGAAAAGATAAGTTACCTTTTCACTCATTTTTATATGATTATTTAACTTTTGGATATTCTTCTATAAATTTTTGACCCATATAATCCTCAATTACAATTTCAAATTTTTTCTTAGGCACTTCTTTATCATCATTTTTTATCTTTACATTATAATTTAATTTTTCAATTTTTCCATCATCATTGTCTATTAAATTATTATTTTTATCATAATTAGGTATCTCTTTTATATCACTATTCTTAACTGATTTGCCATCTTCATATATCTTTATATTATCTTCTATTTTATTATTCTTATATACATTAATTAAAATATTTTTTACTTTAAATTTTTTCTGTGATTTATAATTATTGTCTATATTAACATCTAATCTTGTATAATCCTTATCATTAGCATTTGTATTTTCAAATATATGAGTAGATATTCTATTCTTTATCTCATTCTTAAAATATACATATAAAAGTTCCTCACTCCTTGATTTTGTAGGACTTTCTGCTAATACTTTAAATCTATAGTCTTCATTATAAGGAAGTTTTAAAGTTTTACTAAACTTCAATCCGTAAGACACACTTAAAGAAACTTTGTTCCACTCAATTTCATCAGAAGATGTTTTTCCTACTTTTCCATACAGCAAATACATCTTAGAATTATTCTCAAGTTCTTTTAAATTTCCATATATCATTATTGTTATATTCTTATAATCTTTATCTAGTTCTAAAACTTTATAATCTTTGCTAGTAATCCAATCCTGTCTTGAATTAATCTTATTTATATTTTCTGAAAGCTCATCAATATTCTTTTCTAGATAATTTAATTTATTAAAATTTCTATTTATATCTTCAGTTATATTATTAAACCTTATTACGGTAATTACATTTGCAATTAAAAATACCACTAGAAATATTCCTATTATCTTATTTAATCCTTTATTCATATAACTATAAGTTCACCCCATTTCATTAAAAGTTATAAATTATACTTTTAACTATATTATACAATATTAATAGGAATATTTATAAAAAGAATTTAAAAATAATTAAGAATATAACCCCTGGTATACCAAAAAAACCAGCTATTAGTGCAGACCATGGATTTATACCTATTGTTATATCAATATTGCCCCCAATAAAATTCACAATTAAAAGAAGAACTACCCCTAATACTCCATTTATAATAAGTTTATATAGTATTTTTATTGGCCATGCTAAAAGCTTTACAACAACATATAACAATATAATACCTATCATAAAATATCCTATGTACTCCATCTAACCCCTCCTATACTCACTTTCACTATATTATATTCCTTTAAATAAACAATGATTATTATTTAATTAAAAAATAAACTTCTATTTTAATTAAAATAGAAGTTTTAATGATGATTTTATAATTCAACTCTTCCTTCTAAGGCTTTAGAAAGAGTTACTTCGTCTGCATATTCTAAGTCTCCACCTACAGGAACTCCATGAGCAATTCTTGTAACTTTAACACCTAATGGTTTTAAAATTTTAGATATATACATTGCTGTAGCTTCTCCTTCTACATTAGGATTTGTAGCTACAATAATTTCCTTTACCTCTCCTTTGATTCTAGTTATAAGACCTTTTAGATTAATATCTTCTGGTCCTTTCCCTGACATTGGAGATATTACTCCATGAAGAACATGATAGGTTCCATTATATTCTCGTATTTTTTCTAAAGATATAATATCTTTAGGTTGTTCAACTACACATATTATACTTTCATCCCTATTAGGATTAGAGCATATAGCACATGGATCACTATCTGTGTAATTACCACATACAGAACAATATCTTATGGTTCCTCTTGCTTTTACTAGTGCATTTGCAAATTCTCGCACTTCATCATTAGGTAAATTTAGAACATGCAATGTTAATCTTTGAGCTGTTTTATACCCTATACCAGGTAGTTTTGCAAACTCTTCTATTAATTTTTCTATAACCACAGGATAGAAATCCAAATTATTCACCTCTAACCTAGAACATTCCAGGCATGTTTAAACCACCTGTAAGCTTTTTCATTTCCTTATTTGTTTCTTCATCAGCTGTCTTTAAAACTTGATTACATGCTGCTAATATTAAATCTTGTAACATTTCAACATCATCAGGATCTACAACATCTGGATCAATATTTATACTAATTATTTCTTTTTTTCCGTTAGCTTTAACTGTGACAGCACCACCACCAGCTGATGCTTCAAATTCTTTTTCTTGAAGTTCTGATTGAACTTGTTGCATTTGTTGTTGCATCTTTTGTGCTTGTTTCATTAAATTATTTATATTCATTCCGCCACCCATTCCTGGGAATCCGCCTCTTGCCATTATATTACCTCCTATATTAATTTATTATCTTTTTATTGTTCTTATCTTTATCATTTTATCATTTAGGAATTTATTCATCAATTATTTCTACTAAATCTTCTCCAAATGCTTCTTTTAATATTTCTTCAGGGGATTTCTTCTCTTCTTTTTTATCCACAATATATTTTATTCTCACATTCTCTTTTAGTTCATGTGAAAATATTTCTTCTACTATTTTTCGGCTATCTTCTTTTTCTAATCTTTTTATATTAAAAGCATATTGTTGATCATATTTTATTGTTATAACTCCACCTTTACATTGTATTACATTTCCTGTTATTAGTGAAGCATAAAGTACCATATGTCTTTTTGCTTTGAAAATTTCCAGTATATCTTTCCATGATTTTTTTACATCTTCAATAGTAATTTTAGAATTAGAATTTACTTCTAATATTTCTTCCTTGAGGTTTAATCTTTGTTCATTTAATGAAGATACTTTTTTTATAGATTTATTTTCAGCAAATTGATTTTTAGTATTACTTATATTAGTATCTATTGTTATATTTCCTTCTTTTATTATCTTTTCCAGCTTATTCAGTCTAGATAATAAAACTTCTTTAGATGTATCATACTCTATTTTACACATTTTTATTATGGAAAGTTCTAAATATATTCTTCCCTGCTTACTCCATTTTGATTGTTCTTCACATTCCTGTAAAATTCTTATACATCTCATTATTTCTTCTATTCTTATTTTTTTAGATTGTTCTTTCAAGAAATTTATATTTTCCTCAGACATATCTAATACATCTTCAGGATTTTGACTCACCTTTACCATCATCAAATTTCTCATATGATGTATCATATCTTTTATGAATAAATTTATATCTTTTCCAGCATAAACTACATCATCTATAATTCTAATAGAATTTTCAATATCTTTATCTATAATAGTATTTGTAAGCTTTAATAAATTATCATTAGTAACAAGTCCTAACATATTTATTACTTGATCATAGTCTACTTTTCCATTTCCCATAGATATAGCCTGATCTAATATACTTAAAGCATCTCTCATAGCTCCATCGGACATTCTAGCTATAAGACTTAAACTTTTATTATCTGCAAAAATACCCTGTTCTTTTGTTATTTTAATTAATCTTTCAAAAATATCATCACTTTTTATTCTTTTAAAATCAAATCTTTGACATCTTGATAATATTGTTATAGGTAATTTTTGAGGATCCGTTGTTGCTAAAATAAACACTACTTTTTCTGGAGGTTCCTCTAATGTTTTTAAAAAAGCATTTACTGCTCCTTGGGTTAACATATGAGCCTCATCCATTATATAAACTTTATATTTTCCTTCTCTTGGAGGATATTTAACTTCTTCTATAAGATCCCTAATATCATCTACTTTATTGTGTGATGCTGCATCCATTTCAGATACATCTATTGCAAGTCCTGCATTTATTTTTTTGCACATATCACACTCATTACATGGCTCACCATCTTGTGGATTTAAACAATTTACCGCCTTGGAAAATATTTTTGCAGTAGAGGTTTTTCCAGTACCTCTTGTGCCACAAAAAAGATATGCATGTGCTATTCTATTATTTTTCATTTGATTTTTTAATGTTAATGTTATATGCTCCTGACCTACAACTTCTTCAAAGGTTCTTGGTCGCCATTCTCTATATAAAGCAGTATATCCCATTGTAACACCTCTTATCTTTTTAGTAATTCCTTGTTTTCCCCAGGCTTTTAATAATTATTATACCATAATAATTAATTTTAAATAAATTTTCATATAAAAAAAGGACGCTATTAAAGCGTCCTAATATCCCTATGTAAAGTCGTGCACCTTGCGTCGACAGTAAAATAAAAGCGTTACTTATATAGTTAACTCAAGTTAGGTTTGCCTACGGCACATAAAGGTCCTCACTTACCGCTGCTTCCTTCCGGACCTGACGGAGTTCATGAGTTTTTATTGCGTAGGGCCCAACTCTCAACGCCACTTATATAAGCCAGACCTTCCATTTTAAAGCCTCTACAAGGAATTCAACCCTGCTATAGCGGATTGCAGGTACAGGACACCGCTAACTTCCCGTCTAGCACGACTAATGGCGGAGAAAGAGGGATTCGAACCCTCGGTAGAGTTTCCCCTACACACGCGTTCCAGGCGTGCTCCTTAAACCTCTCGGACATCTCTCCATAATACATTATTATATTAAGCAAAGACTATTATACTATTAATTTCAATTAAATTCAAGGGAAATACTTATATTTAATTCTTATACTTATTATATAAATTTATTCTATGTCTACTTTATTTTTATAAGTTCACTATTTCTTAGTTTAACTATAGCATTTATATCATCCTTATATTTTTTTAGTTCTTTTTTGCCATTTTCACTAATAGTACTTATATTTGTCTTTATATCCTTATCTTCTAATTTTGAAGTATTTTTATCCTCTGATATCATTGCTTGTATTACAGTATCTCTTCTAGCTTCTATTGCCTTTAACTTATTATCATAATCTTGAAATATCTTTTTTAAGGTATTTTTATTATCTTCATACTTTTTATTTTCAATTTGTGATAATTTTTTAAATTCTTCCTTTATGGAATCTTCTCTTTTTTTGGCTTCTGAACCATGATTACTTTTTTGTTTAGCTTTTTTTTCACCTTTTGTAATCTTAGACATTGCAATTTTAAACTTTTCCTCAAGAATAATATCTGTTGAGTTTTTTTTCATATCTATCTTTTCTTTATAAGCTTTTTTTAAAGTATCATTATCTTCTTTTACTTTCTTTTCAAAGTCTATTAATTCTTTTATTTTTTCTGGATTTACCCAATTATTTTTTGTAATTGATGAAGATTCTTTAGTGCTATTATATGTACTTGAACTAGATTTATTATTTTCTATTTTTTTTGTAACATTATCAAAGTCTTTGTTCTTTTGATTTTCTTTGCTATTACATGCACTTAAAACTATTGTAGTCATTAGCATAGCAAATAATAAATAAACTTTTTTTCTCATTATTTTACCCTCTTGTTAAAATTTATATTGGCAGAGAGAGAGGGATTTGAACCCTCGGTAGAAGTCATTCTCCTACGATTGATTTCGAGTCAATTGCTTTAAACCACTCAGCCATCTCTCCATTGTAAAATATTTCATAATATATATTATTATATCACAATATTCTTTAATTTATATATCGTAGTGATTTTTATTTTCTTCTGTTTTTAAAAAAATTTGTTAGTATTTCACTACATTCTTTATGATATAACCAAATTACATCAATCATAGTATTTAAGTATCTATTTTGCACTAAATCTACAACTGAACCACAGCATCCTGCCACAGGATCAAATGTACCTATATATATCTTTTTTATTCTTGATTGAATAATTGCCCCAGTACACATAGGACAAGGTTCTAAGGTAACATACATTTCACAATCTGAAAGTCTCCAATCCCCTAATATCTCACAGGCTTTTTTTATTGCTAAAATTTCTGCATGTGCCGTTGGATCTTTTAATTTTTCCCTTAAATTATGGGCTGATGCTATAACTTTGCCTTCCTTAACTATTATAGCACCTACAGGAACTTCATCCATGTTTTTAGCTATTTTAGCTTCTTTCAAAGCAAGCTTCATAAATTCTTCTTTCATATCTACTCCTTTAGTTAAATATTTCTTTATATTAAAAAACTGCAACAATATAATTGTTGCAGTTTTGGTACACCCGAAGGGAATCGAACCCCCGGCCTTCCCCTTAGGAGGGGGACGCTCTATCCTACTGAGCTACGGATGCTTATAATATTTTACTATAATATTTTAGTTCAGTTTTCATTTAATGTCAACCTTATAAATATATACTACCTATATTACAGTATATATTTATATTTTTTTATCATACTTACTATATAAACATATTTTAAGAGGTGACATTTATGAAATATTCATATATATATTTGAAGTCAATAAATGATAATATTATATTATGTCCTTTTTCTATAAGTCACATTGTTTGTATAACAATTATCTTTACTTTATGCTTTATTATTTATTTCTATAGAAATACTTTAAAAAAGACTTGTAATGAGAAATTTATATCTCATCTTATTGCTTTTATTTTAGTTATTCACCAAATCTCTATTTATACATGGTATCTATTGAATAATAAATTAACTTTAAAAGAATGCTTACCATTATATCCTTGTAGAATTTCTATAATATTATGTATCATAATTATGTATAATAAATCAAAAAAAATTTTTGATTTATTATATTTTTGGGGAATTGGTGGTGCAACTATAGCCTTATTATTCCACGATAATTCCCTTTATCCCTTTCCACATTATATGTTCATTCAGTTTTTTATATCACATGGTGGAATTTTAATTTCTGTAATTTTCATGATGTTTATTCATAATTATCGTCCTAATTTAACTTCTTTAAAAAGAACATTTAAGTGGACTTTGGTATATTTTTCAATTACAATACCAACTAATTATTTAATTGGTTCAAACTATTGCTATCTAATAGAGAATCCTAATTTACAAGTTTTTAAATTTCTAAACAAAAATTCAATAATTATTTCTTTTTCCACTATTACTAGCTTTTTTATATTATTTTATTTATTATATTTACCTTATAAAAATAAAATGTCCTCTTAATTATATTAAATATTTATGTTAATATTTAATATAATTATTAAAAAATTTTCATTAATACTCGGGGGTTAAAATGATTAAATACTTTAATAGAAGTAATAAAACCTATGAAATAGAAAAAGTAGCTGGTGATAATTATTTAAACTGGATTTATTCCTCACCTATAGGATTAAATCTTTTAGAAATAATTATCAAGAAAAAATTATTTTCAAAGTTCTATGGTAAATTTTGTGATACAAAATTTAGTAAGAAAAAAATAAATACATTTATTAAAAACTTTAATATAGATGAAAAAGAATTTAAATCATCCAAATCCAATTTTAAATCTTTTAATGAATTTTTTTATAGAAAGTTAAAAAAAGAGGCTCGTCCTATTGATTATTCTAAAAATATATTAATATCACCTGGTGATGGAAGACTGTTAGTTTATGAAAATATAGATATTAAAAACATTATTCAAGTTAAAAATCTTACATATTCATTAGAAGAACTATTAGACAATAAAAAATTAGCTGAAAAATATTCAGGAGGTACTTGCTTTATTTTAAGATTGGCACCTGTTGATTATCATAGGTTCCATTTTATAGATGATGGATTTTGTGAAGATACTGTAAAAATTTCAGGATCATATTATTCAGTAAACCCTATAGCCCTTGAAAAAATACCAAGATTATTCTGTGAAAATAAAAGGGAATATAGTTTATTTCATTCTGAAAACTTTGGAGATGTATTATATGTTGATGTTGGTGCTACTTGTGTTGGATCAATAATACAAACCTATAAACCTTACGCAAAAGTCTATAAAGGCGATGAAAAAGGTTATTTTAAATTTGGAGGATCTACTATAATTTTATTTTTTGAGAAAAACAAAATTATAGTAGATAAAGATATTATTGAAGAAAGTTCAAAAAATATAGAATCTAAAGTGTCCATGGGGGAACGATTAGGAACTAAACTATAATTGAAAACTTAATCCCGAAAATGCCCTATAAACTTCTCCATTAAACTCTTGTTTTGCTTCCTTAACTAAGTCATCTAAATTTCCATAGTGAGGTAGATGGCTTAGTACTAGTTTTTTAACATTATTGATGTTAGCTATTTTTCCTACTTCTCCCGCTGTAAGATGACCCTTTACTTTTCCATATTCATTGTTATAAAGACTTGTTTCACAAATAAAAAGATCTGCATCTTTAGCTATATCAATAACACCATCACACCATTCAGTATCACCACTATAGGCAAATACCTTACCATTCTCTTCAAATCTCATTGCTAGCGTTGGAACAGGATGTTTAACCCATTTAAAAGTAACTTTTAATTTTCCTATGATAACTTCAATATTATTATCGATTTTATTTCTATCACTTACTCCTTTTAATGTTAATTCATTAAATTTTGGGCTTAAATCATGACCATATATCTGAATTTTTTTATCTCTTTTTCCTAATTTTCTAGAAATTCCAACCTCATATTGAAGGGGAATAATATCCGCTACATGATCTCCATGATAATGAGAAAGTATTACAGAATCAATTTTGTTTAAAGGAATATATTCTTGAATCCTAGATAGTATTCCTGAACCACAATCTATTAAAATATTATGTTCTCCACTCTGTAAAAGATATCCTGTTGTAGCCTCATTTTTTTCAGGATATGCTCCCCAATGTCCAATTACCGTTATTTTCATAAGCTTATCTCCTTTAATTTATTATTAATAACTATATTATTATGTAATATTATACTATTTGTTATTATAAAAAAACATTATAAACCTTAGTTTAATATCAAGAGATATAATGAAATTTATATTTTTCACTTTATAAAATAATATAAAAAAAAGCTTTTGAAATATTTTATTTCAAAAGCTTTTGGTGCGCAAGAAGGGATTCGAACCCCCGACCAACTGGTTCGTAGCCAGCTACTCTATCCAACTGAGCTACTCGCGCATATATAATATATATATATTTTAACATAGGAACCACAAAAAATCAAACATTAAACATTACTGCAGATTAGTTTATGCCATCATAGCTCCTATGCTACATAGGAATTAGACATCATTAAAAAACACTCAATATTAAATTGAGTGTTGTGGCGGAGAAAGAGGGATTTGAACCCTCGCGCCGGTTACCCGACCTACGCCCTTAGCAGGGGCGCCTCTTCGGCCTCTTGAGTATTTCTCCAAGTCCTACATTTTAAAAGTTAATGGCGGAGAGATAGGGATTCGAACCCTAGGTACGCTCTCACGTACGCCGGTTTTCAAGACCGGTGCCTTAAACCAACTCGACCATCTCTCCATGTGTTACTCGTATATTATACTATTAATACACAAGTTTGTCAATAACTTCTTATTAATTATTTTTAAATGGCGGAGAGATAGGGATTCGAACCCTAGGTGCGCTCTCACGCACGCCGGTTTTCAAGACCGGTGCCTTAAACCAACTCGACCATCTCTCCATGTTGCGACGATATAAATTATAGCAATATATCGTCACATTGTCAACATATTTTTTAAAATTTATTTTATAACTTCTAAATTTCTCATGTATGGTCTTAAAGCTTCTGGAATTGTTACTGTTCCATCTTCATTTTGATAGTTTTCAAGTATTGCAGCTACAGTTCTTCCTATTGCTACTCCAGAACCATTTAAAGTATGAATAAATTCTGGTTTACTCTTTTGACTATCTTTATATCTTATATTTGCACGTCTTGCTTGGAAATCTTCAAAATTACTACAACTTGATATTTCTACATATCTATTGTAACTTGGCATCCAAACTTCTATATCATACTTAAGGGCCGCTGTAAATCCTAAATCACCTTTACATATTCTAACTACTCTATAAGGTAATCCAAGACCCTTTAATACATCCTCTGCATCCCTTGTTAACTTTTCTAATTCATCATATGATTGTTCTGGCTTAACAAACTTAACAAGTTCAACCTTATTAAATTGATGTTGACGAACAAGCCCTCTTGTATCTCTTCCTGCTGATCCAGCTTCTGCTCTGAAACAAGCACTATAAGCTGCATGTTTAATAGGAAGCTCTTCTCCATTTAATATTTCATTTCTATACATATTTGTTACAGGAACTTCTGCTGTAGGAATTAAGAAATATCCATTATTCTCCACCTTAAAAGCATCTTCTTCAAATTTAGGAAGTTGACCTGTTCCAGTCATACTTTCTCTATTTACCATGTATGGGGGAAGTATTTCTGTATATCCATGATCTATTGTATGCATATCTAAGAAATAATTTATAATTGCTCTTTCAAGTCTTGCTCCTAAACCTTTATATATAGTAAATCTTGAACCAGCTATTTTTCCGCCTCTTTCAAAGTCCAGTATTCCAAGATCAACTCCAATGTCCCAATGAGCCTTAGATTCAAAATCAAATTTTGTTACTTCTCCCCATTTTCTAATTTCTACATTATCTTCATCACTTTCTCCATCCGGTACATTAGGATTTGGGATATTAGGAATTCTAAGCATTATATATTTAATCTTTTCATCTACTTCATTTAATTCTACATCAAAGGCTTTAATTTCATCAGAAAGCTTCTTCATTTCAGCCATTACATCACTTGTATCTTTACCTTCTTTTTTTAATTTACCTATTTGAGATGATTCACTATTCCTTTTGCTTTTTAATTTTTCAACTTCAACTAATATTTGTCTTCTTCTTTCATCAAGTGCAACAACATCATCTATTAATTTATTATCAAAATCTTCTCCCCTATTTTGCATGATGTTTTTAATTTCTTCTGGATTATTTCTTATTCTTTTTAAATCTAACATATCTAACTTCCTCCTTGTTAATTCTTTTTATATTTTATTTATAAATACAAAAAAGGAGCCCTTCTCTACAAATTAATGTAGGGACGAAAGGACTCCGCGTTGCCACCCTAATTGGTTTAATTTAAACCCACTTTAAAATTATTAACGGTTTTACCGTATTGTTTATCACAATCCCTCCGAGACGGATTCACAAAATACCTAGTATGAATTTTCACCAACCATTCACTCTCTAAAACTAACTATAATGTTACTATTCTCTTCAACGGTTTAAATATCAATTTTTAATTAATTATAATTATAAAGCTTAAAAATGTCAACAAATTATTTACATAAAAGGGCTATTTATAGAAATTTACTTGCAAATGCTCCTAGTACAAATTATATCTACACCAGTATTTAAAATATTTCTACATATGATATCTCCAGCTTTTATAGGAGCACCTATATGTATTCTACTTAACGCCTTTGAACACTCTATTAATAAATCCTTTTCTATTGGTTCACTGCTTTTTACTGGAACCACATTATACCTTGACCCTTTTATTCTTACAATAGATGTAAATACCTTTTTAGATTCATTCATATTTTGCACCAACCTATTACATATTATTAAACTCTTTTATTCTATTTAATAATATCCTAGAATTTTTAGAATCCTTTACTATATCTGTCATATTCTTATTAGTTTCTCTAGCCAAAATAGCTATTATTTTATTTAAACAATGAGATCCTTTGCAAGTACCCGCTCCAGCACCAGTCCTTCTTTTTATTCCCTCAACAGTCCTAGCACCAAGGGGTCTCCTTATGGCATCTACAATTTCACCTTCAGTAACCATATTACAAGCACATACTATTTTACCATAATCCTTATTTACACTTATTAATTGATTTCTTTCTTTATTTGTCATATCCTTAAATTTATAAATTTCTCTTCTCTTATCATTAAAATTACTTTTCAACTTACATTTTAAATTATTTTCTATGGTTTCACATATTATCTTAGAAATAGATGCAGTCATAGTAACCTCAGCATAATTCTTCCCTGATATTTTAATATATCCTCTATCAACTAAACTATCATCTATAATTATAGGATCGTTATAAAAAGGAGAATTATAAAAAGTATTAATATCTTCAGGCTCTATATTTTTCACTAACTTTACTACTGTATTATAGCACTCTCCATAAGTTATATTATTACTAGTATTTACTGATGTTATATAATTCCCTTGAACCGTAGGATATGCATATACTAATTCCTTGTTTTTATTCCTAGTAAATATAATATTATTTAAAATTGATTTTGTATCATTTTCTAGTAAAAAATATTTTAAATATCCTTTTTGACTAGCCTTCTTTTCTTTAAATCCCTCAAAATTATAGTCCTCTGGGGTAGTGTTTATAACCATTTTACAAGTAAACTTATTTTTATTAGTTACTACCTTAAATCCTTTACTTGTTCCCTTTATATCCTCTACTATCTCTTCAAGTTTAAAGGAAACACCATTATCAAAGGCTACTTCTCCATAAGCAATTCCTAAATCATATGGACATATTACAAAGGTATTTTTAGACTGTATAGCCTTTGTTGCTTTTATATTTAAATTTGGCTCTAATTTTTTTATTTCATTAGAATCTATAATATTAATATTAGGTACATTTCTTGACTTTGCTCTCTTATATATTTTATCTATTTCCTCTTCATCTTCTTTACTTTGAGCAATTATTAAAGAATTTATTTCTTTATATGGAATATTAAACTTTTTTATTAAATCTTTCATCATATTCATTCCCATAAACTCTAGATTAGACATTATATTGTCATGGCTTTGTATTCCATCAAATACTACAGATGAATTAACTAAAGCAACATCATCTGCTATATCATAATCTTTTTCAATAAGTGCTATATTTAAGCTATACTTTGAAAGTTCATAAGCAACGGCACATCCTATTAATCCCCCACCTAGTATAAGTACATCATAATCCATTTAAAATCCCTCCTAGCCAAAATTAAACTAGTCTAATGAGCATATATTTTCATATCTATTGAAAAAATCCTGTATTGTTTCTTTTGTAAGTGGCTTATTTAATATTTCATCTATAAATTTCATACTAGCCTCATTTAATGTGCCTATCCACCCAGTCATTAAACAAAAATATGTATCTGAATTAATTTCTTTTACTTTTTTAGCTATTTCAATTCCATTTACATTTGGCATTGAAAAATCACATATGACTATATCATATTTCCTTTTTTTAAGTTCTTTTTCTACTTCATTTATATCTATTGGATTTAAAACTTTAACTTTACATTTTGTAACAGATTTTATAATTTGAAATAAAATATTTCTAACATCCATATTATCGTCTATAACTAAAACATTTTTTGAAATGTATTCAAAATCTTTTTTTAATTGCTTATTATAAGTAATCTTCTTTATATTACATATAGGCAATTTTATTTCAAATTTAGTTCCTATATCCTTAGCACTCTTACAATTAATAACTCCTCCAATAGACTGTATTATTTCGTAAGCTATACTTAATCCTAGGCCCGAACCCTTTTTCCCTTTTGTAGTGAAAAAGGGCTCAAATATCCTATCTCCTATTTCATCATTTATTCCAACACCATTATCTTTAATCTCTATTATTACAAAATTATCTTCATCTTTAGTAAATATATCTATACTTCCTACTTCTTTAATGGCATCTACTGCATTGCTTATAATATTTATTATAACTTCTCTTATTTCAGTTATATTTCCTTGTATTTTTTCTTTAGAATTTAAATTTGTAGATATATTTATTTTTATTCCATTTAATATGCTTTCAGTAAACCATTTATTTTTAGTTAATGAAATTGCATCTATTATTATTTCATTAACATTAAATATATCAACTTCATTATTATTATTGGAACTTTTAGTAATCTTTTTTAATTTATTTATTATATTTGTAGCATCATATGCACACATTTCTATTACTTTTAATTGTTTTTGTATAATGTTATCTTCAAAATACTTATCTTTTAATAACTGAACAGACCCTATAATAGGTGTTAATATATTATTAATATCATGAGCTATTCCTGCTGCAATCTCCCCCATAGCTCTAAGCTTTTCATTTTCAATAAATTTATTTTTAAGATTAAAAAATTTTTTTTGTTCTTGTATTAGACAAAACATGGTTTTACACATAGATTCTATATAACTTATATCTTTATCCATATTATCTATATTATCATCATATCGTCCTACCCACATAACACCTTTAATATCATTATGATATTGTATACTTATTCCCAATAAAGACTTAATATTTAATTTTGCAAATTTGTCTTTTACAACTTTATTTTTTATATAATCAACACATAAATTCAAACTTTTTCCACTAGACATTATATATTTATTTACATCTTGTTGAAATTTTATAAAATCTATATCATTAAATAAATAATATCTGTGTATTTTAGTTATTCCATAACATTTATCTAAGGATATAATATTTTCATGTTCTTTACTAGATGTATATAAACAACAAAAACTTAATTCACATACCCTTATTAGTTGACTCATTATATTTTCTTTAAAATCATCCTTATGAAAACCCATAGGAATATTAGACATAGTATTATTAAATAATAATAAGTTTTCATTTTGATGTTTTAATTCCGCATAAGAACATATAAAGTTTATAAGCTTATAAAATTCATCTTTATCATCAAAAATTAAATCTTTATTATTATTATAAACAATTATCCTCTGAAAATTTTTGCAAAATTCATAAAAAAATTCAAAGTCATACCTTCTATTTTGTATATATAATAAATTTTCTATATTTTTAAATTTACATAAATTCAATATATCATTAAAACTATTAATTGCTATATGTAAATGTTCCTTATCTTTTACTATATTTTTTATATCCCATATAATAAATAATTTATTATTAGAATTATATGTATTTATAATAAATTGTAATGGATATTTTAAACTAAACTCGTCACAATCGAATACTTCTATAATTAAATTTTTATAATTTATATTTTCATTTAAAAATTTATAGAATTCCCCAAACATATCTTTAAGACTATTATTATATATACTATCTGTAAATATAATAACCTTTTTTTTGCAATCTAAGGACTCTATTGCTTTTTTCTTTATGAAATCAGGTAATTCTGTTAAAGTGAAGTCTTGATTATTTATATATAAACAGTTTTTGATTTGCATATCCATTATCCTTTCTAAAATCACACTAATCTAATTCTAACATTTCATTAAAAAATTTTCTATAATTCTTCCTTAAATCAAAAGAGTACACAATTTAAAAATTTAAATTGTGTACTCTTAAAATACTTTATTTTTTATTTAAGTTATCTAATAACTTTCCTAATTTACTTATATTTTCTCCATATCCTGACCAATCTCCATTTTTTTGAGATTCTAAAGCTTTATTATATAATTCTTTAGCCTCTTTTATTTCTTTATTAATATTCTCATTTTTTATGTTATTAACATGATTTTTTTTAATTTCTTCAACATTCTCTTCATAATTAAATAGTTGATAAAGAGCTTTTTCAATACTTTCATGTAATACAATTCTATCTCCATAGGCTACTATTACTCGTTTCATTTCTGGAATACTTCTATCAGAATCAGCTCTTAAATATAAAGGTTCTACATAAAGCAATGAATTTTCTAATGGTATTATCATAGTATCTCCAAATTGAACCTGAGATCCTTTAGCGTCCCATAAAGATAATTCCTTTGAAATTGTAGTATCCTGCTTTATCTTCTGTTTAAATAATATTGGACTGTTTACAGTCTCACTTTTAGTTGTTGGGAATTTATATAAAACTAATTTTCCATAATTATCATTATCCATCCTTGCACCAAATAAAGCTATCATATTTTCTCTTTGATACTGATTAAAATATTGAAGTAAAATCATTTCTTCTTTTTGCTCATCTGGTAATTTCATAATTAAATAAGATGCTTCATTTACTGATTTTTTACCTTCTACTTGTTTTTGTGTTTTTGCAACATCCCAAACATTTTGTCCAGCAAAAAAAGTACCTGGATTACTTACATGATATCTTTCCATTGCCTTGCACTGAAGCTGAAAATAATCCTGTGGATACTTAAAATGTTCCTTAAATCCCTGTGGAATATCTCTTCCATCTTTAAATAATTTAGGAAATATTTTTGAATAAGTTAATACTATTGGATCATTTTTATCTATAATATAGAAATCAGTAGTTCCATTAACAGCATCAATTATTACTTTAACTGAATTTCTCATGTAATTAATACCTTCTATAGGTTCTGAGAAAGGGTATCTTGTTGAAGTAGTATAAGCATCTATTATCCAATATAATTTCTTATTATTAATTACTATATATGGATTGCTATCATAACTTAAAAATGGAGCTATTTTTTTAACTCTGTCAACTATATTTCTACGTATTAAAATTCTACTATTGCTAGTTATATCACTTGATAATAAAAACTTTATATCTCTTTCATTTATAGCAAAGAAAATTCTATTTAATATAGACATTTTTATGCCTGAATTTCCATGATAATTTTTACTTGCATTTTCACCACTATCTTTTAAATAATCCATTTCATTTAACTTTGTATTTACTATACAATATTCATTGGTTTTTTCCCCATAGTAAATTCTTGGATCCTCTAATTTTACTCCAGATGTGTTTACTAAAGGCATATCCTTTATTATAAAGTCAGGCTTTCCTTCCTTAGTAACAGAATTAACTTTACTCATAACAACTCCATATCCATGAGTATATGTTAAATGTTTATTTTGCCATGTATTAGCCTTTTCTTGTAATTTATTATAATCTATTTCCCTTGGAGCTATAAATACTTGATTATATTTTCCATTAATCTTGTATCTATCAATATCTATATCATTAAAATTATAGTAGTTTTTCTTACTTTCCACTTGATTATAATATTCTAAAGCTTGACTAACTGAATTTATTTTAATATTTCCTATAGTATCTTTATTTTTTTCTATAGATTCTTTTGTTAGTACATTAGTTAATGGATATAATTTTTCTTTAACATTATCAATTCCAAATGCCTGTTTAGTATATTTCATATTATATTCTATAAATGGTGTTTCAAGTCGTCTTTCATTAGATTTAACAATAAGTCTTTGCCATACTCCAGATATTATTCCTTCTGAAACCACCAATATAGCAATTACTACTAGTGATGCTATAATAGGTTTTATCTTAGATTTTAAAATACCTATAAATACTATAATTGAAGAAAAAATAGCTACTATAGCTATTGCTATATAAAACTTCAAAGTAATTTTAGTATCTGTATAACTAGCTCCAAAGGCTACTCCTCTAGGAGAATATGATAAATTCCAAGCTTTTATTAGATAACCTAATGATATACATAATAAAAGTAAGGCACCTAATATAGCTAATTGTCTTCCAGCAAATTTCGTTATACCACTTTTAAAATTATTAATATGAATTATCTTTCCAGTATAATTTTTTCCAAAGCTTATCTTATCCTTAGCATTTAAAATAATATATATTACAACTGTCATAACAGCTAAAATTATTAAAAATGACATTAAACTACTATAAATGGATTCTATAAGTGGTAATTTAAATATGAAAAATGATATATCAATATTAAAAATAGGATCTTTAATATTAAACTTATTTGCATTTATAAATTTAAGTATCTTATCCCAATAACCTATTGAAAAAGTTATTGATATAAACAAAGAGATTAAAATATTTACTATATTAATAATCCTATTTTGTATTTTTTCATTACCTAAATCAACATCTATAAATTTCTTATTTTTTGATATATTATTTTTTATACTTTTAAAATAGAATTTAATAGTAAAAAAACATATAGTGAATATGAGTACCATTAAGGATACTACTGTAATTATACGTGTAAAATATATAGATAAATATCCTATTTCTTTAAACCACTTAATATTTATTATTATATTAACTATTTTTTTTAAAAATACAACAATTAAAGCTAAACATATAATACATATTATGGCCATTTTATTCTTTTTCATTTAATCCCACCTTTCATTCTTCCATAAGATACCCTTTATCTTTTAATTTTCTAATTACTTCTTTAATACTTTCTTCATTTTTATATTGAATTGTATGTAAATGGACTCCACTTGTAAGAGATAGTAAGGGTTCAAATTTTTCGTTACTAATTTTTTTAATAAATTTTTCAACATCATATAATGTTTTAACCATTATTATTGACTTTATTTGTCCATATAAAGGATGTTCTACAATTATATCTTTAATTATTCCACCATTATTGATAATGCATTGAAGCTCTTCTTGTATGTTATCTTTATTATGACAAACAGCTACAATCTTTTCTAATAAATGTTTATCATCTTTAGGTATAATATATCCTTCTGGAGTAGCTATTATATTTAATCCTGAAGCTCTTAATATAGCTATATCTTTAACAATGATCTGCCTAGTTACCCCTAACTTATTTGCAAATTCTTTTCCTTTTTTAGGTTTATAATTATTGTTTAATATTTCTTTTATATACTCTCTTCTTTGTCTTGAATCCATTAAAATCACCACCTTAATTTCTGTCATCACATTGTTTTAGTATATTTAAATCCATATCTTCTATTATATCATTATTATGGTGATTTTTAACTAAATACAAGAATCTTTCATCATATCCTTGCTTTCTTAATATTTTTGCACCTATCTCTCCATGGTTATAATAAATATTTATCTTATGTATATTAGAAAATTTTTTTATTTTTCCCTTTGAAATTTTATTTAAAATAACCAATAAAGATTTTTCTAAAATATTTAAATTTCCTTGTATTTTACCTATATCATGTAACAATGCTAGTTTGGTAAAATATTTCTTATCTAATTTATTTTCAATGCATACATTTATTATATCTTTAGCAACTCTTATACTATGTGCTTTTTCATTTATAGATAACTTATTAAATAAATTAAGTTCCTGCTTATTTAGGTAATTTTCTAAAAACTTTTCATCATTAAAAGTTATTTTAGCTGTAACTGCCATATAAAATTGCTTTATTCTATAAAAAAACATAATATTATTTCCTTTTTCCAATGATATATAATATTATAAAGATTATATATTATTTTGAAAATAAAAAAAAGTAGTCATAATTGACTACTTTTTATTTGGTGGAGATAAAGAGATTCGAACT
The DNA here is from genome assembly GCF_003614235.1 of Clostridium novyi. The sequence continues at coordinate 855,475 of NZ_CP029458.1, read as the reverse complement.
CTTGACCCCCTGCGTGCAAGGCAGGTGCTCTCCCAACTGAGCTATACCCCCAAAATGGTGGACCTTCAGGGACTCGAACCCCGGACCTACCGGTTATGAGCCGGTTGCTCTAACCAACTGAGCTAAAGATCCATTACCTGGCAACGACCTACTCTTCCACACCGTCTCCAGTGCAGTACCATCGGCGCTTTGAAGCTTAACCTTCGTGTTCGGTATGGGAACGGGTGTTACCTTCAAGCCATAATTACCAGATGAATTTTATTTTGTTGTTGACAATTTTAAAAGAAAATTTGAATTATTCTTTCAAAATTGCACAGTGATAATAAATATTTGATCAAGCCCTCGACCTATTAGTATTGGTCAGCTGAATACATTACTGTACTTACACCTCCAACCTATCAACCTGATAGTCTTTCAGGGGTCTTACTAGCTTACGCTATGGGAAATCTAATCTTGAGGTGGGCTTCACGCTTAGATGCTTTCAGCGTTTATCCCTTCCCAACATAGCTACCCAGCTGTGCTCCTGGCGGAACAACTGGTGCACCAGAGGTTGGTCCATCCCGGTCCTCTCGTACTAAGGACAGCTCCTCTCAAATTTCCTACGCCCACGGCGGATAGGGACCGAACTGTCTCACGACGTTCTGAACCCAGCTCGCGTGCCGCTTTAATGGGCGAACAGCCCAACCCTTGGGACCGACTACAGCCCCAGGATGCGACGAGCCGACATCGAGGTGCCAAACCTCCCCGTCGATGTGGACTCTTGGGGGAGATCAGCCTGTTATCCCCGAGGTAGCTTTTATCCGTTGAGCGATGGCCCTTCCATACAGAACCACCGGATCACTAAGCCCGACTTTCGTCCCTGCTCCACCTGTATGTGTCGCAGTCAGGCTCCCTTCTGCCTTTGCACTCTACGCGCGATTTCCGACCGCGCTGAGGGAACCTTTGGGCGCCTCCGTTACCTTTTAGGAGGCGACCGCCCCAGTCAAACTGCCCACCTAGCAATGTCCTGTGACCAGATTCATGGCCTCCAGTTAGAATTCCAGTACTGTCAGGGTGGTATCCCAAGGACGACTCCACGAAAGCTGACGCCCTCGCTTCTAAGTCTCCCACCTATCCTGTACAGACAATACCGAAATTCAATGCTAAGCTACAGTAAAGCTCTACGGGGTCTTTCCGTCCAACCGCGGGTAGCAAGCATCTTCACTTGCACTACAATTTCACCGGATTTATTGCCGAGACAGTGCTCAAATCATTACGCCATTCGTGCGGGTCGGAACTTACCCGACAAGGAATTTCGCTACCTTAGGACCGTTATAGTTACGGCCGCCGTTTACTGGGGCTTAAGTTCATAGCTTCGCTTGCGCTAACTATTCCCCTTAACCTTCCAGCACCGGGCAGGCGTCAGCCCCTATACATCAGCTTACGCTTTAGCAGAGACCTGTGTTTTTGATAAACAGTTGCTTGAGCCTATTCACTGCGGCCTACTCTCGTAGGCACCCCTTCTCCCTAAGTTACGGGGTCAATTTGCCGAGTTCCTTAGCAATAATTCTTCCGACGACCTTAGGATTCTCTCCTCATCTACCTGTGTCGGTTTGCGGTACGGGCACCACTTTGCTCCATAGAGACTTTTCTTGGCAGCGTGGAATCAGATACTTCGCCAAAATAGGCTCCCCATCACACCTCAGGCTTAATGTTAAGCGGATTTGCCTACTTAACACCCTAAGTGCTTAGACGCACATCCAATAGTGCGCACATCCTATCCTCCTGCGTCATCCCATTTGTCAAACGCATTATGGTGGTACTGGAATATCAACCAGTTGTCCATCACCTACGCCTTTCGGCCTCGGCTTAGGTCCCGACTAACCCTGGGAGGACGAGCCTTCCCCAGGAAACCTTAGATATTCGGTCAACAAGATTCTCACTTGTTTTTCGCTACTTATGCCAGCATTCTCACTTCTGTACTGTCCACCACTCCTTACGGTATGACTTCAACCTGTACAGAAAGCTCCTCTACCACGTGTACAAAGTACACATCCATAGCTTCGGTGGTAAGTTTGAGCCCCGTTACATCTTCGGCGCAGGATCTCTCGACTAGTGAGCTATTACGCACTCTTTAAATGAGTGGCTGCTTCTAAGCCAACATCCTAGTTGTCTTAGAAATCCCACATCCTTTCCCACTTAACTTACACTTTGGGACCTTAGCTGATGGTCTGGGCTGTTTCCCTTTTGACCACGGATCTTATCATTCGTAGTCTGACTGCCGGGGTACAAGTATATGGCATTCGGAGTTTGATAGGGTTCAGTAACTGTTGTCAGCCCCTAGCCCATTCAGTGCTCTACCTCCACTACTCAATTACCCGACGCTAGCCCTAAAGCTATTTCGAGGAGAACCAGCTATCTCCGAGTTCGATTGGAATTTCTCCGCTATCCACAGCTCATCCCATGGTTTTTCAACACCAACGTGGTTCGGACCTCCACGGAATTTTACTTCCGCTTCATCCTGGCCATGGATAGGTCACCCGGTTTCGGGTCTACAATATACAACTAGTTGCCCTATTCAGACTCGGTTTCCCTTCGGCTCCACACCATAAGTGCTTAACCTCGCTATATATCGTAACTCGCTGGCCCGTTCTACAAAAAGTACGCCGTCACACTTTAATGTGCTCCGACCGATTGTAGGCACACGGTTTCAGATTCTATTTCACTCCCCTTCCGGGGTTCTTTTCACCTTTCCCTCACGGTACTGCTTCACTATCGGTCACTAGGTAGTATTTAGCCTTGGGAGATGGTCCTCCCAGCTTCCCACAAGGTTTCACGTGTCTCGTGGTACTCTGGAGTAGATCTACTTTTCTTTCCTTTTCGCCTACAGGGTTATTACCTTCTACGACGGAACTTTCCAGTTCTCTTCAACTAAAGAAATCAAAGCGTTATGATCTATCCGCAACCCCAGGAACAAGTTCCTGGTTTGGGCTCTTCCCCTTTCGCTCGCCGCTACTTAGGGAATCGAATTTTCTTTCTCTTCCTCTGGGTACTTAGATGTTTCAGTTCCCCAGGTGTACCTCCATATACCTATGTATTCAGTATACAGTATCTAGCATAACTAGATGGGTTTCCCCATTCGGAAATCTACATATCACAGGCTATGTGCGCCTACATGTAGCTTATCGCAGCTTATCACGTCCTTCATCGGCTCCTAGTGCCAGGGCATTCACCGTGCGCCCTTTGTAGCTTGATCTATCATCAATTACTATTATTATTAACAAATTATATTTGTTAACTAGGTTTTTTTCGTTTCTTTATCACTGTGCAATTTTCAAAGAACAAATAGAAAGACTTAGTCTTTCAAAATTAAACAGAATTAGGTGCCAGTCTGGAAGCTTTGCTTCCATTCTCCCTAGAAAGGAGGTGATCCAGCCGCAGGTTCTCCTACGGCTACCTTGTTACGACTTCACCCCAATCACCAATCCCACCTTCGACCGCTGGCTCCTTACGGTTACCTCACGGGCTTCGGGTGTTACCGGCTCTCATGGTGTGACGGGCGGTGTGTACAAGACCCGGGAACGTATTCACCGCGACATGCTGATTCGCGATTACTAGCAACTCCAACTTCATGTAGGCGAGTTTCAGCCTACAATCCGAACTGGGACTGGCTTTCAAGTTTTGCTCCCCCTCGCGGGTTTGCTGCTCGTTGTACCAGCCATTGTAGCACGTGTGTAGCCCTAGACATAAGGGGCATGATGATTTGACGTCATCCCCACCTTCCTCCACGTTAACCGCGGCAGTCTCGTTAGAGTGCTTAACTTAATAGTAGCAACTAACAATAAGGGTTGCGCTCGTTGCGGGACTTAACCCAACATCTCACGACACGAGCTGACGACAACCATGCACCACCTGTCTTCCTGTCCCCGAAGGGACTTCCTCGATTAAGAGTAATTCAGGAGATGTCAAGTCTAGGTAAGGTTCTTCGCGTTGCTTCGAATTAAACCACATGCTCCGCTGCTTGTGCGGGTCCCCGTCAATTCCTTTGAGTTTTAATCTTGCGACCGTACTCCCCAGGCGGAATACTTAATGCGTTTGCTGCGGCACCGAGGGTGGTACCCCCCGACACCTAGTATTCATCGTTTACGGCGTGGACTACCAGGGTATCTAATCCTGTTTGCTACCCACGCTTTCGTATCTCAGTGTCAGTTACAGTCCAGAAAGTCGCCTTCGCCACTGGTGTTCTTCCTAATCTCTACGCATTTCACCGCTACACTAGGAATTCCACTTTCCTCTCCTGCACTCTAGATGCCCAGTTTCAAATGCAGCGCCCAGGTTAAGCCCGGGAATTTCACATCTGACTTAAGCACCCACCTACATACTCTTTACGCCCAGTAAATCCGGACAACGCTTGCCACCTACGTATTACCGCGGCTGCTGGCACGTAGTTAGCCGTGGCTTCCTCCTTAGGTACCGTCATTATCGTCCCTAAAGACAGAGTTTTACGATCCGAAAACCTTCATCACTCACGCGGCGTTGCTGCGTCAGGGTTTCCCCCATTGCGCAATATTCCCCACTGCTGCCTCCCGTAGGAGTCTGGACCGTGTCTCAGTTCCAATGTGGCCGATCACCCTCTCAGGTCGGCTACGCATCGTCGCCTTGGTGAGCCCTTACCTCACCAACTAGCTAATGCGCCGCGGGTCCATCTCAAAGCGGATTGCTCCTTTGATTATTTTATGATGCCATAAAATAATGTTATGCGGTATTAATCTCCCTTTCGGGAGGCTATCCCCCTCTTTGAGGCAGGTTACCCACGTGTTACTCACCCGTCCGCCGCTAATCCACTCCCCGAAGGAAGTTTCATCGCTCGACTTGCATGTGTTAGGCACGCCGCCAGCGTTCGTCCTGAGCCAGGATCAAACTCTCAATTTAAAAGTTTAATCTTACTCAAATTTATTGACTGGTTTCTTACCTTAATTCTGTTTAATTTTCAAAGACCATTTTCTTTCGTCATCTCTTGACGACTTCCTTAGTTTATCATAAGGTTTTTTCTTTGTCAACACTTTTTTTAATTTTTTGTTGACTTCTTTTGTCGCAATCACTTAACGACATGTGATATCTTAACAAAATAACCTTATAACTGCTTTTGTTTTGTTTATTATTATATAAAATTACAATGTTAATACTTTAATTTACTTTATATTACTTTAAATTAATTATATGGACACTCCTGGGTGTGTATATATTATGTTTACATAAAAATAAGGGCTTTGCATTAAAACAAAACCCTTATATCACATTTATTCTTGTATATTTTCTTCATTAATCTCTACAGAATTGTTTTCTGATAAATCATTATTACCCTCTTCATCTTCTGAAGTACATATATTATTACAATCATCTTCAATTTCACTTATATTTACTTTAGCCATAGTTACTACTTTTTCATTATTTACAGTCCTCATAAGAGTAACACCCATAGCATTTCTACTTGTAGTTGATATATCAGAAACATTAATTCTTATAGCTATACCACTATCATTTATAAGCATTAACTCATCTTTATCCTCAACAAATCTTGCACCTATAAGTAATCCTGTTTTTTCAGATATTTTATAAGTTATGACCCCTTTTCCACCTCTTCTTTGAAGTGTATATTGATCAATATGCGTCCTTTTTCCGTATCCATTTTCACTTACAACTAATAAGTCTCTATTTTCTGATGCTACTTCCATACTTACAACTTCATCATCTTCTCTTAATGTAATGGCTTTAACTCCTGTTGCTGTTCTTCCCATTGGTCTAACATCATTTTCATCAAATCTAATTGCATAACCATTCTTTGTAGCATATATAACGTTGCAATCTCCAGTAGTAACCCTTACACTAATAAGCTCATCATCTTCTCTTAAATTTATAGCATTTAATCCATTCTTTCTAATAGATGCATATTTGTCTAAAGATGTCTTCTTTATAAGACCCTTTTTAGTTCCCATAATTAAGAATGTATCTTCTTTGAATTCTTTTAAGTATATAACATTTTGAATTTTCTCTTCTTTATCAAGAGGAATTAAATTTATTAAATTCATTCCTTTTGCTGTTCTACCTGCTTCAGGAATTTGGTAAGCTTTAAGCTGATATACCCTTCCTAAATTAGTAAAGAATAATATATTGTCATGGGTAGAAGCTGTTATTATATGTTCAACAAAATCATCTTCTTTTGTTGTCATTGCTTGTATTCCTCTACCCCCTCTTTTTTGAGCACTATAAGTCTCTACAGGAAGTCTTTTTATATATCCAGCATGAGTCAATGTTATAACAACATCTTTTTCTTCTATTAAATCTTCTATATCTATATCGTTGCCTTCATCCTGAATAATTTCTGATTTTCTTTCATCACCATACTTAGTTTTGATTTCATTTAGCTCATCTTTTATTATTTTTAATAATAAAGATTTATCTGAAAGTATTTGTCTGAAATACTTTACGTTTTCCATTAATTTTGCATATTCTTCTTCTATTTTTTCTCTTTCAAGGCCAGTAAGTCTTTGAAGTTTCATATCAAGTATAGCTGTTGCTTGTTTTTCAGAAAGTCCAAATTTATTCATAAGACCTTCCTTTGCTTCTCCTGTTGTTTTTGATCCACGAATTAACCTTATAACTTCATCAATATGATCTAGGGCAATTCTAAGACCCTCTAAAATATGTGCTCTAGCTAAAGCCTTATCTAAATCAAATTGGGTTCTTCTTGTTATAACTTCTTCTTGGAACTTTATATAATGTCTTAATACCTCTTTTAAACTAAGAACCTTTGGTTCTCCATTTACAAGTGCTAACATTATTATTCCAAAACTATCTTGCATTTTTGTATGTTTGTATAACTGATTTAATACTACATTTGCATTAGCATCTCTTTTTAATTCTATAACAATTCTCATACCTTCTCTGTCTGATTCATCTCTAAGGTCTGAGATTCCATTTATTCTTTTATCTTTAACAAGGTTAGCTATATTTTCTATAAGTCTAGCTTTATTTACTTGATAAGGTATTTCCGTTACAACAATTCTTGATTTACCTTTATCTTCTTCGATTTCAGCTCTTGATCTTAGTATTACTTTTCCACGACCAGTTTCATAGGCTTTTCTTATACCAGATTTACCAACTATAATACCTGATGTTGGAAAATCCGGACCTTTTATTTCTGTCATCAATTCAGCAACAGAAATTTCAGGATTATCTATAAATTTATTTATACCATTTATAACCTCAGTTAAATTATGAGGAGGTATATTAGTAGCCATTCCAACAGCTATACCAGATGATCCATTTACAAGAAGGTTTGGAAATCTAGAAGGTAAAACAGATGGTTCTTTTTCTTCTCCATCAAAGTTTGGAATAAAATCTACTGTATTTTTATTTATATCTCTTAAAAGTTCAAGAGTAACTTTAGTCATTTTAGCTTCTGTATATCTCATGGCAGCAGCGCCATCACCATCTACAGAACCAAAATTACCATGACCATCTACTAAAGTATATCTAATTGAAAAATCTTGAGCCATTCTAACTAAAGCATCATATACAGCAGTATCTCCATGTGGATGATATTTACCTAAAACATCTCCAACTATTCTTGCAGATTTTCTGTATCCTTTTTCGGGTGTTAACCCTAATTCGTGCATGGAATATAAAATTCTTCTGTGTACTGGTTTTAATCCATCTCTTACATCTGGAAGTGCACGACCAACAATAACACTCATAGCATAATCTATATAGCTTCTTTGCATTTCCTTACTTATGTCTATCGGTACAATATTACCTTGGTTGTTCATATAAACACCTCTTTACTTACCTTATATATCTAAGTTAACAACTCTTTTAGCATTTTCCTCTATAAATTCACGTCTAGGTTCTACCTTATCCCCCATTAGTATTGTAAAAATTTCATCAGCACGCATTGCATCATCTATTGTTACTTTTACTAAAGTTCTATGTTCTGGATTCATTGTAGTATCCCATAATTGAGTAGCATCCATTTCTCCAAGACCCTTATATCTTTGAATTTCTGTATTCTTATCTTTTCCACCTATTTCAGTTAAAACTTGTTGCAATTCATTATCAGAATAAGAATATCTTATAATTTTTCCTTTTTTAACTTGATATAAAGGAGGTTGAGCAATATAAACATGCCCACCTTCAACCAATTCTCTCATGTATCTATAGAAAAATGTTAATAATAGTGTTGCTATGTGAGCTCCATCCACATCAGCATCGGTCATTATAATGATTCTATGATATCTTATTTTTTCTATATCAAAATCTTTTCCTATACCAGCTCCAAAAGCTGTTATCATGGCCCTTATCTGCTCAGAATTTAATATTTTATCAAGCCTTTGCTTTTCAACATTCATAATCTTACCTCTCAAAGGTAAAATAGCTTGAAATCTTCTATCTCTTCCTTGTTTTGCTGATCCACCGGCAGAATCTCCTTCGACTATGTAAATTTCACACTCTGAAGGATCCTTAGAAGAACAATCTGCAAGTTTTCCAGGTAATGCTGTACTTTCAAGAACACTTTTTCTTCTTGTAAGTTCCCTTGCTTTTTTTGCAGCCTCTCTAGCCCTTGCAGCTGTAAGAGATTTTTCTATTACAGTTTTGGCTGTATTGGGGTTTTCTTCTAAAAATTCACTTACCCTTTCAAATACTATTGAATCAACAATACCTCTAACTTCAGTATTTCCTAGCTTTGTTTTAGTTTGACCTTCAAACTGAGGATCTGTAAGTTTTACTGAAATTACAGCAGTAAGTCCTTCTCTTGTATCGTCACCAGATAAATTTTTATCAGCTTCTTTTAGATATCCATATCTTCTAGCATAATCATTCAATGCCCTAGTAAGAGCTGATTTAAATCCTGCTAAATGAGTTCCACCTTCAATGGTATCTATATTATTGGCAAAAGCAAATATATTATCATTATATGTGTCGTTATATTGCAAAGCTACCTCAACTAAATAATCATCTTTGTTGCCTTCAACGTAAATTGGATCTTCGTGAAGAGTTTGTTTATTTCTATTTAGGTAACTTACAAAAGATTTTATTCCACCTTCGTAATGAAATTCTTGTTTTTTCTCTTCTTCTCTCTCATCTATTAATGTTATTCTTATTCCTTTATTTAAAAAAGCAAGTTCTCTTAGCCTATGAGCTAATGTGTCATAATCAAATTGTACTTCTTCAAATATTTCATCATCAGGTTCAAAATAAACAAGTGTTCCTTTTTCATCAGAATCTCCTATGATTTCTAATTCACTTGCAACTTTTCCCTTTTTGTATTCCTGCATCCATATATGACCTTCTCTTCTAACTTCAACTTTACAATACTTAGAAAGAGCATTAACAACAGATGCACCAACTCCGTGAAGACCTCCTGATACTTTGTATCCACCTCCACCAAATTTTCCACCAGCATGTAATACAGTCATTATAACTTCAACAGTTGGTCTTTTCATTTTTGGGTGAATACCTACAGGCATACCCCTTCCATCATCTTTAACTGTTACTGAATTATCTTTATGTATATATACTTTTATATTTTGACAAAAACCAGCTAAAGCTTCATCTATACTATTATCTACTATTTCATAAACTAAATGATGAAGCCCTCTTATTCCAGTGCTTCCAATATACATTCCTGGCCTTTTTCTAACAGCCTCTAAGCCTTCAAGTACTTGTATTTGCGATTCATCATATACTTGTTTTTTATCCATGAATGTCCTCCTAACTTATTCTTTAGGTTCATAGAACATATTTTCAGTTCTCTTTGTTAATGTAGAAGAAGAAATAGGTGATAAGTATATTTTACTCTTTTTATTAACTTCAGCTACAACAAAAGATTTTGCATTCTCCTTTGTTATTCTTTCAACAAACCCATCTTCTTCAGCCATTCTTAAAAATTGAGTAGTATCTGTGCTATAAATTGTAGATTCAATATCAAATATACCAATTATATCCTTCAATGGAACTACTACATTTTCCCCTAAATGTAAAAACATAAATTATCCTCCTTAGATGAATATTAATTAACCGTTCCATTTGTTACTTCAAATAACTTTACATGATTATCTAAGTAATCTTTAATATTTAAGATGCCCGTTCCTGTTATTATAGTTTGAAACTTTTTTATAGAGTTAAGAATATACTTTTGTCTGTTTATATCTAACTCTGAAAGGACATCATCTAATAATAGTACAGGATATTCTCCTGTCTGTTCTTTTATAATTTCTAGTGATGCAAGTTTTATAGTTAATATGGCTGTTCTTTGTTGACCTTGAGAACCAAACGTTCTAGTATCTGTATTGTTTATGTTTATAATAAAATCATCTCTATGTGGTCCAAAAGATGTACTTCCTTTTTCAAAATCTTTTTCTAAGTTTTTTCTTAAAATCTCAAAAAACTCACTTTCGATATTATTAAAATTTTTTATACACGTTGTATATTTAAATTCTATATTTTCTTTTTGTGAAGTTATCTCATCATGAATTCTTTTTCCTTTTATAGATAAAGATTCTATATATTTAAGCCTTTCTTTTATTATAAAACTTCCATATTTACTTAGTTGCTGGTCATAAACTTCTGTAACATCTTTATTACTATTCCACCTTCTTAAAATAGCATTTCTCTCATTCAAAACTTTATTATACCTAACTAAGCTATAGTAGTATTTTTTATTTAACTTACTAAGCTCAATATCTAAAAACTTTCTTCTATATAGTGGAGATTCTTTAACAATTTTCAAGTCTTCCGGTGAAAACATTACAACATTAAAGGTACCTATAAGATCTGAAATTGTCTTTAGTTTTATAGAATTAACCTTAATACCTTTTTTACCTTCTTTAAATACTTTAATGTCTATTTTTTTATCTAGTCTATTTTTACACACATAAATACTAACATATGCATTTTTAGATCCCCATTTTATTAGCTCTTTATCTTTATTGGTTCTATGAGATTTCCCAATACTGCAATAATATATACTTTCAAGTATATTGGTTTTTCCTTGGGCATTGTTCCCAATAAATACATTTATTCCCTCACTAAATTCTAAAACCAAATTTTCATAGTTTCTAAAATTAACTAGTTGTAAATTTTTAATATACATAACAACACCTGTTGTAATTATAACATAATATCTTCAGTAAGTTTTTAATATTAAACAATTTTATAAATTTCATCTTGAAATTCTATAGTATCACCAGATATTAACTTTCTTCCTCTTCTAATCTCTATTTCACCATTAACTTTAACTTCTCCATTTTGAATATAAAATTTTGCTTCTGATCCCATAACAGCAATACCAGCCCACTTTAAAAATGCATCTAACTTTATAAAATCTGTATTAATCTTAATTTCTTGCATGTATAACTCCTCCAATGTAGTTTAAATTATATTAAGCATTTAACAATCTTACTGGTAATACTAAGTAAGTATATGTATTATTTTCTTTACTTTTAATTACACATGGGCTGACACTACTATCAAATTCCATGATAATCTCATCATCTTCTAATATTTTTAAAACATCTATTAAATATTTTGAATTAAATGCAATTTCAAGTTCATCACCTTGCAAAATTATATTTAACTCTTCTCTAACTCTTCCCAATTGAGAATTAGATGTAATAATTAAATTATCATTTTTTATGTCAAATTTTACAAGATTGGTATTTCCTTCCTTGCCCATTAAAGATGCTCTTTCAATACAATTTAATAATTCCGCTCTTTTAGCATTGACCTTTAATTTATATTCTTCAGGAATTATAGAATTATATTTTATAAATTCACCTTCAAGTAATCTAGATATAATTTTAGTTTCTCCTAAATTAAATAAAATATGGTTAGGTGTAAATGTTATATTTACATTTTTTTCATCATCACTTAATATTTTTGAAACTTCACTAAAAGTTTTTCCTGGAATTACTGCGCTTATGGTATTTTCGTTATCTATCATATTACTTTTAAGTGCTAATCTATATCCGTCTAAAGCTACTAAATTAACTTTTTTATCTCTAACTTCAAATAAAATTCCTGTAAGAATTGGTCTTGTTTCATCTTGAGCTATTGCAAAAATAGTACCTTTAATCATATTTTTTAGTACTTTTTCAGGTATACTAAAAATTATATTTTCATTTATGCTTGGTAAATTAGGGAATTCATCTGAATCCATGTGAATTAAATCAAATTTTGATTTTTCACATATAATTTCTATTGAATTATTTTCAGTAGTATTTATGTTAATTAAACTATTTGGTAATTTTCTAATAATTTCACCAAATATCCTAGAATCAACAACAATGCTTCCTTCTTCTTTAACTTCTGCATCAATTTTAGTTTCTATACTAAGATCTATATCTGATCCAATTAAAGTAAGTTCATTGTTTTTTGCAGATATATGAATACCTTGAAGTATAGGCATTGGAGATTTTCCAGTAACAGCTTTTTGAGCTATAGATATTGCTTCTTGTAATTTATTTTTAGCACACGTAAATTTCATAAAATGTACCTCCTTTATCCACAAATCTATTTTTGTTTAAATAGATAAGATAGATATATTTATTTTAGTAGTAGTAGTAATAGGGGCTGTTGATATGTGGATAAGTTATTCAATGTAAATAAAATAGCCAAAATTAACAGAAAAATTATTGTGGATAACTAGTTGAAAAAAATTAAACTTTATCCACAATAATAAACACAAGTATTGTATTTTTATTTTATCCACATAAAATTAACAACATATTATAAACAAATGTTAACTATTAGTTATTTTCTTATTTAAATCATTTATAACATTTCTTAAAGACTCATCTTTTTTTAAGATATTAGATATTTTTTCGTAAGCATGAATTACTGTTGTATGATCACGTCCACCAAATTCTTCTCCTATTTTAGGAAGGGACATATCTGTTAGTTTTCTGCTTAAATACATAGCAATTTGTCTTGGAAATGCTATATTTCTTGTTCTTCTAGATGATTTAAGATCTTGTATTCTTAAATTATAATAACTACAAACTATATCTTGAATTAGGTCTATGGTTACTTGTTTATTTTGTTCACTTGATATAATATCTTTTAGAGCTTCTGCTGCTAAATCTACACTTACTTCTCTATTTGTTAAAGAAGAATAGGCAACAATTCGTATTAATGCTCCTTCAAGTTCTCTAATATTTGATTTTATTTTAGTTGCTATATATACCATTACTTCATTAGGTATATTTAAATTTTCCACATCGGCTTTTTTCTTTAAAATTGCAATTCTAGTTTCAAAATCAGGAGCTTGAATATCTGCAATAAGGCCCCATTCAAATCTAGAACGAAGTCTATCTTCTAGTGTTGGAATTTCTTTTGGTGGTCTATCACTAGATAAAATTATTTGCTTATCAGCTTCATATAGAGCATTAAATGTATGAAAAAACTCTTCTTGAGTTCTTTCTTTTCCTGCAATAAATTGAATATCATCAATTAATAAAACATCAACATTTCTATATTTATTTCGAAATTCTTCATTTTTATCATCTTTTATGGAATTTATAAGTTCATTTGTAAACTTTTCAGATGATACATAGGCAACCTTTGCATTAGGCGTATTTTGAAGTATATAATGTCCTATAGCATGCATTAAGTGGGTTTTTCCAAGTCCCACTCCCCCATAGATAAATAATGGATTATATGCTTTAGCTGGAGATTCTGCAACAGCTAGAGAAGCTGCATGAGCAAATCTATTACTATTACCTATTACAAATGAATCAAATGTATATTTAGGATTTAAAATAGAAGTCATTTCATCATTAATTATTATATTTTCATCATTTGATTTAAATGTATTTTTTAGGTTATTATTAAGGATTTCTTCTGATGTTATAGAAAAATCTATATTATATTTTTTTGAAGTAATAAGTTTAATAGCATTAATTATTAAGTCTTTATACCTACTTTCAAGAATGCCTCTTGTAAAATCATTGGGAACCTGTAATTTAATTGTATTTTCATCTATAGAAATGGGAGAAATACTCTTAATCCATGTATTAAAGCTAACTTCAGTGAGTTCCCCTTTTATGATATTTAAAGTTTTGCTCCATAGTTGTTCTAATTGGGCATTCATTTTTTGACCTCCAGTCTATCAAAAAATAATTTTTTTATTTATGTATTTATGTAAATAAAAAATATAATTAACAAGTTATTAACAGCAAACAAACCTTATATTTTAAGTTGTTGACAAATGTGATAAAAATATTCACATGTGTATAACAATTATAATATCAAAAAATAATAATTAGTTATTAACAATAAAAATAAAATATATATTCACAAGATCAAATATGAATAAAGTGAGATAAATAGTATAAAATATAGTAAATAAAAGGTTATTGTTAGTATGAATTGAACAAGTTATCCACAAGTTTGTCAACAGTATGTGGATAAGTAGAGTGAAAGTAAAATTATTAACAGTTCAACAATAATAATATCAAAAGAATACCTAGTGTTCAAGAACTTATCCACAAAAAAGAATTAATAAGTAAAAATTTATTAACAATATGGCGGAATCTTGACAATACAAGGGCGCGTATATATAATTTAATAGTAAAACTATTTTGATATGATGATAAGATGAATAGTATTGCTTAATATAAGCTGTAGTATAGAAAAAGTAAAGGGGGTGTATATATATGAAGATGACATACCAACCAAAAAAGAGACAAAGAAAAAAAGAACATGGTTTCAGAAAAAGAATGAGAACTTTATCTGGAAGAAACATCATTAAGAAGAGAAGACAAAAAGGAAGAAAAAGATTGACAGCATAAGAGGCCGCATTGGTGGCCTTTTTCTGCAATTGCAGAAAAAAAAGGAGCACTTGTAATGAAAAAACATGAAAAAATAAGAAAGAATATAGAATTTCGCCGTGTATATAGGAGAGGAAAATCATATTCTAATGGTTTGTTAGTGCTGTATGTTTTTAAAAATAACAATAATTTAGACAAAAGTAGAATAGGAATCTCAGTTAGTAAAAAGGTAGGAAATAGCGTAGTTAGAAGCAGGGTAAAGAGATTGATTAGTGAAAGCTATAGATTAAATAATACAAATGTAAAGATAGGATATGATCTAGTTTTTGTTGCTAGAGTTAATTCCAAAGATAAAAGATTTAGCGAAATAGAGAGTTCTCTTATTAATTTATTAAAAAGGGCAGGTCTATATAATTAATGTTGAAAATAATATTAATTCATATAATAAAATTTTATAGAAAATATATCTCGCCATTGAAGAAACCTTGTTGCAGGTTCTATCCTACTTGTTCGCAATATGCGTTGCAGGCTATAGAAAAGTATGGTGCTTTAAAGGGTGGAGCTATGTCTATAAAAAGAATTTTTAAATGTCATCCATTCCATCCAGGTGGATATGATCCAGTTAAATAGTTTTAAGGAGGTTTTGGTTTGGATATTCTTTTAGGAAAATGCGGTTTAGCTTTTTTTTCAATCAATTGGTTGAATAATGCTTTTGTTAAATTTTTTCAGGTAATACATAGTTGGGTACATACATTGTTTACAAATCCTAATATATCTTATGGCTTAACAATAATCGTATTAACTTTAATAATTAGGATAGTACTTTTCCCACTAAATTATAAGCAAATAAAATCTCAAGTTGCAATGACGGAAATTCAACCTGAGATAAAAAAATTACAAGAAAAGTATAAAAATGATCCTCAAAGACAACAACAAGAAATGATGAAGCTTTATAAAGAATATGGAGTTAATCCATTAGGAGGATGTTTACCTTTATTATTACAGTGGCCAATACTTATAGCGTTATTTTATGTTTTTAATAATTTAAGTAAAATTGAACCTAGTATAGTAAATGTTACATTTTTAGGAGTAAAGCTAATGGAACCAGCTATATTAAAGCCTGAATATTGGTATACATGGATACTACCTATAGTATCAGCTTTATTAACATATTTCTCAACTGTAATTATGACTTCTAAAAATTCAGATAGTGCACAAGTTAAACAAACAAAGATGATGAGTGGATTTATGACTCTTTTTGTAGTATATATGAGTTTTAAATTTCCAACAGCACTAGTTTTATATTGGATAACAAATAGTTTATTCCAAATAGGTCAAACTGTAATTACACAACGTTCTCAACAAAAGAAAAAAGAACTAGTACAAGAATAAAAGTTTTAATCTTAGAGATGTATGCCTAGTTTTAACATTCGGAAGGCAGGTGTATCAAGCATGAGATCCTTAGATATGAGTGGAAAAACTGTAGATGAAGCAGTTGAAAAAGCACTTACAGAACTTAATGTTACAAAAGACAAAGTAGAAATTAAAGTAATAGACGAAGGAAGTAAGGGTATTTTTGGTATCTTTAAAACTAAAGATGCTAAAGTTCATGTTACAATTAAGGAAGATTATAAAGAAGACGCTAAGAAATTTTTAAGAGATGTATTAAATTCTATGGGAATTTTAGCTGAAATAAAAATTAAAGAAGAAGATGACATTTTAAAAATAAATCTTATAGGACCTAATATGGGTCTAGTTATAGGATATAGAGGAGAGACATTAGATTCTCTTCAATATTTAGTGAGTTTAGTTGTAAATAAAAATAATAATGAAAAATATAAAAAGGTATCTTTAGATACTGAAAATTATAGAATAAGAAGAGAAGAAACATTAAAAAGACTTGCTGAGAAGTTAGCATATAAAGTGAGAAAAACAAACAAGGTTGTAAAGCTTGAACCGATGAATCCATATGAAAGAAGGATAATTCATTCAACTCTACAGAATAATTCGTATGTAGTTACATACAGTGAGGGAGAAGAACCTCATAGAAGAGTAATTATTGATTTAAGAAAGAAAGCCTAGATAAGGGCTTTCTTTTGCTTTATAATAATAAATGTTCATAAAAATAGAAAGGATGGAAACAATGAAGGAGTTTGATACTATAGCAGCTATTGCTACAAATTTAGGTGAAAGTGGAGTATCAATTATAAGGGTTTCAGGGGAGAAGGCTCTAAGTATTGTAAGTAAGATCTTTATTGGAAAAAATGATAGAAAATTAGATGATATTACAACATATTCTATGAGATATGGATTTATTATAGATAAAGTTTCGGGTGAAAAATTAGATGAGGTTATTGTAAGTTATATGAAAGGACCTAGAAGTTTTACTGCTGAAGATGTTGTTGAGATAAATTGTCATGGTGGAGTTATAGTTACTAAGAGAATATTAGAAGAAGTTATAAAATCAGGGGCTAGACTTGCATCACCTGGTGAATTTACTAAAAGAGCATTTTTGAATGGAAGAATTGATTTAAGTCAGGCTGAAGCCGTTATAGATTTAATTAATGCTAAAACTGAATTAAGTGCAAAGTCAGCGTTAGAACAATCAGAAGGAAAACTTTCCAAAGAAATATCACATCTTCGTGATAAATTATTAGAGATTATTGCTCATATAGAAGCTACAGTTGATTATCCAGAAGATAATTTAGAAGAGGTAACATCTGAAAAAGGAAAAGAAGATGTTGATAAAATAATTACTGAAATAGATAAGTTATTAAGTAGTGCAAATGAAGGTAAGATTTTAAGAGAAGGATTAAACACTGTAATTGTAGGAAAGCCCAATGTAGGAAAATCATCAATACTAAATGCTTTACTTATGGAAACAAGAGCAATTGTTACTGACATTCCAGGAACTACAAGAGATGTAATTGAGGAGTATATGAGTATAGAAGGAATTCCTATAAAAATAGTAGATACTGCTGGAATTAGAGAAACTGATGATATAGTTGAAAAAATTGGCGTAGAAAAATCTAGAGAAAAAATATTGAATTCTGATCTTACTGTGTTAGTATTAGATTCTAGTAGAGAATTAGATGCTGAAGATAAAGAAATAATTGATTTTATAAAAGATAAAAAATATATAGTTTTATTAAATAAAATAGACCTAGATACAAAATTAGATAAAGGATCTTTAAATAAGTTAAATTCTGATTATATAATAGATATATCAGCAAAAACCGGAAAGGGTTTGGATAGATTTAAAGAAGTTATAAAAGAATTATTTTTTAGTGGAGAAGTTACATCAAAAGATGTAATGATAACAAATACAAGACATAAAGAAGCTTTAATTAGAGCTAAAAATAGTTTAATTGCAGGGAAAGAAGCTTTGGAAAATACCTTTGCAATAGACTTAGCATCAATTGATATTAGAGATGCATGGAAGAATCTTGGGGAGATAAACGGAGATACCGTAGAAGAGGATATGATAGATAAGATATTTTCTAAATTTTGTTTAGGTAAATAAGGGGAGAAGAATATGAGTTATTTTGCAGGCGAATTTGATGTGGCCGTTATTGGAGCTGGTCACGCAGGATGTGAAGCAGCACTTGCTAGTGCAAGGCTAGGTATAAATACAATAGTATTTGCAACAGACCTTGCAAGTGTTGCTATGATGGCTTGTAATCCTAATATAGGTGGAACAGCAAAGGGACATTTAGTAAGGGAAATTGATGCGCTAGGTGGAGAAATGGGAATTAATATAGACCATACATATATCCAGTCTAGAATGTTAAATACATCTAAAGGGCCGGCTGTACACTCATTAAGAGCACAGGCTGATAAAAAAAAGTATTCAGAAAGAATGAAACATGTTTTAGAAACTACAGAAAATTTACACTTAAAACAAGCTGAAATTATAAAAGTTGATATAGAAAATGGTAAGGTAAAGGGAGTTTTAACTAAAAATGGAGCTTATTATAAAGTAAAAGCAGCTATTTTATGTACTGGTGTATATTTAAGATCTAGAATAATTATTGGAGACATAAACTATGAGGGCGGACCAAGTGGTCTTGCCCCAGCTAATATGTTATCACAAAGTTTAATAGACAGTGGTATAAAATTAACTAGATTTAAAACAGGAACACCAGCTAGAATTAATAGAAGATCTGTTGATTTTTCTAAAATGATAGAACAAAAAGGTGATGATAATATAGTTCCATTTTCATTTATGAGTGAAAATATAGATAGAGATCAAATCTCTTGTTATTTAACTTATTCAGGAGATGAAACTAAAAAAGTTGTTTTAGAAAACATAGATAGATCACCACTTTATAATGGTTCAATTAAAAGTGTTGGACCAAGATATTGTCCTTCTTTTGAGGATAAAATAATGAGGTTCCCAGAAAAAGATAAACATCAAATATTTATTGAACCAGAAGGAGAAAACACAGAAGAATTATATGTTGGTGGAATGTCAAGTTCTCTTCCAGAGGATGTTCAAATTAAAATGCTTAGAAGTGTACCAGGACTTGAAAATGCTGAAATGATGAGAACAGCATATGCTATAGAGTATGATTGTATAGATCCAACGCAACTTGAACTATCTTTAGAGTTTAAAGAAATAGATGGATTATTCTCAGCAGGTCAGATGAATGGAAGTTCAGGATATGAAGAAGCAGGATGTCAAGGTCTTATAGCTGGTATAAATGCAGCATTAAAATTAAAAGGAGAAAAGCCTTTAATATTAAAAAGATCTGATGCATATATTGGAGTGTTAATTGATGATTTAGTAACTAAAGGAACTCAAGAACCTTATAGAATGATGACATCTCGTGCAGAGTATAGATTATTGTTAAGACAAGATAATGCAGATTTAAGACTTACAGAAATGGGTCGCAAAATAGGTCTTGTTAAGGATGAAAGATATAGTAAGTTTACAAAAAGAAAAGCTGATATAGAAAAAGAAATTGAAAGATTAAAAAATATACAAATAACAAATAAACAAGAAGTTAATAAATTTTTAGAAAATATAAACTCATCAGCTTTAAAGAAGCCAATAAGTTTATATGAACTTATTAAAAGACCTGAATTAAATTACTTTATTGTAGAAGAGTTAGATGAAAATAGACCAAAGCTTTCAAAGGATGTACAAGAGCAGGTTAATATTATATCTAAATATGAAGGATATATTCAAAAACAGTTAGAGCAAGTAGAACAATTTAAAAAATTAGAAAATAGATTAATACCAAAGGAATTTGATTATACTGAGGTTAAGGGGCTTAGAAAAGAAGCTATACAAAAATTGGATAAGATAAAACCTGTAAGTATTGGGCAGGCATCTAGAATTTCAGGGGTATCTCCTGCTGATATATCTGTACTTTTAATAGTATTAGAACAGTACAATAGAAATAATAGTAACAAGGAGGATTAATTCCAATTGAATAGTGAAAATCAATATTATGATATATTAAATGTTGCTGCTAGCAGTATGGGACTAGAATTTAATGATAAAAAATATAACCAGTTTATAAAATATAAAGATTTACTAAAGGATTGGAATAGTAAAGTTAATCTTACTGCTATAACTGAAGATGAAGAAATAATAAAAAAACATTTCATAGATTCTATGAAGATATTTCAATTTGAATATTTAAAAAAAGCAAATAGAATAATAGATATAGGAACTGGTGGAGGATTCCCAGGTATACCTATGAAAATAATAAGACAAGAAGTTAAAATGGTACTTTTAGATTCTTTAAGAAAGAGAATAAATGTATTAGATGATATTTTATGTAAAATAGGTATTGATGACGTAGAAACCATTCATGGTAGGGCTGAGGAATTTTCAAGAAATCCTAAGTATAGGGAACAATTTGATGCTGTAGTTTCAAGAGCTGTTGCAAATTTAGCTGCTTTAAGTGAATTTTGTTTACCATATGTTAAGGTTGGTGGATATTTTGTAGCTTTAAAGGGACCATCTGTTGATGAGGAAGTAAAGAGAGCTAAAAAAGCCATATCTATTTTAGGTGGTAAATTAGAAGAAATTAGAGAAGTAGAAATAGAAAACAGTGATTTAAAGCATAATTTAGTTATTATAAAGAAAATAAAAAATACACCTAAACAGTATCCAAGAAAAGCAGGAACTGCTATAAAAAAACCTCTTCTATAATTTTTACAGAAGTTATACAATAAACATTAAATTTATAAAATTTAATGTTAGAATAGAATTATGTTTAGTAAATTATAGAAGGATGGGGTAGATTATGAAAAAAGATGTTCAGTATATATCTACTGATATAATTATTCCAAATACTTATCAGCCGAGAAAGTATTTTAATGAGGAAACTATTGATGAATTAGGTGAATCAATAAAAACCTATGGTATAATTCAACCTCTTTCTGTTAGAAAATTACAAGATAATAAATATGAACTTATTGCAGGTGAAAGAAGATTTAGAGCAGCAACTAAAATAGGATTAAAAGAGGTACCGGTTATTGTTATAGATATTTGTGATAAAGATTCAGCAGCTATTGCTCTACTAGAAAATATACAAAGGGAAGAACTAAATTTTTTAGAAGAAGCTGAAGCATATTATAATCTTATACAACAGCATGAATATACGCAATCCCAATTAGCTAAAATCATTGGTAAAAAGCAATCTACTATTGCTAACAAACTAAGAATATTAAAGTTAGATTCGGAAATTAGACAAGATGTTTTAAAAAATAATTTAACAGAAAGACATGCAAGGGCACTTTTAAAATTACCTACAAAAAAATTACAACAAAAAGTTTTAAAAAGTGTTATAAAAAGAGAGTTAAATGTAAAGAAAACAGAGGAATTAATAAATAAGGAATTATTAAAACTTGCAGGAAAAGAACTTGCTTCTGATGGAAAAAGGAAAATAAAAGGTATATTTACTCCAAGAATTTATGTAAATACAGTTAAGCAAGTGTTTGATAAGTACGGTGTACAAGCTACCTATAGAACAAAAGATTCAGAAGATAGAATACAAGTTATAATAGATATTCCTAAAAAGTAGTATATTAATATGTTTCACGTGAAACATTAACCTAAAATTTCTTTTATTTGAAGAAATTTTAGGTTTTTTATTTTATACATATTTATAAAAATAATATAAGAGATTATAATAGATATAACAATAGTATAAAAATTCATATACAAATAAAAATTGTTAAAAAACATTTAAAGAAAAAGGTTTATTTTGGGGGGAAGAAAATGAAAGTTATATGTATTTTTAATCAAAAGGGAGGGGTAGGTAAGACTACTACTAATATAAACTTGTGTGCTAGTTTAGCTATGGATGGACATAAGGTTTTAGCTATAGATATAGACCCACAAGGAAATACAACAAGTGGACTTGGAATTGATAAAGGTAAAATTAAATATTCTATATATGATGTAATGACTTCAAATATTTCTATAGAAGATGCAATCATTGAAAGTGAACTTATAAATAACTTTTTTGTAGTTCCATCTAATATGGAGTTAGTTGGAGCTGAAGTAGAGCTTATAGATGTAAAAGAAAGAGAAACTATATTAAAAAGAAAAATTGAAAAAATAAAAGATAAATTTGAGTATGTATTCATAGATTGTCCACCATCATTAGGTTTTTTAACAATTAATGCTTTAATTGCATCAAATAGTGTTTTAATTCCTATACAGTGTGAATTTTATGCATTAGAAGGGGTAGGACAATTGATAAATACTATTCAATTAGTTAAAAAATCCTTAAACAAAGATTTAGAAATTGAAGGTGTATTAATGAGTATGTATGATAATAGAACAAAGTTATGTAATGAAGTAGCATCAGAAGTTAATAAATACTTTAAAGATAAAGTATTTAAAACAGCTATACCTAGAAACATAAGATTAGCGGAAGCACCTAGCTTTGGACTTCCTATAATTCTTTATGATGATAAGTGTAAAGGGGCAGAAGCCTATAAGAATTTATTAGGAGAATTCTTAAAAAGACAAGAAAAGGAAGTGATGAATGTTGAGTAAGAAATTTGGATTAGGGAAAGGTTTAGGTGCATTGATACCAGAAGAAGATATTGAAAATAATGAATCGGTATTAAAAGTTAAAATGAATTTAATAAAACCTAATAATGATCAACCTAGAAAGAATTTCGATGAAGAAAAAATATTACAATTAGCTGAATCCATAAAAGAGCATGGAATAATTCAGCCTTTAATACTTCAAAAAAGCAATGAATTATATACAATAATTGCAGGAGAAAGAAGATGGAGAGCTGCAAAAAAGGTTGGATTACAAGAGTTACCTGCTGTTGTTGTTGAATTAAGTAATAAAGAAATTCTTGAAGTTTCATTAATAGAAAATATTCAAAGGGAAGATTTAAATCCTATTGAAGAAGCTTTGGCATATAAAAAATTAATAGATGAATTTAACTTAACACAAGATGCCCTTGGAAAAAGAATTGGGAAATCTAGAACTGCTATAACTAATTGTATGAGATTACTAAACCTAGATATTAGAACACAAGAATATTTAATAGATGGAGTTATTAGTGAAGGCCATGGAAGAGTTTTATTATCTATTGAGGATAAAGAACTACAATATAAAATAGCTCAAGAGATAATAGACAAACAATTAAGTGTTCGTCAAACAGAAATTCTTATAAAAAATTTAAAAAAAGGGGGTAAAACAAAGGAAGAAAAAAAATTAGATAATATAAAGCCTTATTATAATGATATAATAAATAAGTTACAAAATTTATTTAATACCAAAGTAGTATTGAGCTCTAAGGGAAATAGAGGTAAAATACAAATAGAATATTATTCTGAAGAAGATCTTCAGAGAATTATTGATGTTTTAAATATATAATAATTCAAAATGTTTCACGTGAAACATTTAGGGAGGACTATAAGTATGAAACAAATAATACCACATTTAATTAATGTACAACCCTACATAACAATAGCTCTTATTATAGTTACTTTTATATTATTAATCATAATATTAGCCCTTATAAAGGCTATTAATAGATTAGAAAAAAAGTATAGAAAACTTACTAGAGGAATTAATAATAAGAATTTAGAGGAGATTATAACTTCTTACTTAGATAATATAGATGAAGTTAAAGAAGAATCTAATGAAGTAAAGAAACAACAAGAAGAATTAACAGAAAGATTAAATAAATGTGTTCAAAAAGTTGGAATTGTTAGATATAAGGCTTTTGATGATGTAGGAAGTGATCTTAGTTTTTCAATAGCGTTACTTGATGATAATAATGATGGAATTGTAATTACGGGTATCTACGGCAGAAATGATAGTACTGTTTATGCAAAACCAATAGATAAAGGAATTTCAAGATATGATTTATCTGAAGAGGAACAAGAAGTCTTAATGCAAGTTTCTAATGAATAATTAACTAAATGTAAATAAGACCTAAGAATTTTTAATTCTTAGGTCTTATTTACATTTAGTTGTTGGATTACTAATGGTAGAGTTAAAGAATGAATTAAAATTATAGTTATTGGATCCTATAGTTTTTAATATTGAGTGATAAATACCTTGAGAAATAATATTTGCTAGATACATTACTGTATAAAGTCTAGTATTTTGAAGAACCATAAATTCTAAAGTCCCAGATATATTTACAATTCCAGTTATGCTTAAATCACCTACTTTAGGCAAGTCCTTATTCATAGCTGCACCAGGTGATAATGGTTTATTTTCTAAAATTATATTACCTATATTATTTAATTTCCCAAGACATGCATCAATAGCTATTATATAAGGATAGGTATATTTATTTTTTATTTCATTTAATATTTCCTTTAAATTTTTTGCATGAACAGGATGTTCTAAGGTTCCATATAATATAAAGTGCTTTGGTATAAGGTCTTTTAATTTTTCTCCAACTAAGGGTCCTAAGCTATCCCCTGTAGACCTATCAGTGCCTATACAAAGAAATATAATAGTACGTTTAGTTTTTAATATCTTACAAAGTTCTAATGAAAAAACATCTCTTAATTTATAAATACAATCTAGTTCTTTAGAATCTAAAATAATTTTTCTATTCATAAGAAAAGACCTCCTTTATTACAATCATTTACTAAAAGAAGGTCTTTTATTCATTATATATGTAAAATTAAGTAAAAAATTTATAAATACCTCGTATAGAAAATATAATACCAAGAATTAATATACTCCATGTAATTACTATTCTTATTTTACTAGATTGCTTTGGCTTGGCTAGTTTTATTCCTTTAAGAGCTAACAAATTCAGTAGTATAAACCATGAAATCATTCCACAAACCATAGATAGAATTGATAAAGTATATAAAAATCCTCCTTTACTATGCCAGCGATTTAAGACTGTTGCAGTTAATGAAATCCAAAGTGTAGGTGTCATCGGATTACAAAGAGTTATAATATAGCCTATAAAAAAAGCATCATATTTTTTAGAGGCATTTTGGGATTTTTCTACTCTTTTATTACAAAAGGAACTGTATCCTATTAAAATCATAACTATACCAGAAAGAGTCCAAAATAATGCTTCTGTATTTTTGCTTAGTTTAAAAAGACTAAAAATACCACAGTTAACTAAGACTAAGTAGGTAATGTCTGCACTAATAGCTCCCAATGAAACAACGAAGCCTTCTTTAAAGCCTTTAGAGAGGGTTCTATTAACTGATTCTATTGCTGATGGTCCTAAAGGTATAGATATTATTATTCCAAGAATATATCCTACCAAGATAGATTTTATAATACAAAATAAACTACACATTATAATCTCCTTTAAACTTTTGTTTTATGAAAATATTTATATTGTTATTTGATTTATTATATAATTGATATATAAAATATAATAAACTAAAATTTTCTAATTTACAAAAACAATTTAATTTATAATTACTACTTATATAAAAAAATTATGAAAGGGGTAATAGCATGAGTAAAGAATTTTTTTTAGGAGATATTGTTGAAATGAAAAAGCAACATCCTTGTGGAAGTAAAGAATGGGAAATAATAAGACTTGGGGCAGATATAAAGATTAAGTGTGTAGGATGCCAAAGGATAGTAATGATTCCTAGAAGTAAGTTTGAAAAAAGAGTAAAGAAAATAGTTAAGCAAAATATTAAAAATGATATAAATGAATAATGATTAAAATTACAATTTAAGGGAATAAAAATAATATCTTGATTTTTATTAGGTTAAATGATAAAATTAAAAAATGTAATCCCTGCTGTGGTACACACAGCCGTTAGTCCGGAGGGAGGAGGTGAAATCAATGAGAAATTATGAAACATTATTCATATTACAACCTTCTTTAGAAGAAGAAGTTATAAAAGCTACTATCGAAAAGTTTAAGGGTGTAATAGAAAATGAAGGCGGAGTAGTAGAAAACGTTGATGAATGGGGTAAAAGAAAGCTTGCTTATCCTATAAACAAAGTTAGCGAAGGATACTATACTCTAATCAATTTCAAAGCTAATCCTGAATTACCTAGAGAATTAGAAAGAGTATTCAGAATTACTGACGGAGTTATGAGATTTATGGTAGTTAATCCTGAAAAATAGGTGGTGTAAAGATGAATAGAGTTGTTTTAGTTGGAAGATTGACAAAAGATCCAGAACTAAGATTTACACCCGGAACTGGTAAAGCTGTTGCAACGTTCACTTTAGCTGTTAACAGAAGGTTTAAAAGCCCAGGACAACCGGAAGCTGATTTTTTACCTATAGTAGTATGGGGAAAACAAGCTGAGAATACGGCCAATTATGTTGGTAAGGGTAGTCAGGTTGGAGTAAGTGGTGCTATACATACTAGAAGTTATGAAGCTAAAGATGGAACTAGAAGATATGTTACAGAAATTGTAGCTGATGAGGTGCAATTCTTAGATTCAAGAAATGCTGTCTCAAGAACAGAGCCAAAATATACAGGAATGAACGAATTTGATTCATCAAATAACAATTCTGGAGACATAAATCCAGTTGAAGATTATGATGATGATATCACTCCAATAGATGATGGAGATATACCATTCTAATAATTTTACGTCAATAAGTTTAGGTTAAGGAGGGAAAAATATGGCTTTTAATAAAAAAGGTGCAAAGAGAAGAAGAAAAAAAGTTTGTGCTTTTTGTGCAGATAAGTCTTCTTTCATAGATTATAAAGATGTAAATAAACTAAGAAAGTTTGTTACAGAAAGAGGAAAGATACTTCCAAGAAGAATTTCTGGTAACTGCGCTAAGCACCAAAGAGAATTAACTTTAGCAATTAAGAGAGCTAGAAACGTAGCTTTATTACCATTTACAACAGACTAATAGAAATATAAGGCAGTGTCAACGTGGACACTGCTTTTTTATTATAGTTATAATATTAATTAATATAAATTAACACTAAAGATAAACTAAAGTTGCATATATGTTTAAAAGTAACTAGAATATATATATAGCATAAAGTGAGGATGGTGTTATATGAAAAACGAAGATTTTAATATTATGACCAATATAAAAATAATAGAAAACTTAAAGGCTGAACTTCTATGTATAATAGGAGATTTTTTTAAATTATTATCTCGAGGAAGCAATGTAGCTCATAATGCAATTTTAGATTGTATTTCAGGGGCAATAATAATCTTATATATACTTGGAGATAGATTAGGGTATTCTTATAAGGAAATAGATGAAACTATGAAAGAAAAGTTAAAAATAGGTATAAATGAAGAAGATATTATAGAAAAAGAAAGCAAGGAATTAAGTAATTTATATAAACACATTAAAAGATAGCATTCTATGGAGGAAAAAATGCAAAAAAAAATTTATTTATCAAAACTAATAGCTGAAGCAGGTATTATAGTTGCTTTAATGACTTTAATAACTATTATAATAACTAAGATTCCTGTTTTATCATTTTTAGGTATGTTCCTTTTACCAATTCCTATAATAATAATTTATATTAAATATAATTATAAGTTTGTTTTTACAACAATATTTATAAGTATAATTTTAACCAGTTATTTATATGGATTAATTCCGGCATTTGTTTCAGGGATTACCTATGGTATAACAGGATGTACCTTTGGTTACTGTATAAAAAGTAATAAAAAAAGTAGTGTTACGCTTATTTTAGTATCTATATCAATATTTATAGAAAAAATAATTACATATCTAATATATGTTTTCTTTGTATATAAATCTGGAATATTAAATCCTTTGAAAGATTCAATAAATATAATAAAAAAATATTATATAGATATGAGAAACATATATATTCAGCAAAGTGGATATGAAAGTATAGTAGATAAAATTAATGAAATGATACAATTAATAAATATAAGAAACATGCTTATAATTTTACCTATGGTAATTATCTTATATAGTTTTATACAAGGATATATAAGTTATTTAATAACTAGAAATGTATTAAAGAAATTAAGATATGAAGTAGAAAAAATGATTCCCTTTAGCCAGATGTATATATCAAATAGAATTATTGCAGTAACAATAATTATAAGTTGTTTAGGAATAATACTTAATGGAAAAGAAGTAACCTTTGCATATGAAGTTGGTTCTGCTTTTGAAATATTAGCTATGATATTAATTTTATTTGATGGTATAGCATCAGTTGCATACTTTTTAAGAATAAAATACAAGAAATCTAAAGGATTTACTTTTTTTATACTAATTATTGGATTGATTATGCCTATGTTACAAGATGTTTATTTAGTAATAGGGCTTTTAGATATAATATTAAATTTAAGAAGTCTTGATCCAGACCCAATAAGAAAAATAAAATCGAGGGAATAAGATGGATAATAACTATTTTTTTAGAAATAAGATTTATATAGTAATTATGCTAATCACCATTTCTCTTTTTTTTATACTAGGTCATTTACAAGTAGGAAGTATAATTCTAGTTTGTTATATGATTTTTATTCTATATAAATACAGGACATTTACCATAAAGAGTCATGAATGGGAGAAGTTCATAGAAGATTTTTCATCTAAGATGGATATTTATTCAAAAAATCTTCTTATAAAATCTCCATTTCCTTTGGTTATTGTAGAAAATACAGGGGATATATTATGGTATAACAAAAGGTTTTTAAGTATTTTTGAAAAAGGAGAAATTATAGGACGAAATTTAAAGGAGATATTAAACGATAATAATATAGATAAGATTTTAAGTGGTGATAAAGAAGTATTTAAATATTTACTAGTAAAAAATAAGTATTATAACATATATGCCAATGCAAATGAGAATTCAGTAAACTCTAAGAAAACAAATACTTCTATAATATTATACTTTTATGATGTTACTCATGAAGTAGAACTTATGAAAGAAATAAAGAAACATAATCATGCAGTTATGCTTATTGAAGTAGATAACTTAGATGAAGTATTAAAGGCAACTGAGGAAGATAAGGTAGTTCTTTTATCAGCTGAAATAGAAAGAACTATAAAAAATTATGCTCAAAGTTTGGGTGCTATGATAATAAAGTATTCTTCTAGTAAATATGTAGTTATAACTTATTATAAAAATATAGAAGAAGAAATGAATAAGAATTTTGATATATTAGACGATATTAGAGAAATTAATTATGGAAATAAACTAACGGTTACTTTAAGTATAGGTGTGGGAATTGGAGGAGTTACACCTCTTCAAAATTATGAATTTGCAACTTCTGCCAAAGACTTAGCCTTAAGTCGAGGTGGAGATCAAGTTGTAATAAAAAATAAAGATAATTTACAGTTTTATGGTGGTAAGACAAAAGAATTTGAGAAAAGAACTAAAGTAAGGGCAAGGGTTATAGCACATGCTTTGGTTAATTTAATAAATGAAAGTAGTAATGTTTTTATAATGGGGCATGTAAATCCTGATATAGATGCCATTGGTGCTGCTATAGGAATTAAAAGTGTTGTTAAAACACTGGGTAAAAAAGGACGTATAATATTAGAAGAAGTTAACTCTGGAATAGAAAACCCTATAAATAGGATTAAAAAAAATAATTTATATGATAGTATATTTATATCTATGGAAGAGTTCATGAATTCTTACGATAGTAATAGTTTATTAATACTTGTAGATGTTAATAGCAAGGAGTATCTTCAAAATAAAAAGGTTATTGATTATATAAATAAAGTTGTTATTATAGATCATCATAGAAAATCTACAGAAGCTGTAGAGGGAGCTATTTTAAGTTATATAGAACCTTATGCATCATCTACATGCGAGCTTGTTACAGAAATGCTACAATATATGATAGAAAGTCCTAAAAAAAATATAACACCACTTGAAGCTGAAATGATGCTAGCAGGTATATATATTGATACCAAGAACTTTTATTTTAAAACTGGAGTTAGAACTTTTGAAGCAGCAGCATATCTAAGACAGCTAGGAGCTGATATAATAGATGTTAAGAAAATGTTCGCAGGACATTTGGAAACATATATTAAAAAGGCTGAAATCATGAGTCTCGCAGAGATTAAAGATGATATAGCTATAACTCTTTGCCCACCGGATATAAAAGATAATATATTAATAGCTCAGGTTGCAGATGAACTACTAAATATTACTGGTATTCAGGCCTCATTTGTTCTTGCTAAAATAAATGATGATGTGGTTATAAGTGCAAGATCTTTTGGAGATATAAATGTTCAAGTTATATTAGAATCTCTAGGAGGGGGCGGACATATG
The DNA here is from genome assembly GCF_003614235.1 of Clostridium novyi. The sequence continues at coordinate 824,983 of NZ_CP029458.1, read as the reverse complement.
ACTATGGCTGGTGCAAAGTTACAACATATTTCTATAGATAAAGCAAAATCAAAATTACAAGATGTTATTTATAAATATTTAGGGGAAGGTGAATAATAATGAAAGTAATTTTATTAAAGGATGTAAAAGGAAAAGGAAAAAAGGGAGAAGTTATAAATGCATCAGATGGATATGCAAGAAACTTTTTATTACCAAGAGGACTTGCAGAAGAAGCTACAGATTCAAATATGCATATATTAAATAGACAACAGGAAGCTGAAAGAAAGAAAAAATTAGAAGAAACTGAAAAGGCACAAAGCTTAGCTGATAGTTTAAGAAATAAAGAAGTTAAGATAATTGGTAAAGCTGGAGACAATGGAAGATTATTTGGAGCTATAACAAGTAAGGATATAGCAAATGAATTAAAGAAACAATATAAAGTAACTGTAGATAAAAAGAAAATTGTAACAGAAACAATAAAACAATTAGGAGAATATGAAGTAGAGGTAAAATTGTATCCAGAGATATCAACTAAGATAAAAGTTGTTATTACAGAAAAATAAATTAAATAAAGGAAGGGGGAAACCTAAAGGAATTTCCTTATAAATAGGACTTCTTGAAGGGGAACAATATTGAAATTTTCAGTATTAGATGAGAAATTAAAAAAACAAATAGATTTTTTAAATGATAATATGCCTTTAGATATACAAGTAGATGTATTAGAGGATGTTGTAAGAAAAATATTAGATGAAAAAACAATAAGATCAAGAATCATAAAATATAAGCTTAATAAACAATTGCATTCTGATGATATATTAAAAAGAATTTACGCTATAAATAAGATAGTAAGTGATGGTAAGGGCATAGATATAGTTCCAAGTGAAGGTACTATTTCTCAGGCAATAGAAAATACTAAAATATATATTGCACAGGTTATTGCAAGAAGATATGTAGAAAATAGTATAGAAAAAGATGTAGAACAGGCAATTTTAGAAAAGCAAGAAAAGTATATAGAAGATGTTAGACTAGGTATTATTAGAAAAAGAAAAGGATCTGAAAACGCTAAAACTTTAAAAAAGTTTTCTAAATTACAAGAATTAGATTCCAAAAAATTATCTAATAATATATTATCAATGTTAAGACCTAAAAGTTTTTCTGAAATTGTTGGACAGGAAAGAGCTATAAAATCTCTTGTATCAAAGCTTGCATCCCCATATCCTCAACATATAATCCTTTATGGACCTCCAGGAGTAGGTAAGACCACAGCAGCAAGGCTTGCCCTTGAAGAAGTTAAAAAAATAAATCATACTCCTTTTGATGAAGATGGTAAATTTGTAGAAGTAGATGGAACAACTCTTAGATGGGATCCAAGGGAAATAACAAACCCTCTTTTAGGTTCAGTACATGATCCTATATATCAGGGAAGTAAAAGGGATTTAGCTGAAATTGGGGTTCCAGAACCTAAGCCAGGTTTAGTTACAGAGGCTCATGGTGGAGTTCTTTTTATTGATGAAATTGGAGAGCTTGATGATATTCTTCAAAATAAGTTACTAAAAGTTTTAGAAGATAAAAGAGTTGAGTTTTCATCATCTTACTATGATCCTGATGATGAAAATATTCCTAAATATATAAAGTACTTATTTGAAAATGGTGCTCCAGCTGATTTCGTTTTAATAGGAGCAACAACAAGGGAACCAAAAGATATAAATCCAGCATTAAGATCAAGATGTACAGAGGTTTACTTTGAACCGTTGTCGTCTAAAGATGTAGAGGATATAGTAGAAGATGCATCAGCAAGATTAAATATAAAGTTAGAAGATGGAGTAAGTGCCCTTATAAGTAAATATACTATAGAGGGAAGAAAAGCTGTAAATCTTCTAGCAGATGCTTATGGATATGTTTTATATAACGAAAAAATAGAAGATAATGAAGTATTAATAAAAATTAAAGATATAGAAGAAGTTATATCAATATCAAGACTCACTCCTTTTGAAGAGGTTTATCATAATGAAAAGCCAGAAGTGGGTCATATATATGGTCTTGGGGTTAGTGGATATATTGGTTCCACTATAGAAATAGAAGCAGCAGCCTTTGAGGCTAAGGACAAAGGAAAAGGGTTTATAAGATTTAATGATACAGCAGGAAGTATGGCAAAAGATTCTGTATTTAATGCTACTTCAGTTATTAGAAAGATTACTAATAAAGATGTAAAGGATTATGATGTTCATGTTAATGCTGTTGGTGGTGGACGTATAGACGGGCCTTCAGCTGGTGCAGCAATAACTGTTTGCATAATTAGTGCTCTTTTAAATAAACCTATAAGACAAGATATTGCAGTAACTGGAGAGATATCTTTAAGAGGTAAGATAAAACCAGTTGGTGGTATATTTGAAAAGGTATATGGAGCAAGAAGAAAAGGAATAAAGTGTGTAATAGTACCTAAGGATAATTTAAGAGAAGTTCCAAAGAATTTAAAGGATATAGATGTTAAAGCAGTAGATAATATTGAAGAATTAATTAAAATTGTTTTTCATGAATAATTTTAATTAATAATTAGGAGAGATAAGAATGGAAACACCTCTTAGAGTTTTACCACATAACATACAAGCTGAACAGACAGTTCTTGGTTGCATGATTAAGGATAAAACATCTATTGCTCAAGCAGCAGAGGCATTAAGAGGAAATGATTTTTATAGAGAAAGTCATAAGATTATTTTTGAGGCTATATTAGAACTATATTCAAAAGATGTTCCTGTAGATATGGTAACACTAATAGAAAAATTAAAGTCTACAGAAAGACTACAAATAGTTGGAGGAATCACTTACATAGCAGAATTAAGTGATTCCGTTGAATCTACTATAAATGTTAGTTCCTATATTAAAATTGTTGAGGAAAAGTCAATTTTAAGAAAGCTTATAGAAGCTTCAGCAAATATTACCGAGGAATGTTATTTAAAGCAGGAAGATGTACCTAGTGTACTTGATAGAGCTGAAAAAAGGGTGTTTGATATAGCACAAAAAAGAACATCAAGTGATTTTGAACCTATAAGTAATGTTCTTGAAAGAGGCTTTGAGCAGATAGAAAAGATATTTAATAACAAAGGAGAAACCACGGGAATTCCATCAGGTTTTCCAGAACTTGATGCAAAAACATCAGGGTTTCAGCCTGGAGATATGATATTAATAGCTGCAAGACCATCTATGGGAAAGACTACATTTGCCATAAATATTGCAGAATATGCAGCTATTAGAGAAGGAAAAAGTGTGGTTGTATTTTCACTTGAAATGTCAAAGGAACAACTAGCTTATAAGATACTTTGCTCAGAAGCAAATGTTGATATGCTAAAACTAAGAACAGGGGAACTTGAGGATAATGATTGGGAAAGAATAGCAAAAGCTTCTGGTCCAATAGCAGCATCCAAAATATTCATAGATGATACTGCAGGAGTATCTGTTATGGAAATGAGATCTAAATGTAGAAGATTAAAAATAGAACATGGAATAGATCTTATAGTAATAGATTACTTGCAACTTATGAGTGGAAGTTCTAATTCTGAAAGTAGACAGCAGGAAGTATCCGAAATATCAAGATCTATAAAAGCATTAGCAAAGGAAATGCATTGTCCTGTTATAGCCTTATCCCAGCTATCTCGTGCACCAGAACAAAGAGCTGATCATAGACCTATGTTATCAGATCTTAGAGAATCAGGTTCAATAGAACAGGATGCTGACCTTGTTATGTTTTTATATAGGGATGAATACTATAACAAAGAAACAGAAGATAAAAATATAGCAGAGTGTATAATTGCAAAGCAAAGAAATGGTCCAGTTGGAACAGTTAAACTTGCTTGGCTTGGACAATATAGTAAGTTTGGACGATTAGATGTTATACACCAAGAATAAAAAAGATGTGACCAAATTAATCACATCTTTTTTATTTTTATAATTTTTATAGATTAGATTAAACTAATTAAGTATTTTCTTTATGATAAAGTTCTTTATTTATAAAAGTGAAATAAAAAACTATTAAGATTATTTTAATATATTTTACATATAAATGAATTGTTTCACAAAATATTGATTAAATTGCAAGATAGGAGTAAAATTATATATAGATAAGTGCTCCTATGGCTCAGCTGGTAGAGCAACTGATTCGTAATCAGTAGGTGGCAGGTTCGAATCCTGTTAGGAGCACCAAAGTTTAAAATTCATTGCTTGAAGGTTGAGAGGCTAACATATCTTAGCCTCTTTTATTTTTATTACCTGTATATTGCTAAAGAAAAAACAGTGTAAAACTTACATTATTTGATATATACTAATGTAGTAAAAAGAATATAGAATTATTAAATAATATTGAAAATAATATAAAGCATAATATGTGTTTTATGAGTAATATAAAGGAGAGTAAAAATGGCAATAAAGATAATAACAGATAGTGGATGTGATTTACCAAAGGATATTTTAAAAAAATATGATATAGAAATTTTACCACTTTACGTATATTTAGAAAATGAAGAATTCCTAGATGGAGAAACTATAGAACCAAGAGAAGTTTATAATGGAATGAGAGAAGGAAAGGTATATACTACGGCACAAGTTCCTCCTAATAAATTTTATGATGCTTTTAAAAAGTGTGCGGAAAATAATGATACTTGTATTTATATAGGTTTTTCTTCTGGAGTTACAGGTACATATCAATCTTCTATAATTGCAAAGGAAGATATTCTAGAAGAGTATCCTAATTTTGATATACATGTTATAGATACTAAAGCAGCTTCAATGGGTTTAGGACTTATAGTGTATAAAGCTGCTATAATGGTAAGTGAAGGAAAGAGTAAAGAAGAAGTATTAAAGAATATAGAGTTTAACTCAAAGCATATGGAAGGCATTTTTACTGTTGATAATTTAGAATATTTATTTAGAGGTGGAAGAGTAAGTAGAACATCAGCTATGCTAGGTGGTTTATTAAATATTAAACCAATACTTGATATAGAGAATGGAAAGTTAATACCTATAGAAAAGGTAAGGGGAAGAAAAAAAGTTATAAAAAGAATTTTTGAATTAATAGAAGAACGAGGAGAAAAACTTCAAGATCAAATTATAGGAATATCTCATGGAGATGATATAAAAAGTGCAGAAGAGCTTAAATCAATATTAGAAGAACAATTTGGATGCAAAAATTTCTTAATCAATACTATTGGTGGAGTCATTGGATCCCATGTTGGACCAGGTACACTTGCTGTATTTTTTCTTAATGCCATAGACTAAGAAGGGGGATAAAGAGATGGATATAAAAATTGTTACAGATAGTGGTTGTGATTTATCACAAGAATTAAAAGAAAATATGAATGTTGAAGCTGTTCCTTTAACTTTACAATTAGAAGATAAAGAATATATAGATGATGAAAGTTTAGATATATTAAAATATATAAAAGATATGGCTGAATGTAAAACTTCCCCTAAGACAGCATGTCCTTCTCCCCAAGATTATATGGAAAGTTATAAAGGAAATGAAAATGTATTTGTAGTTCCATTATCATCTAAATTAAGTGGAAGCTATAATAGTGCAGTATTAGCTAAAAATTTATTTTTAGAAGAAATAAATAATAAATTTATTCATGTATTTGATTCAGTAACAGCATCTGTAGGTCAAACAGTAATAGCACTTAAGATAAATGAACTTTCAAAGTTAAACTTAGGAGAAATAGAGATAGTAGAGAAAATAAATAAATATATAAGTGAAATGAAAACCTTTTTCTTACTAGAAAGTTTAGATCATCTAGCAAAGGCAGGAAGATTAAATCCAATTATAGCTAAGGTTGCAAATATGTTATCTATTAAACCTATTATGGGATCAAACGATGATGGAACTATAAGAATGGTTGAAAAAACTAGAGGATATAAAAAAGCATTTAAAAGATTTATAGACATAATAGGAGAAGAGGGAAGTAATTTAGAGCAAAAAGTATTAGGAATTGCTCATTGTAATTGTCTTGAGAGAGCCCTTAAATTTAAAGAGGAAGTATTAAAAAGATATAATTTTAAGGACATAGTTGTTGTTGAGATGTCAGGTTTAAGTACAACTTATGCAGATAATGGAGGGCTTGTAATAGCCTTTTAATGAAATAAAGAAGATAAGGGCAGTTTTAAGTCCTTATCTTTTTTTATGATATAATATTTTATAGATATAAGGAGGGTAATTAAAGTGAAGGAAGAGATAATAAGTTTACTTAAAGAAAATAAAGATAATTTTATATCTGGAGAAAAGATAAGTGAAAAGTTTGGAATTACAAGAGCAGCTATTTGGAAGTACATGAAAGCTATAAAAAATGAGGGTTACAAAATAGAATCTGTATCCAGAAAAGGATATAAACTTATTTCTTCACCAGACTTACTGACCTTTCAAGAAATAAATCCATATTTAACAACTAATTATATAGGAAAAAATATAATGTATTTTAATACCATAGATTCAACTAATAATAAAGCAAAGGAATTAGGTGCTAAGGGTATTTTAGAAGGAACTGTTGTAATAAGTGAAGAACAAACAGGGGGAAGAGGTCGACTTGGAAGACAGTGGGTATCTCCTAAATTTAAAGGAATATGGATGTCTATTATATTAAGACCTAATATAGAACCTATGGAAGCCTCTAAAATAACACAAATTGCAGCTGCAGCTGTTTGCAGTGTTATTAAAGAATTAGGAATTGATGTTTACATAAAATGGCCTAATGATATTGTGTTAAATAATAAAAAATATGTGGAATTTTAACAGAAATGAGTGGGGAAATTAATAAAATTAATTACATAGTTTTAGGAATAGGAATTAACGTAAACATAGATAAAGAAGATTTCCCAGAATATATAAAAGATATAGCTACTTCTATAAAAATAGAAACTGGTTTAAATATACAACGTAAAGAATTAATAGCTAAAATATTTAATAAATTTGAAATTCTTTATGATGAATTTATAAATGAGGGTACAATAAAGAAATCAATAGAAATTTGTAAAGGTAATTCTGCACTTTTAGGCAAAGAAGTTAAAATTATAAGAAAATCTACTGAGGTGTTTGCAAAGGCTCTTACAATTGCTGAAGACGGAGAGTTAATAGTTGAATATGATGATGGCAAAGTGGAGAAAATTGTATCAGGAGAAGTTTCTATAAGAGGAATGTATGGATATGTGTAGAGGGGGATTTTATGATGTTTGGAGTTATAGATAGGTTTGAAGAAGAGTTTGCAGTAGTAGAACTTTATCATAGAAGAGTTATAAATATACCAAAGGAAAAGTTACCTAAAGAAGCAAAAGAGGGTTATGTTATAAAAATTACAGATGAATCAATAATAATAGATTATAAAGAAACAGAAAAAAGAAAAAAAGAAATAGAAGAATTAACAAAGGATTTATTTGAATGAAAACTAATGTATAAAATATATAGTTAAGAAGAAATGCTTTCCAATTTATGTTTTAATTTGATATAATTGTAATGATATAGGAATTATATCATTTGGAGGTGGAGAGTATGTGTAAGGAAGATAAGGAATATTTTTTTTATACATTTTTAATAACAATAATAGCTATAATATCTATTATTGTTATTAAAGCTAATATTTTAGGCTTGATTTAAGATATATTTTTAAACATAATAAAACTAGCAAGGGATAAAATCCTTGCCAGTTTTTAATTAGAATTATCTAACTTGACCTTCTCCGTAAATTATATATTTAGAAGATGTAAGTTCTTTAAGGCCCATAGGTCCTCTTGCATGAAGTTTTTGTGTACTTATTCCAATCTCAGCTCCAAATCCAAATTCTGAGCCATCAGTGAAGCGAGAAGAGGCATTTACGTATACAGCAGCAGCATCAACTTCATTTAAAAACCTTTGGGAGTTTTCATAGTTATTTGTAACGATAACTTCTGAATGTCTTGTACTGTATTTATATATATGGTCTAATGCTTCATCTAAAGAATTAACAACTTTACTTGCAAATTTAAAGTCTAAATATTCTTTTCCCCAATCTTCTTCAGTTGCTGCAGTGGCGTAATCAACTAAATCTTGAGTTTTTGAGCATCCTTTTATTTCCACATTTAAAGGTTTTAATTTTTCAGCAAGGTATGGAAGAAATTTATCTGCTATATCTTTGTGTACAAGTAAGCTTTCCATAGCATTACATACTCCTGGTCTTTGAGTTTTAGCGTTTATAACTATATTTGCTGCCATTTCTAAATCAGCAGAGGCATCTACATATACGTGGCAGTTTCCAACTCCTGTTTCAATTACAGGAACAGTGGCATTTTTAACAACTGCATTTATAAGTCCAGCTCCTCCTCTTGGAATTAGAACATCTATATATTCATTTAATTTCATCATTACATTTACAGCATCCCTTGATGGATTTTCAATAAGATTTATACATCCCTTTGGAAGACCAGATTTTTCAGCAGCTTCAGAAATTATTCTTGCTATAGTTGTATTTGAGTTTATAGCTTCAGAACCACCTCTTAGAATAACGGCATTACCTGATTTTACACAAAGAGCAGCAGCATCTACAGTAACATTTGGACGAGCTTCGTATATTATGCCGATTACCCCTAGTGGAACACGAACTTCACCTATTTTTAAATTATTAGGTCTTCTCCACATTCTAATTACTTCTCCAATTGGATCTTCTAGTGATGCAACATCTCTTAATCCTTGAGCCATTGATTTAATTCTTGACTCATCAAGTAAAAGTCTATCCAGTAAAGATGGAGTTAACCCTTTTTCTCTACCATTTACCATATCCTTTGCATTAGCTTCAATTATAATTTCAGTATTTTCAATTAAAGCATCTGCCATAGCATTTAGAGCATTATTTTTAGTAACTGTATTTATAATAGCCATTTTTCTTGCTGCTAATTTTGCAAGAGATGCTGTTTCAATTACATACTTTTCTATGTTCATTTTAAATCCTCCTTATAATTCTTTTATTATTACTAAATTATTTCTATGAATTACTTCATCATAATTTTTATGACCAAGTTTATTTTCTATAAGATTGGAATCAAGTCCTTTTATTAAATCAACTTCCATAGAATTATAGTTACTAATTCCATGAGAAATTTCTTCTCCTTTTGTATTTAAGATAGATATAACTTCACCTTCTGAAAAAGTTCCATTTACAGATGTAATTCCCTTTGGTAATAAACTTTTTTTATGATATATTAAAGCTTCTGTAGCTCCATCATCTATAGTTATAGAACTAGTTGGTTTTGTTGCAAAGGCCATCCAATGTTCTTTTGCTTTAAGGGGGTCTTTTTGTCCGATAAAAAGAGTTCCTATTTCTTTTGAATCAAGTATATCTGTTAAGAAATTATGTTTATCTCCATTTACTATAATCATTGAAGAGCCAGAGGAAGTTGCTATTTTACCTGCATTAATTTTTGTTGCCATTCCACCAGTTCCAAGGGAACTTCCAGCGCCACCAGCAGCACCTACAATATCATCTGTAATTTCCTTTACTATAGGTATAAATTTGGCATCAGGATTGGTTTTTGGATTTGAATCATAAAGGCCATCTATATCAGTAACCAATACTAATAAATCAGCATCTACAAGGCTTGCAACCATGGCTGATAGAGTATCATTATCACCAAATTTAATTTCATCTACTACTATAGCGTCATTTTCGTTTACTATGGGAATAACTCCTTGTTCAAGTAATGAATAAAAAGTGTTGCTAGCATTTAAAAATCTAGTTCTGTGAGACAAATCTTCCCGTGTTAAAAGTATTTGACCTACTGGTTTTCCGTATTCAGAAAAAAGTTTTTCATACATATGTAACAGTATTCCTTGACCAACAGCAGCAGCAGCTTGCTTTTCAGGGATGGTCTTTGGCTTTTCTTTAAGTCCAAGCTTCCCTATTCCAGCACCTATAGCACCAGAAGAAACTAGTATAACCTCAACTCCACGGTTATGCGCATCAGATAGTTGTCTAACTAAGTTTTCTATTTTATTTAAGTTAAGTAATCCTGTAGGATAAGTTAGTGTTGAGGTTCCAACTTTTACTACAATTCTTTTTACGTCTTTTAAATAGTTTTCTCTAAAATTATTCATATCGTATAACTGATAAACAGTTTTACCCCCCTCAAAATTATTCAACAATTAGGTTGTTTTATATAAAAAAGTGTATAATAAAATTATTATTATCAATTTAGCAAATTATATCACAAAATAAGTATTTAATTCAATTTTACAGGAGGGTAATTATGAATAGAAAAATAGGATTTATCGGATGTGGAAACATGGGAAGTGCTATGATTAAAGGAATAGTTAAATCAAACTTAATTGAACCTAAAAATATAATGGCAAGTGATTACTTTGTTGAAAAACTAGATTCTATAAAAAATGAAATAGGAATATTGGTAACAGATAGTAACCAAGAGGTTGCAAAGGTTTCAGATATTTTATTTTTATCAGTTAAACCGAATATGTATAAAAATGTAATTGATGAAATAAAAGATTTTGTAAAAGGGGATACTATAATAGTAACTATAGCAGCTGGAGTAGATATAAAAACTACAGAAATAAACTTTAATAAAGATGTAAAGGTTGTTAGAGTAATGCCAAATACTCCAGCTTTAGTTGGGGAAGGTATGAGTGCATTATCACCTAATAAAAATATAACAAAAGAAGAACTTGAAGAAATAGTAAGTCTTTTTAAATGTTTTAGTAAGGTGGAAATAGTAGAAGAAAAATATATTAATGTTGTAACAGCTTTAACTGGATCATCACCAGCTTATGTTTATATGTTTATAGAAGCACTGGCAGATGGTGCAGTACTTAAAGGTCTTCAAAGGGATAAAGCATATAAAATGGCAGCTCAAGCAGTACTAGGTTCTGCAAAAATGGTTTTAGAAACAGGAAAACATCCTGGTGCGTTAAAGGACGATGTTTGTTCACCAGGGGGTACAACAATAGAAGCAGTTTATTCACTAGAAAAAAGTGGATTTAGATCATCTGTAATTGAAGCTATTGATAAATGTGTAAAAAAAGCTGAAGATATGAGTAAATAATATAAAAAATATATATTAGCCTACACTTAAATTTTATGTGTAGGTTTTTTCATATTTTCTTTAAAATATGAGAATATTAAAAATAGAATAGTATTATTTTAATAAGAAAGTACTTCCTTACATATTTTTATAGGTATGTAGTTTTTAGGTATATAAAAAGCATAATTACGAATATTATTTTGAAGATTTTGTTAATAATTCGTATTTTGTATTGACTAACGTATATACCTTTGCTACTATAAGTAAGGGGGGAATCATTCATGAAAAAAATATATGATTTAATAATAGTTGGGGCAGGTCCAGCAGGTATATTTACAGCCTTAGAGGCTACTAGATTAAATTCCAAACTAAATGTTTTAATAATTGATAAGGGAAGAAGTATAGAAAAAAGAACATGTCCTGCAAGAAAAACAGGTAAATGTGTCAATTGTAATCCCTGTGCTATAACATTCGGATGGTCAGGGGCAGGAGCTTTTTCAGATGGAAAACTTTCATTAAGTCCAGAAGTTGGGGGAAGAATACTTGAATATTATTCTGAAGAAACCTCAAAAGAGCTTATAAATTATTGTGATAATATATATTTGAAATTTGGTGCAAATAAGGTTGTACATGGTTTAAATAATGAAAGAGTAGAAGAAATAAAATATGAAGCAAGTAAACATAATATACGTCTTATAGAGTGCCCAGTTAGACATTTGGGAACAGAACTTGCTTATAATGTTTTAAGGGATATGTATAGTTATCTTATAAATAATACAAATACCGATTTTTCAGAGTTAACAGAAGCTGAAGAGCTTATAGTTGAAAATAATAGGGTTGCAGGAATTAAGGTGAAAATAAATAAGGAATTAATAAAAATTCAGGGTAAATATGTTGTTGTTGCACCAGGACGTGGTGGAGCTGAATGGCTTTCTAAAGAAGCGGAAAAACATAATTTAAAAACAAAAAATAATGCAGTTGATATAGGAGTTAGGGTAGAGGTTCCAAACTCTATAATGGATCACTTAACAAAGGATTTATATGAGGCAAAACTAGTTTATTATTCAGATACCTTTGATAATAAAGTAAGGACCTTTTGCATGAATCCAGGAGGAGTTGTATCAGAGGAACATTATGATGATAACATAGCAGTTGTAAATGGTCATAGTTATTCCCAATCTAAGCTTAGAACTAACAATACTAATTTTGCAATGCTTGTATCAACATCATTTACAGAACCTTTTAATCAACCAATTGATTATGGTAAATATATAGCACAACTTGGAAATATGCTAACTGGAGGTCCCATAATGGTTCAAAGGTTAGGGGATTTATTACAGGGAAGAAGAACTGATGATGCTAGATTAAAAAAGTCAACTACAATACCTACTTTAAAGTCAGCAGTACCAGGGGATTTAAGTTTTGTATTGCCTCAAAGACACTTAACATCAATAGTAGAAGCACTTAAAGCCTTTGATAAGGTAGCTCCAGGACTTTATAGTAAAAATACATTATTATATGGTGTTGAAGTTAAATTTTATTCAAGTAAATTTGAAACTAATGATAAATTTGAAACTGAAGTTCATAATTTATATACAATAGGTGATGGAGCAGGAATAACAAGAGGTCTTATGCAGGCATCAGTAACAGGAGTAATTGTAGCAAGAGATATAGTGAAAAAAATATAAAATAATATAAAATATTTCTATATAATGTTATATAATGATTTATATAATAAAATATGTAATATATGATGAAAGAGAGGAAAATATATGTCAGCTTTTGTAGTATTAGGTGCTCAATGGGGAGATGAAGGAAAGGGAAAAATGACAGATTATCTTGCTGAAACAGCAGATGTTGTTGTTAGATTCCAAGGAGGAAATAACGCTGGTCATACAGTAGTTGTAGGAGAAGAAGAATATAAGCTTCATTTAATTCCATCTGGAATACTTTATGAAGATAAAATAAATATATTAGGAAATGGTGTTGTTATAGATCCTAAAGCTTTATTTGAGGAAATGGATTATTTAGAAGATTTAGGAGTTAAAGTTACACCTGAAAAATTAAAAATAAGTGATAGAGCTCAACTTATAATGCCATATCATAGAATTCTTGATGGATTAAAAGAAAAGGCAAGAGGTAAAAATGATATAGGTACAACAGGAAAAGGAATAGGACCTGCTTATACAGATAAAGCAGAAAGAAGTGGTATTAGAGTTTGTGATTTAATGCATAAAGATGTATTTGAAGAAAAATTAAGACAAAATATAAATGACAAAAATGAGTTAATTGGACTTTATGGTGGAGAAAAGTTAGATTTTAATAAGGTATTTGAGGAATATAATACTTTTGCTGAAAGAATAAGACCATATGTTGCAGATATATCTGTAATAATTTATGATGAAATGAAGGAAAATAAGAATGTTCTATTTGAAGGAGCACAAGGATCATTATTAGATATAGATTACGGAACATATCCATATGTTACATCTTCTAGTACTGTAGCTGGTGGAGTTTGCACAGGAGCTGGAGTTGGTCCTACAGCAATAACTGGTGCAGTAGGAATTGCTAAGGCTTATACTACAAGAGTTGGTAAAGGACCTTTCCCAACAGAACTTCTTGATGAAATGGGAGAAGCTTTAAGAGAAAAAGGACATGAATATGGAGTAACAACAGGAAGAGCAAGAAGATGTGGATGGCTTGACCTTGTAATATTAAAGAGTACTGCTAGAATATCTGGACTTACAAGTTTTGTTGTAACAAAAATAGATACTCTTGCAGGATTAGATAAAATAAAGGTTTGTACAGGATATAAATTTAATGGCAAGGTAATAGATTATTTCCCAGCATCTTTAGAAGATTTAGCAAAATGTGAGCCTGTATATGAAGAATTTGATGGTTGGGATGATAGCATAGCTGAAGCTAGAAGTTATGATGATCTACCAGAAAATGCAAAAATATACTTGAAGAAAATAGAAGAATTTACAGATACTAAGGTGTCTATAGTTTCAGTAGGACCAAAGAGAGATCAAACTATAGTAGTTGGTGAAATTTAATTTTTCTTTATTCGTTATTACAAGTTTGGTATAATATACTTTAAGTAAAATGAAACGAGGTGAAAAGAATGCAAATAACTAAGGATATGACAATTGGAGAAATCGTTAGAAATTTTCCAAGTTCAATTGAAATATTAATGAGTTTTGGAATGGGTTGTGTAGGTTGTCCATCAGCACAAGGTGAAAGCTTAGAAGAAGCTGCTATGGTTCATGGAATGGACATTGAAAAACTTTTAGAAGCTCTAAATAAGGCTATATAATATAGAATTAAAGAATATGATTAAAAGCACTATAATTTTGCACAATTATGGTGCTTTTAATTTTTATAAAATTAAGGAGGAAAATTATGAGTGGAGTTATAACAGAAAAAGAGTACGAGATTCATTATTATGAAACTCATACTAAACACCAAGCAACAATAACAAATATTATAGATTTTTTTACTGATGTTGCTACATTTCAATCAGAAAAATTAGGTGTTGGTATTGATTTTATGATGGAGAATAAAATGGCATGGATGTTATATAAATGGGATATAAATGTTCATAGATACCCTAAATATAGAGAAAAAATCATTGTTGTTACTGAACCTTATGCTATAAAGAAGTTCTATGCATATAGAAAGTTTTATATATTAGATGAGAATAGAAATGTAATTGCAACTGCTAAATCTGTATGGCTATTAATTCATATTGAAAAGCGAAAACCACTTAAAATTTCTTCTGAAATCATTAAGGCATACAATTTAACAGATAAAAAAAGTGATATTAAAATAGAGAAATTAGGGAAGTTGCCAGAAGAATATACTTCACTTGAATTTAGAGTAAGATATAGTGATATTGATACAAATGGACATGTGAACAATGAAAAATATGCTGCTTGGATGTTAGAAAGTTTACCTCGGAATATAATATCTGAGTATACTCTTATAAATATAAAAATAACCTATAAAAAAGAAACTTTATATGGGGAAAACATAAGAGTTTTAACAGGTATAAAAGAAAGTGAAGATAAATTAGTGTTTATACATAACGTAATTAGAGAAAATGGAGAACTTTTAACGGAAGGGGAAACCGTTTGGAAAAAATAAATAATATTAAAGTGTATCTAAAAATGTTTTAGATACACTTTTTATTAAATAATATTAATTATTACATGCATTATTAGAAGCTATCATTCCAGAAGACCATGCCCATTGAAGATTAAAACCACCACAGTCACCATCAACGTCCATTATTTCACCACAAAAATATAAATTAGGTATAAGTTTAGATTCAAGTGTATTTGAATCTATTTCTTCAGTATTTATTCCACCGGATGTTACTTGAGCATTATTAAATCCATTAGTGTCTATAACTTCAAACTCCCAGTCTTTAATAAGTTTAAATATAGCGTTTTTTTCTTGCCAAGTTAAATTCCAGCAAGGTTTATGCATATTATCAATTCCGCTTTCTTTTAAAAGTATAGGAATTACTTTTTTGTTTAGTATTCCTATAAATGAATCATGAATACTTCTATAACCAAAAACACCCCAATGATTTTCTAAAAGTTCTATTAAATTTTCTTTAGAAATAGTACTCATCATATCAACCTTTAGGGTTGCTTTTTTTCCATCATAAATTCCTCGTGAAGCATTTCTGCTTAATTGAAGAATTGGAGGGCCGGATATTCCATAGTCAGTAAATAGAATTTCACCAGAATCTTCTTGAACAAGTTGTTTATCTAAATATAATTTTGCAGAACCATCAAATTTTACCCCTGATAAAGCTTTTAGCTTTTTATAGTTTAATTTAAGCTGTACAAGGGCAGGAAGGGGTTCAATAATACTATGACCTATTTTTTTAGCTAAATTAAATCCTGAGCCATCTGAACCTGTTTTAGGAGCAGATTTACCTCCACAACATAATATTAATTTTTCACATTTAAATTCTAAAGAATCATTTTCTGATGTAGAAGCATAAAGCTTAAATTCCTTTTTTGATTTGTGTATATCTTTTACTTTAGTATTTAAATATACAGGAATCTCTTTTTCTTCTAAAGATGCTCTTAATATATCAATTACAGATGAAGCTTGAAGAGATAAAGGATACATTTTACCATTTTCCAAGGTGGTAAGATGAAGACCAAGACTATTAAAAAATTCTAAAGTATTATTTAAATTAAAATTTTTTAGGGTATGTTGAAAAAAATTAGAATTATTACTATGGTATCTATCTAAAGTTATATTTTCATTTGTAATATTACAACGACCATTTCCGGTAGTTAGTAGTTTTTTTGCTATTCTATTGTTAGATTCTAAAATAGCTACATCAATTCCTAAATTTTTTGCATTAATTGCAGCTATAATTCCAGAAGCTCCAGCGCCTACTATAATAAGTTTATGTTTCAAAATAATCTCTCCTTAATAAGTTTATCCATTTATATTTTATTATATATTAATAGACAAAAACTATAAAATAAATAAATATTATATTAAAAACATTGATGATAATACAAAAAAATAATATAAATTTTTAAAAAAAATAAAATTGTGAAAGTAAGATATAATCAAGGGTTTAGAGGATTTTCATATCGAATAAAATAAAAAAATAAAAAAAAATAAAGAAAATGTGTTGACACTTTATCAAATATCATGTAATATATTCTTCGTCGGGTGCGACAGCAACGAAAGTTGAAAAACACCAAAGACAAAAGCAAGGCTCCTTGGTCAAGCGGTCAAGACACCACCCTTTCACGGTGGTAACAGGGGTTCGATTCCCCTAGGAGTCACCATTAATGTTTTATGGGCGCATAGCTCAGCTGGGAGAGCATCTGCCTTACAAGCAGGGGGTCACAGGTTCGAGCCCTGTTGTGCCCACCATAAAACAAAATGTGGCCTAGTGGCTCAGTTGGTTAGAGTGCCGGCCTGTCACGCCGGAGGTCGAGGGTTCGAGTCCCTTCTAGGTCGCCATATTAGCTGGCATGGCTCAACTGGTAGAGCAACTGACTTGTAATCAGTAGGTTCCGGGTTCAAGTCCTGGTGCCAGCACCAATTTTAAAATTATATTAAGGCTCCTTGGTCAAGCGGTCAAGACACCACCCTTTCACGGTGGTAACAGGGGTTCGATTCCCCTAGGAGTCACCATTGATGTTTTATGGGCGCATAGCTCAGCTGGGAGAGCATCTGCCTTACAAGCAGGGGGTCACAGGTTCGAGCCCTGTTGTGCCCACCATAAAACAAAATATGGCCTAGTGGCTCAGTTGGTTAGAGTGCCGGCCTGTCACGCCGGAGGTCGAGGGTTCGAGTCCCTTCTAGGTCGCCATATTAGCTGGCATGGCTCAACTGGTAGAGCAACTGACTTGTAATCAGTAGGTTCCGGGTTCAAGTCCTGGTGCCAGCACCAAGAAGATCTAAGCAACAATGCTTAGATCTTTTGTTTTTATAAATAAATAAAAAATTATTACTAAAAAAACTCTAAAGAAAATATCTTTAGAGTTTTTTTAGTATAATATATTAGAAATTTTGAGATTTCATTTTATTTAGATTTATTTTTACCCTAATATCTTCACCATAAAATTTACATAAGGTAAAGTTTCCAAATAATCTAGAAGTTATTCTTTCAGAATATGTTTGAGAAAGTAGTTCTAGTGTATAATTAGTGGATATAACCATTTTTTTATTTTTTAATATTCTTTTGTTTAGTAAATTAAATAATTCTGTTTTTGTAAAATTACTTATTTGTTCTGTACCTAAATCATCTATAATTAGTAAATCACAATTAATAAGTAGTTCTTCTAGTTCATAGTTATTTTGAAGCTTAGTTTCTCTAAGATTTTTAATAAGATCTTCAGCAGTTCTATAAATAACTAAATGTCCTCTATCTAAAAGTTCTTTTGCAATACAATGAGTAAGAAAAGTTTTTCCTGTTCCTGAATTACCATAAAACAATAAATTATCTTTATTAGAGTCAAATGTTTCAATGAAATACATAATACCTTTTATGATTTCCTCCATATTTTCCCTTGGACTTTTTACATTATCATTATTTTTAGTTTCAGGATAGTATTCATATTTAAAGTGTTTAAAGTTATTTGTTCTTAGCAGCTGTTTTAGTTCTGAATTATTGTAATATAGTTTAATTAATTTTGGTTTAAAACATTCACAACGTTGAGTTCCTATGAATCCAGTATCCTTACATTTTGAACATTTATAATTAGTTTTTAGATAGTCCATGGGGTATCCACTAGATACTAGTAATTCTGATTTCTTAATTCTAAGATCAGTTATTTTTTCTCGTAAAGATTTTATGTATTTATCTCTATTTTCTATAGGTTTAAAAGCACTAATAGATAGTTGAATACAAAGTTTATTTATGTTATTTTCTATGTTTTTTATTTCAGGAATTTTATTATAAATTTCTTCTTTTCTACTTTTCAAAGCCTGTTTTTCTTTTTCTCTTATGTTTTCATACATTTTAAGTATATCATTTTGGTAACCCTTAATCATTATTATCCCATCCTAGTAATTTTTTTTCTAACTCATCAAAATCATAAGAGCGTTGCTCATAATTATTAAATGAATCGGTGTTAACTTTATTATTACCATAATAATTATTTTTCTTAAAGTTACCCTTTAATTTATCTTTTTTTTCTATATCTTCTATAGTTTTTAAATTATTAGAAAACCAATTGTTAAGTATACCATCTATATATTTAAATTCAGCTTTATTAAGTCGTTCAAAACAAATATCACAAGCCTTATATATAATTTCTAAGGGAAATTTATATACGTTAATCCATTTATCAAGCATTTGTTCTTGAGGCTTCATTACTTCAGAGGTTTTTATTCCTAGATAGTTTAATATTTTTTTTATATTAAGCCACTTATCTTCATGTGCTTTAATAAAGGCTTGGGCATCATCTACAGTTTTAATTTTAGCATCATGCCAAGAAATTGCTATTTTTTCTATATATCTATAATCACGTTTTCCCTTTGAAACGCTATATTGCATTAATAATAATATTAGCTCTGGTGAGAAGTCAAAGTCTTTTTGCCAACTTAAATACATAGTCATTTCCTTATTAGATAAAGGTCTTGCAAGAAGTTTTTCTATATCTTCCATCATTCCCTTTATAGAAGAGTTTTTTAATTTTGAAAGTACATTTACTTCAGTTTCTTGGGTTTCTATTAAGGTATCTAAGTCTAAAAATTCTATAGAAAAAGTACCAGAATTATCAAGAGGATGCATTTTTATTACACCTTGGTCAATCCAGTAATTCCAAGCGTTCATAACATCGCTTTCTAATAAATGAAGAGTATTTGCTATACTGCTAGAATTTACACCCAATTCCCCTGCCATGCAATATCTAAGACCAAGCAAATATACCTTTATATATTGTCCCCTAGCGGAAGTCATAAATCTATCAATAAATATGTTGCTTACAAGAGTGTACTGGACATTCTTGTGATTAAACATGAATGTGTTCATGTTATCACACCTTTCTATTATAAACGCTATATATTGTATCTTTAAATTTTATTATATCAAAGTAATGGATTTTACTCAATTAATTAAAGAATGGAAGAGTACCCATCTTTATTGAAATAAACAATATTTGATGTTATTTTAGTAGTATATTATTCATGGTAGGAGGCAGTTTTTTGAAGAGTTCAAAGGAGTTATTGAAAATATTAAATAATATAAATGGAAAAGGATATAAAGCTTATAAAGATATAAGTGGATATTATGACTTTGGAAAATATATTTTGTCTGTTGATAGCGTTCAAGGAGATCCTTTTGCGAGTCCATCTAGGATTAGAATTATAATAAAACAAAGTGAAGCTAAATTTCCAATAAGTTATTTTGACAAAAGTCATAAGAGAATAGCTGTAGTTGATTTTTTAACACGATTATGTTGGAGAAATATAAATGAATATTATAGTAAAGTAAAAGGATCAGGGAAAAGCGGTCTTTTAAGTATAGATAAATGTGGTGAAGAAATACTTGATAGAACATCTATACATATTTCAAAAGAAAATATAGAGGTAAGATTAGAAGTTGGTCTCCCAGCTGCAGGAAGGAGAATATTATCTAAGGAAGCTCAATTAATATTTTTTAATTACCTTCCTAAAATTATAGAAAAAACATTATATTTTAATAATATAAATAAGTTAAAGTTAAAAAAACATATTGAGCTTGTTGAAGATCAAGAATTTATAAGAAGTAAATTAGATGAGCTTGGTATTTGTGCTTTTGTAGCAAATGGTTCAATACTTCCAAGGGAAAGTGGAATTTCTCAGAAGCCTTTAAAAAATAATGCTATAGAGTTTATAAGTCCTAAAGAACTAGAGATAGAATTAGACTTACCTTTTAGAGGAAAAATTGCAGGAATGGCCGTAAAAAAAGGTATAACATTAATTGTAGGAGGAGGATATCATGGAAAATCTACATTACTTAAAGCTTTAGAACTTGGTGTTTATAATCATATACATGGAGATGGAAGAGAGTTTGTTATAACAGATGATAGCGCTGTAAAGGTTAGGGCAGAGGATGGAAGAAATATTGAAAAAGTAGATATATCAATGTTTATAAATAATCTTCCAAATGGAAAAGATACTACTAAATTCAGTACTGAAAATGCAAGTGGAAGTACATCACAAGCAGCAAATATAGTAGAGGCAATGGAATGTAAAACAAATTTATTTTTAATTGACGAAGATACAAGTGCTACTAATTTTATGATTAGAGACGAGAAAATGAAGTTGCTTGTAAGTAATGAAAAAGAACCTATAACTCCATTTATTCATGTGGCTAGGTTTTTGTATGAAAAACAGGGAATTTCAACAATTATAGTTGTAGGAAGTTCTGGGGATTATTTTAATATAGCAGATACAGTTATTATGATGGATGAATATAAAACTATAGACGTTACTAAAAAGGCAAAGGAATTAAGCAGTAATAATCTATATAAAGAAACCTTAAAGCACTCCATTAATTATAATAGAATTTTAAGAAAAAGTAGCTTTAGTGAGGGATATAAAGGAGTAAAGATAAAGACTATAGGAAAAGAAGCACTTATTTATAATAAATCAGAAATAAATTTAAGATATTTAGAGCAGATAGTAAGTGTTAGTCAAATTAATGCTATAGGCGAAATAATTAAGTATATAAAAGCTAATTTAGTAGATGATAATCTTAGTTTGGATGAAGTTGTAAATAAAGTTTTTAATGATATAAAAGATAAAAGTATTGATGTTATATCATCTAAAAATGGAGTTGCTGGAAACCTAGCTATGCCAAGAAAGTATGAGGTTATAGCTACATTAAATAGATTTAGGGAATTAAAAATTAAGTAATAAAAAATATATTTTAGGGTACTTTAAAGATTATAAGAGTTAAAGAAATATATACTAATAAAGAGTAATATTTAATTTATTGTAAAAATTATAGAGAATTTTAAGTATTACTCTTAAAAATGGTTAATTTTAATAAAATTTTCTAGTTTACATATAATTATTTTTAATATATACTTTGACTATCAAAATATTTGATTATCCAAATATATTGTAGTTGAAGGAATTTTAGTTTTAGAGGGATGAGTTATATATAGTGGATAAGGATATAAAGACGATTTTAAATGAACTTTTAGTAGATACTTTTAATGAAATATTAACTATAGAACAGACAGCTTTAAAGTCTGGTAAATTAAATGATTTATCTGTAACAGAAGTACATACAATTGAAGCAATAGGTATGTATAAATCGAGAACTATGTCAGAGATAGCAGGAGACCTAGGAATAACTGTAGGTACATTGACTACTGCAATAAATAATTTAGTTAAAAAAGAATATGTAGAAAGAAAAAGAGATGAAAATGATAGAAGAGTAGTTAAAGTAGTTCTTACGAAAAAAGGTAAACTTGCTTATAGGGTGCATGAAAAGTTTCATTCAGATATGGTAAATGCAACAATTGAGGGGTTAACTGAAACCCAAGAAAAAGTTTTAGCAGATGCCTTATCAAAGCTTAATGATTTTTTCAAAAATAACTACATAATAAAAAATGAAAATAAGAAGGAATAATATCTATGTATAATGTTAAGATTATAAGCACTGGGAAATATATACCAGATAATGTTGTTACTAATGATGACATGTCAAAATTTGTGGACACTAATGATAAATGGATAAGTGAAAGAACAGGAATAAAAGAAAGAAGAATTTCTACAGGGGAAAATACATCCCATATGGCAGTTAAAGCTGCACTAGCTGCACTAGAAAAGTCTTCTGTAAAGGCTACAGATTTAGATTTAATTATTATAGCAACATGTACTCCGGATAGTTTTGTACCATCTACAGCGTGTATTGTTCAAGATAAGTTGGGAGCAACTAAGGCTACATGTTTTGATATTAGTGCAGCATGTACAGGATTTATATATGCACTTGGAGTAGCATCACAATTTATAAAAACAGGACAAGTAAAAAATGCTCTAGTAATTGGAGCAGAAACATTATCTAAAATCCTTAATTGGGAGGATAGAAGTACATGTATATTGTTTGCTGATGGAGCTGGAGCTGCAATTATAGAAAGAAGTGAAGAAGTAGGACTTATTTCTCAATATACAGGCTCTGATGGAACAGGGGGAAAGGCATTAAAATGTGAAGCTCTTCCTGTAAGAAATCCTTATTGTAAAGTGGATGATAAATTTAAAGATACCTTATCTATGGAAGGTAGAGAAGTATTTAAATTTGCAGTTAATGCTATGATTGAGTCTATAAATAAGGTTTTAGAAAATACAGAGTACACTTTAGATGATATAGATTATATAGTACCACATCAAGCTAATATTAGAATCATTGAATTTGTTTCTAAGAAGCTTGGAATTTCACAAGATAAGTTCTATGTGAATTTACATAAGTATGGAAATACATCTGGAGCTAGCATACCAATTGCTTTAGATGAGATGAATAAAAAGGGCATGTTTAAAAAAGGAGATAACATTATTTTAGTTGGATTTGGTGGAGGCCTTACTTTTGGAGCACATCTTATTCAATGGAATTAATAAAAAATAAATTATAGATAAAAATTAGGAGGTACTTTTTATGACATTTGAAAGAGTTAGAAAGGTAATGGCAGAACATCTAGAAATGAATGAAGAAGAAATAAAATTAAAATCGGATTTCCAAGATGATTTAGGGGTAGATTCTTTAGATATATTCGAAATAGTAATGGAAATAGAGGATGAATTTAATTTAGAAATACCAAATGAAGATATTGAAGATGTAAAAACTGTTGAGGATTTAGTAAAATATCTTGATTCAAAATGCAAATAGGATACTAAATTTAAAATTAAAGACTGCCTGGTTGCAGTCTTATTTTATAGGAGGAGAGCATGAGAAACTACACTTTATTTGAAAAACTAGGAGCAAAATATCTAATAATTCAAGGGGGGATGGCTTGGATTGCAGACAGTTCGTTAGCAGCAGCTGTATCAAATGCTGGAGGAATCGGAATAATAGCAGCAGCTAATGCTCCAGTTGAATATGTTAGAGATGAAATTAGAAAGGCTAAAAAGTTAACAGATAAGCCATTTGGTGTAAATATTATGCTTTTAAGTGACAATGCAGACGAAGTAGCAAAGCTTGTATGTGAAGAAGGTGTAAAGATTGTCACAACTGGTGCAGGAAGCCCAGGAAAGTACATGGATATGTGGAAAAGGCATGGTATTACTGTAATACCTGTCGTTGCATCCGTTGCCCTTGCAAAACGAATGGAAAGAAGCGGAGCTGATGCTGTTATAGCAGAAGGATGCGAAGCTGGTGGACATATAGGAGAACTTACAACTATGGTACTTGTTCCACAGGTAGTTGATGCTGTAAAGATACCAGTAATTGCAGCAGGTGGTATAGGAGATGGAAGAGGCGTTGCAGCGGCATTTATGCTTGGTGCATCTGGAATACAAGTTGGAACCAGATTTTTAGTATCAAAGGAATGCACTATACATCAAAACTATAAAGACAAGGTAATTAAGGCAAAGGATATAGATTCAGTAGTCACAGCAAGAGCCACAGGGCATCCAGTAAGGGTACTTCGTAACAAGCTTGTACGAGAATTTAAGGTTTTAGAAAAAAAGGGAGCATCTATTGAGGAATATGAAAAGTTAGGTGCAGGAACACTACCTAAGGCTGCTAGAGATGGTGATGTAGAGATGGGTTCTGTTATGGCAGGACAAATAGCTGGACTTATAAAAAAAGAACAAACTTGTAGCGAAATTGTAAAGGAGCTATTTACTGAAGCAGATAGAATAATGAATAATTTTTTATTGGGGGATACAAATGAGTAAAATTGCATTTATATTTTCAGGTCAAGGAGCTCAATATGTTGGTATGGGTAAAGAACTTTATGACAATATAGAGGAATGTAGAGAGGTTTTTTATAAGGCAGATAAAGCCCTTGGTTTTCCTATAAGTGATATATGTTTTAAAGGTAGTAAGGAAGAATTAGATAGAACGGAAAATACACAACCTGCGATCTTAACAACAAGTATTGCTGCTTTAAAGGCTATTGAAAAAAGTGGTGTTAAAGCTGACATAGTAGCTGGACTTAGTCTTGGTGAATACTCTGCATTAGTATGCAGTGGAGTATTTAGCTTTGAAGATGCTGTAACAGTGGTAAAAAAGAGAGGTAAGTTTATGCAAGAAGAGATACCTGAAGGGGTAGGTGCCATGGCTGCTATTATAGGATTAGATAGAGAAAAAGTCTCTAAAGCCTGTGAAGAATGTGAAGAATATGGAATTGTTGAAGTTGCAAATTATAATTGTTCATCACAAATAGTTATTGCTGGGGAAATAAATGCTGTAGATAAGGCTTGTGAATCTGCAAAGAAGCTCGGGGCAAAGAGAGTAATAAAGTTATCAGTAAGTGCACCTTTTCATACTTCAATGTTAAAGGGTGCCGGAGAAAAATTATATAAAGAACTTGAAAAAGTTACTTTAAATCATATTAACATACCAGTTGTCACTAATGTAACAGCAAATTACATAACAGATATTAATGATGTAAAAGACATATTAAGAAGACAGGTTATGAGTTCTGTATTATGGGAAGATATAGTGAAAAAAATGATAAATGAGGGTGTGGATACTTTTATAGAAGTAGGACCAGGAAAAGCCCTAAGTGGTTTTGTTAAAAAGATAAATAGAAAAGTTAAAGTATTAAATGTAGAAGATTTAGCTTCGTTAAATAAAACAATATATGAATTAAAAGGAGAAGAAAATTAATGAATGAAATTATGTTAACTGGTAAAAATGCTATAGTTACAGGAGCAAGTAGAGGCATTGGAAGGGCTATTGCAATAAAACTTGCTGACCTTGGAGCTAACGTAGTTTTAAATTATAGAAGTGATATAAATTCAGTTAATGAAGTAGTTAAAGAAATAGAATCAAAGGGTGTAAAGGCAGTAGCAATTCAAGGTGATATAAGTAAATTTGAAGATGCTAAAAAAATAGTGGATGAAGCTATGGAAAAATTAGGGTCAATAGATATATTAGTAAATAATGCTGGAATAACAAAAGATACTTTACTTATGAGAATGAAAGAAGAAGAGTTTGATAATGTAATTGAAGTAAATTTAAAAGGAGTATTCAACTGTACAAAACATGTTGTTCCTATAATGATGAAGCAAAGAAGTGGAAAAATAATAAATATATCATCAGTGGTAGGATTATCAGGTAATGCAGGACAATCAAATTATGCAGCTGCAAAGGCAGGAATAATAGGTTTTACAAAATCTGTAGCTAAAGAAATTGCAAGTAGAGGAATTACTGTAAATGCAGTGGCACCAGGATTTATAGCAACAGATATGACAGGGGTATTATCAGATAAAGTTAAAGAAAATATAAAAAATAATATTCCTTTAAAAAGAGTTGGAGATGCAAAGGATATAGCAAATACAGTAGCATTTTTATCATCAAATATGGCATCTTATATAACTGGTCAAGTTATAAGTGTAGATGGTGGAATGCATATATAAAAAATTATATTATAAACACTTATGTTAGGAGTGAATAGGTTTGAAAAATAGAGTTGTAATTACTGGTATAGGGGCAATAACTCCTATAGGAAATGATGCAAATACATTTTGGAATAGCATAAAGGATGGAAAATGTGGAATAGATAAAATAACAGCTTTTGATACAACTGATTATAAAGCAAAACTTGCAGCGGAAGTTAAAGATTTTGAAGTTACTAATTACATAGATAAAAGAGAAGCTAGAAGGCTTGATAAGTTCTGTCATTTTGCATTAGCTGCAGCAGATGAAGCTATGAGGGATTCTGGACTTAATGAAGACAATGTAGATAAAGAAAGAATGGGAGTAATTGTTGGTTCTGGAGTAGGTGGTATTGCAACTATAGAAGAACAACATAATAAGCTTTTACAGAAGGGTCCAAATAGAGTAACTCCATTTTTTATACCTATGATTATAAGTAACATGGCAGCAGGTAATATAGCTATAAAATTTGGTGCTAAGGGAATTTGTACTAATATAGTTACTGCTTGTGCTACAGGAACACATGCAATTGGAGAAGCATTTCACAATATTAGAAATGGAATATCAGATGTAATTATAGCTGGAGGAGCTGAAGCATCAATAACACCACTTGCTGTGGCTGGATTTACATCTCTTACAGCATTAAGTAACAGTGAAGATAAAGAAAGAGCTTCTATTCCTTTTGATAAAGAAAGACACGGATTTGTAATGGGAGAAGGATCAGGAATAGTAGTTTTAGAATCCCTTGAAAATGCATTAAAGAGAAATGCAAAAATATATGCAGAAGTAGTTGGATATGGAGCTACTTGTGATGCATATCATATAACTTCACCATCACCTAATGGAGAAGGTGGAGCAAGGGCTATGGAAATTGCTATAAAAGATGCTGAAATAGAAAAAAGAGAAATATCATATATAAATGCTCATGGAACAAGTACGCCATATAATGATAAATTTGAAACAGCAGCAATAAAAACTGTATTTGGTGAAAATGCCTATAAAATACCTGTAAGTTCAACTAAATCAATGACAGGACATTTACTTGGAGCGGCTGGTGCAATAGAGGCAATAGTATGTGCTAAATCAGTACAAGAAGGTTTTATACCTGCAACTATAGGATATAAAGTACTAGATGAAGAATGTGATTTAGATTATGTTCCAAATGAAGGTAGAAGTGCTGATTTAAAATATGTTATGTCTAATTCATTAGGATTTGGAGGACATAATTCAACAATAATCTTAAAGAAATGGAATGAGGAATAGGCTATGGATTATAAAGGAATTCAAGAAATTATAAAAACAATGAGTAATTCAGATCTTACTTCCTTAGAAATAGAAACTCAAGATATTCGTATTGCTATGAAAAAGGGAGAAGTAAAAGAATATATATCCACTAACAAAGAGAATATTACTAGGAAAGATAGTAATTCAGTTAGAGAGGAAGAAACTGTTCCAGTAAAAGAAGTGGTTGTAGAAAGAATTCAAGAAACTAAAATGGATGATAGTGTAGTTACTATAAGTTCTCCTATAGTTGGAACATTTTATTCTGCACCATCTCCTGAGGATAATCCCTTTGTAACTAGAGGAAGTAAAGTTAAAAAAGGAGAAACACTTTGTATAATAGAAGCTATGAAGCTTATGAATGAAATAGAAGCAGAAGAAAACTGTGAAATAGTTGAAATATTAGTGGAAAATGAAGAAATGGTTGAATACGGACAGCCATTATTTAAAGTTAGAATATAGGGGGCTAGGTTAATGGTACTTGGAATAAAAGAAATTCAAGAGATTATACCACATAGATATCCATTTTTACTTGTTGATAGAGTAGAAGAATTAGAACCAGGGAAAAGGGCAGTTGGTTATAAAAATGTTACTATGAATGAATATTTCTTTCAAGGACATTTCCCAGAAGAGCCGGTTATGCCTGGTGTACTTCAAATTGAGGCATTAGCACAACTTGGAGCAATAGCCCTTTTAAGTATGGAAGAATTCAAGGGCAAAATAGCTTATTTTGGAGGCATAAATAAAGCTAAATTCAGACATAAAGTTGTCCCAGGAGATGTACTTAAATTAGAAGTAGAAATTATAAAAATGAAGGGACCTGCTGGAATAGGAAAAGCAATAGCTACTGTTAATGGAAAAAAGGCCGCTGAAGCAGAGATAATGTTTGCAGTAGGAAAGTAGGTGATAAGTATGTTTAATAAAATTCTAATTGCTAATAGAGGAGAAATTGCTGTAAGAATAATAAGAGCATGCAGAGAACTTGGAATAGAAACAGTGGCTGTATATTCTGATATAGATAAAAATGCTCTTCATGTTGAAATGGCAGATGAGGCTGTTTGTATAGGGCCTGCAAAGCCTAGTGAAAGCTATCTTAATATGGAGAATATAATAAGTGCAACTGTTCTTACAGGAGCACAGGCAATACATCCTGGCTTTGGATTTTTATCAGAGAATAGTAAATTTGCACAGATGTGCAATGACTGTAATATTGTATTTATAGGGCCTGATATTGACACCATGAATAACATGGGTAACAAATCCAAAGCAAGAGAAATAATGTTAAAGGCAAAGGTACCTATTATTCCAGGAACTGAAGGAAATGTAGATACAGTTAAAGATGCATTAAAAGAAGCCCAGAGAATAGGTTATCCTGTAATGATAAAAGCAGCAGCTGGTGGTGGTGGAAGAGGGATAAGAATAGTTAGGACAAGTGAAGAACTTGGTAAAATGTTTGAAACTGCCAAAAGAGAGGCTGAGGTTGCTTTTGGAGATGGTAGCATGTACATGGAAAAGTTCATAGAAAATCCAAGACATGTTGAATTTCAAATATTAGGTGATAACTATGGAAATGTAGTTCATCTTGGAGAAAGAGATTGTTCTATTCAAAGAAGAAATCAAAAGGTTTTAGAAGAAACCCCATGTCCTATAATGACTGAGGAATTAAGAAAAAAAATGGGCTTAGTAGCTGTAAAAGCAGCTAAGGCTGTAAATTATAAAGGTGCTGGAACTATAGAGTTTTTATTAGATAATAAAGGCGATTTTTACTTCATGGAAATGAACACAAGAATACAAGTAGAGCACCCTATAACTGAAATGGTAACAGGAATAGACCTAGTAAAGGAACAAATAAAGGTTGCATCAGGAAAAGAACTTAATTTAAAGCAAGAAGATATAAAGTTTCAAGGTCATTCAATAGAATGTAGAGTTAATGCAGAAAATCCAGCTAAGGGGTTTATGCCGTCACCTGGAACTATAAATATTACCTGTATTCCTGGTGGATTAGGAATTAGAATTGATAGTGCATTATATCAAGGATATAAAATGCCTCCAAATTATGATTCTATGATTGCCAAGTTAATTGTTCATGGAAAAAATAGATATGAAGCAATAAGTAAAATGAAAAGGGCGTTAGAAGAATTTATTATAGATGGAATAAATACAAATATTTCTTTTCAATTTGAAATTTTAAATAATGAAAATTTTGTTAATGGGATATACAATACTGGATTTATAAATAATGAGTTTGGATATTAAATTAGGGATGACAGCTTAATGTTGTTAAGGGTAGGTGAAGCTTATGTTTAAAATTAATCCTATATTTAAGAAAAATAAATACATAACTGTAAACGCTCCTGAAGACAAGGTTACGGAAGAAAAAGTGCCAAATATACCAGAGGGTATGTGGATTAAATGTGATAAGTGTGGCAAAATATTATATAAAAAAGATTTAGATGAAAATCTAAAGGTTTGTAAATTTTGTGGTAAGCATTACAGAATGAACGCTTGGGAAAGAATAAATTTAGTTATAGATACAGGAACTTTTAGAGAATTTGCAGAAAATATAAAATCTAAAAATCCACTTGATTTTAAGGGATATGAAGAAAAGGTAAAAAATATTCAAGAAAAAACAAAGCTTAATGAAGGTGTAATAACAGGATTTGGTAAAATATATGGAAAAGACATTGTAGTAGCTGCAATGGATAGTAGATTTATGATGGGAAGTATGGGATCTGCTGTAGGGGAAAAAATTGCAAGGGCAATTGAAAAAGCTACAGAAAGTAAATTACCTATTATTATCTTTACAACATCTGGTGGAGCAAGAATGCAAGAGAGCATGTTTTCTCTTATGCAGATGGCAAAAACAAGTGCTGCAATAGCAAGGCACAATGAGGCAGGGTTATTATATATACCGGTACTGACAGATCCTACAACAGGAGGAGTTATTGCAAGTTTTGCAATGCTTGGAGATATTATATTATCAGAACCTGGAACATTAATTGGATTTGCAGGTAGAAGGGTTATTGAGCAAACTATAAAGCAAAAATTACCTGATGATTTCCAAAGTGCGGAGTTTCTTTTGGAACATGGATTCTTAGATAAAATAGTTGAAAGAAATAATTTAAAAAAAGTATTATATAAAATCTTAGATTTGCACTAGATTAATGATGAAGGAATCAAAGGGGGTATATACTTGTTACAAAATGAAAAACAGGTTATTGAACTAAAGAAAAAGATAGATGAACTTCAAAGATTCTCAGAAGAACAACAAATAGATTTATCATCTAAAATACAGGAACTTCAGCTAAAACTACAAGAACTTAAAAAGAATATGTATACTGAGTTATCTCCTTTAGATAAATTAACATTATCTAGAATGAAAGAGCGTCCTACAGCCCTTGATTATATAGAAAGAATTTTTAATGGATTTATAGAATTACATGGTGATAGAGGATTTAAGGATGATCCTAGTATTGTAGGAGGTATTGCCAAATTCAATGGAATACCTGTTACTGTAATAGGACAACAAAAGGGAAGAGATATAAAAGAGAACATACAAAGAAATTTTGGAATGGCAAACCCTGAAGGATATAGAAAAGCTCTAAGGTTAATGAAACAAGCAGAAAAATTCAAAAGACCTATTATATGTTTTATTGATACGCCAGGTGCTTTTTGTGGTATTGGGGCAGAAGAAAGAGGTCAAGGGGAGGCTATTGCTAAAAATTTAATGGAAATGGCTGCACTTAAAACACCTATAATATCTATTGTTATTGGTGAAGGTGGAAGTGGTGGAGCCCTTGGATTATCTATAGGGGATGAAATATGGATGCTAGAGCATAGTGTATATTCAGTGCTTTCTCCGGAAGGATTTGCAGCTATACTATGGAAGGATGCTTCAAGAGTTGCAGAAGCAGCATCTTTAATGAAAATAACAGCTGAAGATTTAAAAGGCTATAATATAATAGATAGAGTTATACAAGAGCCAACAGGGGGAGCCCATAAAGATTTAGATGTAATGGCTGAAACTATAAAGAGAGAATTATTAACAGTACCTTTTATAGAAATGAAAAATAATATAAACGAAACATTACAAAAGAGATATGATAAGTATAGAAAAATTGGAGAGTACTCAGAATAAATTTTATAGAAACACACAATATGTTGTATATAATACTCATAATGTGTGTTTTTTTAATTTTGAATAATTTTATACAATTTACTAATACTAAACATTGTAATATTATAAATATACATCTTATGAATATTTATAATATAATATACAAAAAATTATATAAATATTCATGAAAGTATTGCATAATTATAAATAACATAGTATAATAATACACAACAAGAGATTACGGGGGTATGAAAAATGTTAAAAGGAAAGAAATTAAAATTTATAATATGTAGTTTAATGTTAACAATGGGAGCAACGGTATTCGTTGGATGTGGAAATAAAAATCAAGGTAAAAATATTCCAAAGATAGAACAAATAAAAAAATCTGGTAAGTTGGTACTTGGAACTTGTGCAGATTATCCACCTTATGAGGTGCATAAAGTTAAAGATGGAAAAGATGAAATAGTAGGTTTTGATATAGATATTGCAAAAGAGATAGCAAAAGATTTAGGAGTAAAATTAGAAATTAAAGATATGGATTTTGATCCATTAGTGTTATCTGTAAAATCAGGAAAGGTTGATTTAGTTTTATCAGGAATGAATCCAACACCAGCAAGGGAAAAAGAAATAGATTTTTCTAAAATATACTATAGAGCAAAACAAAGTGTAATTATTAGAAAAGATGATAAAGATAAATTGAAAAATCTTGAAACTTTATCAGGTAAAAAGATAGGTGCTCAAATAACTTCTCTTCAAGAGAAAATTGCAAAAGAAGAAATAAAAGGAGCAAATGTAATTTCACTTGGAAAAGTTAATGAGCTTGTATTAGGATTAAAAGGGAAAAAAACAGATGCTGTAATTGTAGAAGAACCAGTTGCAAAAGCTTACGTTGCAAAATATCCAGAGCTTATGATTGCTAATATAAATGTTGGAAAACCTAATGAGGGTTCAGCAGTTGGAATTCAAAAAGGAAGTAAAGACTTTTTAGATTCAGTAAATAAAACTATAGATAGATTGAACTCTAAAAATGAAATACAAAAAATGATTGATAAGGCATCTGAAGAATTAAAGGAATTAGTTGAATAAATATTAAAATTACAAGAATGGGGGGAATTCTATGGAACAAATAAATGAAATAAAAAGTTTTTTGGATATGTATTTGCCGTTCTTTTTAAAGGGTGCTGGAATAACGATTATATTATCATTAATAACAGTATTATTGTCATCTATATTTGGAACAGTAGTTGCTTTAATGAAATTGTCTAAAATTAAAATACTTAAGGTCATTTCTACTGTGTTTATAGAGATTGTAAGAGGAACCCCTCTTCTTGTACAAGTGTATATTTTTTATTATGGTATCCCAGAGGTTTTAGAAAAATTAGGTATATACTTACCTCAAGTAGATATAATGGGAAATGATTTTACCGGACTTTTTATGATTGTAATAACACTTGCACTTAATAGTACAGCATATGTAGCGGAAATAATAAGGGGTGGAATAGAATCTATAAATAAAGGTCAAATGGAGGCTGCAAGGTCCCTTGGATTAACTCAAAGTATGGCAATGAGATATGTTATAATTCCTCAAGCTATAAAAAATATACTACCTGCCCTAGGAAATGAGTTTATTACAGTAATAAAAGAATCATCTATAGTATCTGTAGTTGGTATAAAAGAGCTTATGTTTAATGCAAAGACAGCTTCTGGTGCTACATTAAAAGTATTTACACCATATCTTGCAGCAGCTGCTATATATTTTGTATTAACATTTACTCTTTCGAAATTATTAGGAATCTTTGAAAGGAGGATGAAGCTAAGTGATTAAGGTAGAAAATCTTTATAAAAGTTTTGGAGAATTAGAAGTTCTAAAAGGGGTAAATGCCCATATAAAAAAAGGTGAAGTTGTTGTAGTAATAGGACCCTCTGGTTCAGGAAAAAGTACATTTTTAAGATGCCTTAATCTTTTAGAAGAACCTACCTCTGGAGATATAATTTTTGAAGGAAAATCTATTATATCGAAGAATAATGATATAAATATTCAAAGGCAGAAGATGGGAATGGTATTTCAACAGTTTAATCTTTTTCCAAATTTGAATATTTTAGATAATATAACACTAGCTCCAGTTAAATTAAACAAACTTTCAAAAAAAGATGCTAAAGATGTTGCATTAAAGTTATTAGACAGTGTAGGACTTAAAGATAAGGCAAAAAGTTATCCTAATCAATTATCAGGGGGTCAAAAACAAAGAATAGCAATAGCAAGGGCTCTTGCTATGTCACCGGATGTAATGTTATTTGACGAGCCTACTTCAGCACTAGATCCAGAAATGGTTGGAGAAGTTTTAGGAGTAATGAAAAAACTTGCAAAAGAAGGAATGACAATGGTTGTTGTAACTCATGAAATGGGATTTGCAAGGGAAGTTGCTGATAGAGTAATATTTATGGATGGTGGAGTTGTAGTAGAAGATGGATCACCAGAAGAGATATTTACTTATCCAAAAGAAGAAAGAACAAAAAGCTTTTTAAGTAAAGTTTTATAATATTAAATAAAACCAATTTATAGGCAAGAGTAGGCTTATAAATTGGTTTTTTTAATTAGAATAAAAAATATATATAAGTATATGTATATAAGGAAATAAGTTTTTAGGAGTTATGTATGAGTGAATATTATAAATATGAAATAAAAAATTTAAATTTGAATTATAATAGAAATTTAGCAATAGAATATGCTAAAAAATATGCTTTAAAACCTAACACCTGGGAGTATCCTTATTTTGAGGATAATGATTGTGCAAATTTTATTTCACAGGTACTAAGGGCTGGTGGTATGCCCCAGGAAGGAACTAGTTGGGATAAATTAGAATCATGGTTTTGCCGCACTACAAGTACAAAAGATTTAAATAATATATCTATTACATGGAGGGCTGCAAGGTATTTTAGAAGATATTGGGGTAATGAGAATGGATTTGGTTTAAATAAAGCTGCTATATATATAGAAAGTACAGCAGAGAAAGTATTGTATAATTTTAATGAAATATATAAATTTTTAAAAATAGGGGATGTAGTTCAGTATGGAAATACTAATAACAAGTTTCCATATCATACCCAAGTAATAGTAAATAAAGGGTATAACTGGTTATTGGGACTAAATGATTTGTTTATGGCTCAACATACAGAGAATGGAATTAATATATCTTTCTATGATTATTTAAGTAAATTTTATGATAAAGATATAAAACCAGTATATATTTATAAAATGAAAGCAGATTAGCTTAATATATTAAAAAATTAAGGAGAAATCTTTACATGATTTCTCCTAGTTTATTTTAATAGGAATTATTTCTTTTTCGTTAGTTTCAGTATTTTTAACTTTAATTTTTATATTATTTTCTTCAATGGGGTCAAAGTATATCTTTCCTATAATACCACCACCATATCCTCCACTTGTAGCTTTAAACTCATTTTTATTTACAAGAAGTGTTATTTCTATATCTTTAGGATAATAAGTTGTAGTAACACTTAAAGCGGTGTAGGTTATTCCTTTAATAAGTTGACCAAATTTTAAATAAAGTGGTTTCTTTTTATTAATATTTAGTTTTATTGTTTTATTAATATTTAAAATTTTTGTAGATTTTTTTACATTAGTATTATCTTCTATTTTGAAAGTTGTGCTTTTACCATTACTAAAATAAAAACTTAAATACATTGGGGAGATAATAGCGTCTTCTGTGTTAGGTTCATTAGACGAAGCTATTTTTATATCTTTAAGGGGTAATTTAAAATATCCTTTTGATGAAGGTAAAAATTTTAATTTACCACCAATCCATAAATCAGTAAAAGCAAACAAAGGAGATGTATCCTTTGGGTTCTTTTTTGCTTCAATTGCAACTAGTTTATCTTTTCCCCAAATATGAGATTTAATATAAACTTCATTAATATCAAGTAAAACTTCATTTAAAGATATATTAGTATTATCTAACTTCTCCGTTTTATTAATTTTCATTGTGTAATTGTTTTTCATAGGAGTTGTTATAGGGTCATAAAGAATGCCTTTAGGTTTAAAGAGAGAAAAAGTAACGCAAATAATAAAGAATGTAATAAGAATTAGTATTAATAGACGATGTTTTTGATATAAAGTTTTATACATAGAAGCTCCTTTCTTATGGCAATTTAAATTCTACATACCAATTGCCATAGGTGTTATTAATATATTTATATGGATTTTCATTGCCTTCATTTCTTTTATATAATCCTTTATTAAAACAAGTTATCCTAATTTTAATTTTATTAGAAATAATAGAAGGTTTTTTAAAGGAACAAATACATTTAGTTTCGTTATCTTTAGGTGTAGTTTCAAGGGTTCCGGTATTAGAAACTAAATATCCCTTAAATCCAAATTCATCTTGTATATAAAATTTACTTGGTAGTGCGAAATTATAATTTTTAGGATTAAGTAATTTTACTGAATATAATATGTTTATAGTGTTTTTGTCTTCAATTATTGCATCAATGGTAAATTTAATATCATTCATGGTACAAGATTCATTTAGAATAGTACCTTTACCATTATTAAGTTTTTTAACAATGTTATTATTTATAACTATATATTTATTCAAAGATTTATTTTTACTTAAATATGCACTAACAGATGGAACTATAGATATAAATATAAATAATAAAGAGGCTGCTATTATATAGTTTTTAGTAATTTTTGTTTTTTTATTAAGTTTTTTATGAATCTTTTTAGATAAATTTTCAGGAATAGGTATTGAGTTTTTAATTATATTTATTTCATCTATATTACAGACTAGAAGTTTTTTTAATTTAGTATATTCTGCATAACATTTAGAACAAGTACAAATATGTTTTTTTAAAGTTTCTGATTTTTTAGTATCAAGTTCGTTATAAATAAATTCATGTAAATTATTAATTACATAATCACAATTCATTATAAAAAAATCCCTCCTTATTCATGATTTCTTTAAGTTTTTTCACAGAAAAATTAAGTCTTGATTTAACAGTTCCTTCAGGGATTTCAAGAATATTTGAAATTTCTTTAATGGAGTAATCACCGAAATATTTTAATATAATAACATCTTTATATTTATCATTTAAACCATTAATGTAGTTTAATAGATCAATATTAGTATCGATATTTGTATATTGATTTAAGGGACTTTGAGATATATTTAATGAGTTATTATTATATTCTTCAAAGTAAATTATATTGTTTCTTCTTAAATTCTCTTTACATTTGTTAATGAGTATACAAGTTATCCAGGAATTAAACTTATCGTTATTTTTTAAACTATAAAATTTTTCATAAGCTATAATATAGAATCTTGAAGTATATCTTCAGCTCTAGAGTTATCTTTCATATAGCTAAAGGCTATTCTATAAAGTTTATTTAAATAAGGATTTAGCAACTTCTCAAATTGTTTTTGTTTTATTCTTAATTTAATATTAAATATATCCAAAGCATCACCGCTGAATGTTTATTTCTCTATGTTAGATGAATATACAAGGTAAAAAGTTCGATTTATTATAAATTTTTATTTATATAATAAAAGCATAATATAATGCCAAAGATGAATAAAGTCGTTGCAGAAAAATATACCATTAAAGTCTCTGTTAAAGATAAAGCATAGGCTTTTGAAAAAAATAACATTTTGATATAATATTTGTATAAAAAAGAAAGAGGGTAAGTTTATGAAAGCAGAAATATTAGCTGTAGGAACTGAATTATTGCTTGGAAATATAGTAAATACTAATGCTCAATATATATCAAAACGTTTAGCGGATTTAGGGATTTATGTATATCATCAATCTGTTATAGGAGATAATGCTAAAAGATTAAAAGAAGCTTATGAGTTAGCTTTTAAAAGAGCTGATCTTGTAATAACTACAGGAGGACTTGGACCTACTAAAGATGATTTAACAAAAGAAATTGCTTTTGAGTATTTAAAAAAAGACGCAATCTTACATGAGGAATCATTTTCTAGAATAAAAGAGTTTTTTAAAAAGGTAGATAGACCTATGGGAGAAAGCAATAAAAAACAAGCTTATTTTCCAAAGGATGCTATAATTATGCCTAATAACAAAGGTACAGCACCTGGTTGTATTATAGAAAATGATAAAAAGATTTTAGCAGTACTTCCAGGACCTCCAAGGGAAATGAAAGCTATGTTTGAGGAAAGTTTAGTTCCATATCTTATGAAATATCAAGATTCAATATTTCACTCAAAAACCCTTAGAATATTAGGCATTGGGGAAAGTTCAGTTGCTGAGGTTTTAGATGATATAATAGAAAATTCCAAAAATCCAACAGTAGCACCTTATGCAAAAGACAGTGAGGTTACTTTAAGAATAACAGCTAAGGCAAAGACAAAGGATGAGGCTGAAAAATTAATTTTACCTGTGGAAAATGAAATTAAAAGAAGACTTGGAATAGCAGTTTATGCTGACGGTAATGTTACATTAGAAGAAGTAATAGGAAAGATGCTTGTAGATAATAATATAACAATTTCTACAGTAGAATCTTGTACAGGAGGATTACTTGCAGGAAGAATAGTTAATTATCCAGGGATTTCTTCTGTTTTTAATGAAGGAATGATTACTTATAGTAATGAAGCAA
The DNA here is from genome assembly GCF_003614235.1 of Clostridium novyi. The sequence goes on along the minus strand of NZ_CP029458.1, from coordinate 786,850 downwards.
AGATAAAAAGAGTAAAGGTTAAAAAAGAAACATTAGAAAAGTACGGCGCTGTAAGTAGCCAAACGGCGGCAGAAATGGCAGAGGGTATTGCAAAAGTTACTGGTAGTAATATTGGTATTTCAACTACTGGTATTGCAGGACCAGGTGGAGGAACAAAGGAAAAACCAGTTGGACTTGTGTATGTAGGGCTTTATATAAAAGGTGATGTAAAAACAAAAGAATTACACTTAGTTGGAGATAGACAAAGGGTAAGAGACCATGCAGTTATAAGATCTTTAGAGTGGCTACGTCGTGAGCTTATAAAAAAAGGAATAAAGTAGATTATACTAAATAAAAACTAACTAATCTAGGAATCTAGGTTAGTTAGTTTTTATTTAGTTAAGTTAAAGGTGAATATTTATATTGACAAGTTTTTTAAAAAATGATAACATTTATTGTGTTCTCAAGAAAAACAAATGTATTCAAAATAAAAACAAAAGTAGAAAAAGGGGGCTTTTTTATATGAAAAAGATAGGTCTTTTACCAAGACTAATTTTAGGTATAATTTTAGGTATATTAATAGGATTTATATCCAAGGGTACCGGTGTATATTCTATATCTAGAATTTTTATAACCTTTACAGATATATTTGCTAATTTTTTGAAATTTATAATACCATGTATAATAGTTGGTTTTGTTGCTCCTAGCATTGCGGAGCTTGGAAAAAAATCAGGAAAATTACTAGCTATAACTGCTATAATTGCATATATATCAACTATAATATCAGGAATTGTAGCATACTTAGTTGGAGCATCAATACTTCCAAAAGTAATAAAAATGGGGAATATTGCTTCAAAATCACAAATGAAAATAGATCCTTATTTTACTATAAAAATAGATCCTTTAATGGGAGTTATGACGGCTTTAGTTTTAGCCTTTATGTTAGGAATAGGAATGTCTCATATAAAGGGGAAAAATTTATTAGGGGTAATGAGGGATTTTCAAGGAATAGTTTCACTTACAGTTAAGAAGATTATTATACCATTTGTTCCAGTATATATAACTGGTATATTTATAAAGTTAACAGTTTTAGGTGAGATATTTAAAACACTAAAAACTTTCTCTTCTGTTTATGTTATAGTGCTATTACTTCAAGTAGTATATGTAATAATTCAATATGGATTAGCTTTTGTTCTTAGTGGTAAGAATCCACTGAAGTGTATAAAAAATATGATCCCTTCATATTTTACAGCTCTTGGAACTCAATCATCAGCAGCAGCCATTCCAGTAAATTTACAGTGTGTAAAAAAGAATGGTGTATCTGAAGAAATTAGTGACTTTGTTGTTCCATTATGTGCAACTATTCACTTGGCTGGAGATACAATAACTTTAGTATTGGCATCTATGGGTGTTATGCTTATTAATGGTCAAAGTCCTACTTTAGGAGTGATGATACCTTTTATACTTATGCTTGGAATAACTATGGTAGCTGCACCTGGAATACCAGGTGGTGGAGTTATGGCAGCACTTGGATTACTTCAAGATATGTTACTATTTGGTTCATCGCAACAAGGACTTATGATAGCATTACATGCAGCACAAGACAGTTTTGGAACAGCTACTAATGTAATTGGAGATGGAGCTATAGCAATTATAGTAGATTATATTTCAAAGAAACAAAATAAAGAATCCATAATAATGGAATCTCAAATTAAAGAAGCATAAAAAAGTGATTGCATGGGGCGCAATCGCTTTTTATTTATTAGGAAATAATTTATGAATATCTACAGTACCATATCCTTGAATAGTTTTTGGCATATCTAATAAATTACATGACATCTTAAGTAATGATATTATATCCTTATATGTTAAATCAGGATTTGTTTCATACAATAGGGCACATAAACCACTTATATATGCACAAGCACAAGAAGTGCCAGTATATAAGGTATAGGGTTCATTTAAAGGTTTTGGATATAACTTATGACCGTTTCTTTCAGAAATATAATTGGTGTCAGATTTTAAAGAACAAATATTTACGCAAGCAGCACAAAGATCTGGTTTTTCAAGTTTTGTTTTTCCACCGGCTGATGACATTAAATAAGGTTTTTTACCTTTAGTTGTATCAAGGCCACCAACAGTAATACAATTTGGCAGTAAAGCTATGCCAGTTAATGAATTTTCAGTATTTCCTTTATGACCACTAGGTATTACAACAGTTATATTTTTTTCTAGGGCAATATCAAAAATTTTAGAAAATAAGGATAATACAAATTTATTATATTCTACAATTTCAAAGGGAAGGCATATAATTTTTATATTATAGTTTTCGCTTTCAGATATGATTATATCTATAGAGGATAAAATATCCGATATGAAGCCACGTCCAACATTATTAAATGCTTTTATCATATAAATTTTACTTTTTTCAGCAATTCCTTTATATACTTTATCTGAACTATAACCATTACCACATATTATTCCACTTATAAATGTACCATGACCATTGTCATCATAAGGATAAGAAAAATTATTAATTAAATCTTGGAATTTTATGATTTTATCTAAAGGTTTTTTTAAATCAGGGTGGGGATAAACACCTGTATCAACAATACCAACACATATATCTTTACCAGATAACTTAGAACTTATATCAAAATAGATTCCATTAGAGGCAAGTACACTATTGCCACACAAAAAAGCATAACTGTCAAAGGTGACATAATCTACTTGAGGATATTCTATAATTCGCTCAATTACAGTGGGGGAAACATAGGCACATATACATCCAATGGAAGGAATAGAACGTATGATTTCACATTTATATCTTATAAGTTTTTTTTCAACCTTATCTTGAAGAGATTTACAGTGAATAATAACTCTATAATTTTTATAGAGTTTATTTTTTATAGAGTCTTTTAAGTTTATATCTATTTTATTTTTTAAGGAAAACATAGAAATCCTCCTAAAGTAATACTATATTATAATATAGTATTTGCAATTAAGAAGTGTTAATATATTAAAAAAATAAAGAGTTAGCATAATCTAGCTCTTTATTTTTCCCATTTAAATACTAGTATTCCTACAATTAAAATAATAAAACCAAGAATTTTAGTAACTCCAAAGTGTGTTTTTTCCGTTCCAAATAACCCAAAAGCTTCTATTAGCCCTGAAAATAAAAGCTGAGCGATGAGAATTGCTGATGTTGCATATGCAGGTCCAAGCTTACCAATACCACACATAACTGTAAAGGTAATTCCGACACCTAAAGGAGCTGCTAAAAGGTATAATTTATTTGCAGAGGTAATATTCTTTATACTTCCCTCACCTACAAAAAACATTATAATTAAGGTTATTATAAAGCCAGCACCTTGAACTAAAGTGTTAGTTTCCCAAAGTCCCATCTTTTCACTAAGCCGAGTATTAAATACGCCTTGAATGCTCATAAAAATACCTGCTACTACTGAATATATAAATCCAAGCATAAAAAATCACCTTCCAAAGTTAGTATATCCAAAATTAATAGATATATTAGTTTATGAAAGGTAAAGTAGGCAGTATAGTTAAAATATTAATATCCGTTATCTTGTCTTGTGTGGTTAACAGCATTTTTAGAATAGTAAGCTTCTTCGATTTCCTTTGGTGTAAAATCTAAATCATGTCCTAAGCAAAGAAAATCTTCAAAAAGAGTTTTATAATTATCTTTTGATGGACAAACAACAAAATCATTAATGTCTATGTATATATTGCTAAATTTGTCGGTTAATTCCGATTCGTAATTTTTACAATTTAAAGTTATATCTGAGTAATTCCATTCCAATCCTAAACTTAATATAAAATGAAGACAATCAACGTATTCTTCTAATATTTTTTCTTTAGAAGATGGACCTTTATTACTCCAAAACTTAAAACAACGAGTTTCATTAGCAAGTTCACTTACTTCCACTTGAAGAGCAAGTATTTTTTTTGAACAAAGAGATTGGTCTTGCAAACTATGTTCTTTAATAATTCTTTCGTCGAGATTATTCTGTAATTGAAATAACCTATCTAAATTCATTTGAAATTCCGCCTTTCTTTAGTTTTCCTTTAATATATTCTATAGTATTTTTAAAAATATTAAAAGATTTCAAAAACGTTTACATAAATTTTTGTAAAAAAATAAACCAAAATTAAGAATTTAATTCCTTAATTTTGGTTTATTTATATTAAAAAGTTCTTAATGGATAATTTAGAATAAGAATTTCTTTTTTATTATTAATAGGTTTCCATAGTTCAAAACGATCTACTTTTACATAGGTATAATCTATATTATTTTTACAAGATAATATTGGAGAATTCTCTCCATTCATGGATTTTCTCATGGAATAATTAGAATTCGCAAGGGAAATAAAAAGATTTTTATTAGGATTATTTTGTATATTAAATCCGCTTAATTGTAATGTATCGGATATATTTCTTATAATTCTTGTAATGTATCCTTTTTGATTAATTTTTAAATTTATAGTTTTTAATGACTTGTCTAAATGAAAGTTTGGGTCTATTTGTACTTTAAAATATTTATAAGGCAATAAAGTATCTGTGACAATTTTATTTAATTTATCCATATCAGGATTTATTATAGTTTGTATATGTATATGAAATTGATGGTTTATTTTGTATAATTTATATTTTTTGCACAATTTTTTCTGTGTTGTTTCAATGAATTTATTAGATTCATCATTAAACAATGCGACTAAATGGTATTTCATCTTTATCCCCCAGTAGCAGTGAATTTATTATTAATTGATATTATATCATATTTCAATAATTTGTACATTTAAATATGTAATATTTATAAATTTACAACGATAAAATTACATAAATTACATAAAATACAATGAAATAAAATTTATATTTGTTGCAATATTATAAAATTTAGTATTAAAAATAATAAGTATTATGATATAATAAAAGTTGTGAAAATTTATAAATGCAATATTTGTAAATTAAAATTAAAACAGATAATCAATTAGAAAAATAAATAAAATAATAAATACAAAAAATAAGTAATAAGGATGGATAATCATATGGAAAAACTGATTATTGATGGAGGAAGACCTCTTAACGGAGATATAGAGATTAGCGGGGCAAAAAATGCCGCTGTTGCTATTTTACCATCTGCCATAATGGCTAGCAAAGGAATTTGTGTTATTGATAATATACCTATGATTAGTGATACACAGTGTATTGAGAGGATAATTGAGAGCTTAGGAGCTAAGGTAACAAGAAATAAAAATACTGTTATAATCGACAGTACATCTATAAATATTACTAATGCTAATACAGAAGATGTTCGAAAAATGAGAGCTTCTTATTATTTAATAGGAGCACTTCTTGGAAGATTTAAAAAGGCAAGGGTTGAAATGCCAGGAGGATGCGCTATAGGGGTTAGACCTATTGATCAACATATAAAAGGTTTTGAAGCCTTAGGAGCTAAAGTAACAATAGAACATGGAGCTGTAATTGTAGAAGCAGATAAATTAGTTGGAACTAATATATACTTTGATGTTGTAAGTGTAGGGGCAACAATAAATGTAATGCTAGCAGCTACCCTTGCAGAAGGTAAGACTGTTCTTGAAAATGCAGCTAAAGAACCACATATAGTTGATGTTGCTAATTTCTTAAATTCTATGGGTGCAGACATTAAGGGTGCAGGAACTGATGTTATAAAGATAAATGGAGTAAAAGAATTAACAGGATGTAACTACAGTGTTATACCAGATCAAATTGAAGCTGGAACTTATATGATAGCTACAGCTGCTTGCGGTGGAAAGGTTACTGTAAATAATGTTATACCTAAGCACTTAGAATCTATTAGTGCAAAACTTATGGAAATGGGTGTAGAAGTAATAGAAAATGGGGATAGCATAACAATTAATAGTTCTAGAAATTTAAGAGGAGTTAATATAAAAACTCTTCCGTATCCTGGATTTCCTACAGATTTACAACAGCCAATGAGTACACTTTTAACTATAGCTAAAGGAAGAAGCTTAGTTAATGAAAGTATATGGGAAAGTAGATTTAAACATGTAGATGAATTAAAGAAAATGGGAGCTAACATAAGTGTAGAAAATAATATAGCAATAATTGAAGGGGTAGAAAAATTAAGTGGAGCTAAAGTTAAAGCTACAGACTTAAGAGCTGGTGCTGCTATGGTAATAGCAGGGCTTATTGCTAATGGAGCCACTGAAGTTACTAATATAGAACATATTGATAGAGGATATCCTTATATTGAAGAAAAGTTCAATAAATTAGGAGCAAAAATAATAAGAGTTAGTGAAAATTAGAATTGGAGAATTATAATGATATTTTGTCCTTTATATAGTGGAAGTAGTGGAAATAGTGTGTATGTATCCTCGGGTAATAGTAGTATTTTAATTGATGCAGGGTTACCAGGGAAACATATAGAAAAGGCACTTCAATCAATTAACAAGAATCCAAATGAAATAGACGGAATATTTGTGACACATGAGCATATAGATCACATAAAAGGTGTAGGTGTATTGTCTAGAAGATATGATATACCTATTTATGCAAATGAGCTTACGTGGAAAAGTATGTTTAAGAATATAGGAAAAATTAAAGAAGAAAATATAAAGATTATTTATAAGAAACAAGGCATTACCATAAAGGATATGGATATATTTAACTATAGTATATCCCATGATGCTATAGATCCAGTTGGGTATTCTATTTATTCAGGTGAAAAGAAAGTCTGTATTGCCACAGATTTAGGATATTTTTCGGAAGAAGTTAAAGAAAATACGAAAAATGCTGATGTAGTACTACTAGAAAGTAACCATGATGTTGAAATGCTGAAATTTGGACCATATCCATATAGTTTAAAAAAAAGAATTTTAAGTAATTTAGGCCATTTATCCAATGATGACTGTGGTAAAGCTGTAGTTAGTATGACACAGAATAACTGCAAGAATATTATTTTAGGTCACTTAAGTAAAACAAATAATTATCCGGATCTTGCATATGAAACAGTAGTAAGTGTATTAAGGGATAATAACATAAAGTTAAATAAGGATATTAATATTAGTATGGCTAAAAGAAGTATGCCAAGCAATTACATAGAGTTTTAAGGGGGATATGGTTATGAAAAAGGTATATAAGATGCGTTTAATCTTAATCATATGTATATGGACTTCTTTAACTATAATTCTTGCTGGATGTAATAACAAAGGAAAAGCATCAATAAATGCCAATGATAAGTTAAAAACTCTAAAGTTATCTGATTCGGATAAAGCTTGTTGTATTAATTTAAATGTATACTTTGATGCTTCTAAAAGTGAGGATAAAGTTCAAGTATTAAAAGAGGAAAGAATTATAAAAAAAGAGGAACTTTTAGGTGAGCTTATAATGCAAGAACTTATAAAGGGACCTTCTAAGAATAGTAATCTTAAGCCGATATTTCCTACTGAAACTAAATTGTTAAGTTTTTCTATTAATGAAAACATAGCATATATTAATTTAAGTCCCAATGCCCAATATAAAATGACCCCATCAAGAGAAAAAGCTTGCTTAGAGGGTATAGTTTTATCACTTACTCAAATAGAATCTATTCATAAGGTTAAAATTTTAATTAACAATAAAGATGTAGAATTTTTAGGTGGAAATTATGATGTATCTAAACCTTTTGGAAAAGATGATATTAGCAAGATAAAGAAATAAAATATATTCGAAAATATGAAAATATATTATAATATTATTAAAATTTATATTTTAATATAATTTACAGAAGGAGAATGAAAGATGAGTTTGTATAAAGAATGGACAGATATGGTTGTAGATTATGTAAGACATAAAGGAGAAGCTGCATTTTGGAAAGAATATGGCGAAATGGAGAAAAACATATATTCTCAAATATTATCTAATCATGAAGAAATATATAATGGTACAACAGAAGAATTAGCAGAAAAATTTGAAACACCATTATATTTTTTTGTAGGATTTTTAGATGGAGTAAATGATAGTCTTGTACAACCTATAGATATAGAAAATATAGAAAAAGATACACAAATTAAATTAGATATAGATTTAGAAAAATTATATTTTAATATGATAGATGCTAAAGCTGATTATTTATATGAGCTTCCTCAATGGGAAGGAATATTCTCAGAAGAAAAAAGAAAAGAAATCAGAAATGACTGGAGAGCTTCTAAGACTATAGTAAGAGAAGATAAAGTAGGAAGAAATGATCCATGTCCATGTGGAAGTGGTAAAAAATATAAGAAATGTTGTGGGAAAAACGTATAATATTTAATAAAATGATTACATTTTATAATGTAATCATTTTTTATGTGAAAATTCAATTCAGAAAACTAAGTTTTAGACGAATAGTAATATAAGGAAATAATCTTGTGTTAGATAGTTTGAGGAGCTGGTTTTTTGAAAAATATAATGATAATAGACAACAAGATGTATAGTAGAAATACAATTAAGGAATTAATAGCGGAATACGATGTTAATGTATATGAAGCAGAAAATTCTTTTCAAGTATTTAATATATTAAAAAAGCTTAACAATGAAGTTCAATTAATAATAACTGATGTAAATTTAGGAAAAGAAAATGGTATCGATATAATAAGGAAAATAAAAGAAAAGGGAATAAAGATCCCAGTAGTAATCCTTACATCTGAAAATAAAAGAAAAACCTTTATAGAAGGAATAAAAGCAGGAGCTGTTGATTACATACTTCAACCCTTTGAAGCAAAGTTTTTGTTAAAAAGAATTTTAAAAAGAATAGAATTACACAATAATGGAACTAAGCTCATTAAAAAGTCTATGAAAGTAAGGGAACAAAAAGGAAAGGAATTAGATTTTAATAAGTATTTAAGTGGTGAAGTTCAAAATGCTAAAAATTCATATAAAGAATTTTCAATATTAATGTTAACTTTATTTAAGTCAGTAGATGAGTTTACTGAAAAGGTTGAAAAAGAATATGAGGCCTTAACAAAAGTTATATATCCAAGATTAAAGGAACTATTAGTAGGTGCTGATATATTTATAAAATATGGACCTCAAAGTTTTGTTGGATCATTTAAAAGGCTTCAGGATAGCAAAAAGCAAGAAATGATAAATGATATAAAGGCACTTTTTAGAAAAGTAAAAGATGAAAATAAACTATATGAGGAGTATTTCTTAGAAGGAGCCTTTGTAAAGTTCCCTATAGATGGAAAAACAGAAAATGAGTTATTATCAAAAGTGCAAGATCAAATAGTAGAAAAAATAAATATTATTAAAAATTTGGAGAGATAATGAATATAACGATTATTTGTGTTGGAAAGCTAAAAGAAAAATATTTAAAGCAAGCCATTGATGAATATAGTAAAAGATTATCAAGATATTGTAAGTTAAATATAGTTGAGTTAAATGATGAAAAAACCCCTGATAATGCATCAGAAAAGGATGAGCTTATAATAAAGCAAAAAGAGGGAATGAGAATTCTATCACATATAAAGGATAGTATGTATGTAATTGCATTAGATATAAAAGGGAAAATGGTAACTTCAGAGGAACTTGCTGACTTAATTAATGATTTGGGAGTTAGAGGGAATAGTAATATAGCTTTAGTTATAGGGGGATCTTTAGGTTTAGATGAAGAAATTTTACATAGAGCCAATTATAAATTATCATTTTCTAAGATGACATTTCCACATCAGTTAATGAGAGTAATTTTATTAGAACAAATTTACAGAGCATATAGAATAAATAGTGGCGAACCTTATCATAAGTAAGTTTAAAGATAACTTAGTTATAATATATTTCCCCCAAAAGACTCTTACCGTAATAATATAGGTGAGAGTCTTTTTACGAATTAATATTTATTATGAATTTTTATTTGGGAAAGTTTTAAAGAGTATTGGAAGATATATTTAAATTGAACTATACTGCCAGGAGCTAAAATAGGAAAACAAGCTATAGTTGGTGCATAATTTTATAGTTTCATAAAAGCAAGCATAAGAAGCAATAAACCACTTAGCCATGATAAGTTTAAGTTTATTTTTTCAGCAATTTTTTTACCTAAGAAACAACCAAGCATTACTGCCACCATATCAGAAATCAATGAAAATCCTACTACCTGAAAATAATTAATAATAGTAAGTCCACTTCCAAAACCTATTGCTATGCCATCAAGGCTACAAGCTATAGCAAGGGTAAAGGCTTCAGCAGGTTTAAGTATTCTTTCATTGCTAGTATCTAATATTTCTTTATTGGTGCTTAAATTCATATTAAATTTAATATCAAAGACTTTAAACTTAAAAGATTTGTTTGTAATATTATTTTTCCTTAGATGAGTTTTAAATATGCTTTCAAATAATCGAGCGCAACCTAAGATAAATAAAATACCAAAGCATATAGCTACGGTTAAACTTTCAGGTAAGAATTTACTAACTATTGAACCAGCAAATAATGAAATGGCAAGAACTGTAGAGCAAACTAAGTTAATTATTGTTGTTGATAAGAATGGGATTTTTATTTTATTTGCTCCATAACCGAAACTCACCACGAAGGCATCTATACATAAAGATGTAACAAGTATTATTGATTGAAGCATAATTTATTGCACCTCTTTGTTTATTTTAAGTTACTTATACTAATATAGTATTTAGAATTTCAAAAACTGTTACTAAAAATTCAAATTAGTGTTGATAAAAAATCAACACTATAGCAACACCTTAAGTATAGTTACTACATATTATATTAATATAGAAAAAAGTATTTTAGAGGTGAATAAGAGTGAAGGGTTCAGAGGAAAAATATGATTTAGGTTTATTTATAAGAAACATATTAAAAGAAAGGTCATTATCCTTAGGTAAGTTAAGTAGTATGACGGGCATTGATAAATCAACAATATCTAGAATAATAAATCATAAGCAAAAGGCTAATATAAATCATTTACAAAAAATTTCTAAAGCCTTAGATATACCATTAGAAGAATTATTAAAGGAAGATGGTTACAACGTAAATAATCAAGATATCCAAAGTGAAGGAAAGTTCGATTTAAATAATAGTTATAATAGTATAGATGATATTTTAAAAGTATCTTCATTAGTTGAAAATACAGAATTAGAAAGCTTGATACAATCTCAATTAAATAAGTATCAGTTATATATTGAAACGGACGAAGGTAAACATGATTTATATAAAAACTTTAATAATAAAATAAATAAAATTAGTAGGGGTGGAGTATTTGTAGAAAAACTAAAGGAGATGTATAGGGAATTTTGTTCTAAGGATATACCTTTAAAAGAATTTTTATTAATTGGAAGCGGACTATTATATTTTATAACGCCTATAGATATTATTCCTGATTTTATATTTCCAATAGGATTTTTAGATGATATTATAGCTATTAAAATAGTTATTGATATGTTAGAAAAGAATAGAAAAAACAAACAATATAAAGAATAAAATAGTTATATTGATTATATTAAATATAAATGAAGTTATTTGATAAAATCAGAAGAATATGATATATTATAAAAGTATTTCGCCTAAAATGTGAAATAATATTAATGATAAGTGGAAGGAATGAATATATGAGCAACTTACCAAATTGTCCAAAGTGTAATTCAGAGTATACTTATGAAGATGGGAATCTATTTGTTTGTCCAGAATGTGCTTATGAATGGAATTTAGAATCACAAAATGAAAGCAATGAAGATGAGAATGTTGTTAAAGATTCAAATGGCAACATCTTAAAGGATGGAGACTCTGTAACAATAATTAAAGATCTTAAAATAAAAGGATATTCAAATGCATTAAAAAAGGGTACAAAAGTAAAGAATATACGTTTAGTTGATGGAGATCATAATATTGATTGCAAAATAGATGGTTTTGGAGCTATGTTACTAAAATCTGAATTTGTTAAAAAGGCATAAATGTATATTATAAAATAAAAATTTATTTATAAAGATAAAAAGACTTACCGATTTGTTAGGTAGGTCTTTTTCCTTTTAAAAGTTAAAAATAAGAATAAATAAGTTCTATATAAAATGTATAAAAAATTAATAAATGAAATTAAATAAAAATATTATAAAATAATTGAAAAATTTGTGTGAAAATTCAAAAAGTATGATATAATATTAGAAAAGATTGGAAACGTTACCAGAATCGTTTCCGATAGTAGGGGGATTTTCATATATATTTAAAAAAGTTTTAGATATGTTTTATACATTTTTAGAAGAGAGGTTATACAATGGCAAATTTGACTATAAAAGATATATCTAGAATAGCTGGTGTGGGTATTAGCACTATCTCAAGGGTTTTGAACAATCATCCTGATGTTAAGGATGAAACAAGAAAAAAAGTACTAGAGGTGATAGAAGAAGTAAATTATATACCAAATAATAGCGCAAGGAATCTTAAAAGGAATACATCAAAAAGTATAGGGGTATTGGTTAAAGGAATAAACAATCCATTTTTTTCAAAGATGATAAAATCTATAGAAGAAAGGATAGATGATAAGAAATATTCTATGATTCTTCATTACAATGAAAGTAGTTCGGATGATTTTGATGCTGCTATAGAACTTATAAAAGAAAAGAAGCTAAAAGGGTTAATATGTCTTGGAGGAAACTTTGATAATTTAGACAAAAAACAAATGGAAAATTTAAGTGTTCCAATAGTTATTGCTTCTAGTAATATAACTAGTTATGTCAATAAAAAATTTTTTTCAAGTGTAGCAATAAAAAATGAAAAGGCTGCTTTTGATGCAGTTGAGTATATATGCAAATTAGGGCATAAGAGTATAGGAATTATAACTACAGGAGAAGAGGACAAAAGTGTTGGAAGACTTAGATTTCAAGGATATAAAAATGCCCTTTTTAAAAATGGAATAAAGTTTCATGAGAATCTTGTTGAGATAGGTGAATATACATTTAAGTCAGGTTATGAAGCTATGAATAGGTTACTTGATAAAAATATGAAAATAACTGCTGTATTTATAACAACAGATATTATGGCAATTGGTGCTGCAAAGGCTATTTTAAGTAGGGGACTAAAGGTACCTGATGATATATCTGTAGTTGGATTTGATGGTATAGATTATTCAAAATATTTTCATCCTGCATTAACTACTGTAGAGCAACCAGTTGAAAATATAGCAAAAAAAAGTATAGAAATTTTGCTTAATTTAATAAACAATAAAGAAACTAATCAGCATATAGTTTTTGAAACTAAATTGTTAAAAAGAGATTCGTGTAAAAAATATATAGGGGGGTAAAGTATGGCTAAGGTAGTTTTAAAAGATGTTGAAAAAGTTTATCCAAATGGATTTAAGGCTGTTCATGGAATTAATTTAGAAATTAATGATGGTGAATTTATGGTTTTTGTAGGACCATCAGGATGTGCAAAATCAACAACTCTAAGAATGATAGCTGGCCTTGAGGAAATATCATCTGGAACTATTTCTATTGGAAATAAGATTGTAAATGATATTCCACCTAAAGATCGGGAAATTGCAATGGTTTTTCAAAATTATGCCCTATATCCTCATATGAGTGTCTATGATAATATGGCTTTTTCATTAAAAATAAGAAAGACCCCTAAGGATATAATAGATAAAAAAGTTAAAGAAGCTGCTAAAAATTTAGATTTACAAGAAGTTTTAAAAAGAAAGCCTAAAGAACTATCTGGGGGACAAAGACAAAGAGTTGCAGTTGGTAGGGCTATTGTAAGAGATCCTAAGGTTTTTTTATTTGATGAACCATTATCAAATTTAGATGCTAAATTAAGAGTGCATATGAGAGTACAACTTTCAAAACTTCATAAGGAATTAAAGACTACAATGATATATGTAACACATGATCAAGTAGAAGCTATGACAATGGGAGATAGAATATGTGTAATGAATTTTGGAAGGATAATGCAAGTTGATACTCCGTTAAATTTGTACAATCATCCTGCTAATAAATTTGTTGCTGAATTTATTGGATCACCTTCAATGAATGTAATAGAAGGATATCTAGTAAATAAAGATAATGTAACTTTATTAAAAGTAGGAAATACTCAATTGAAGTTACCGAAAAATAAGGCAAATAAGGTTAAGGAATATATTGGTAAAAAGGTTTGCTTTGGAATACGACCTGAAGATATTAACTTTCAAGAAAACGATAACAGCGTTATGGTAGATGGAATTATTGACTTTGTTGAAAATATGGGAAATGAATCTTTTGTTTATTTTAAATTAAGTGGGAAGCAATTTATTTCTAATATACAATCATCTAAAATTATTGACATGAAAACTGGAGATAAAATAAAGTTTATGTTTAATATGGATAATTGTCATATCTTCAATATTGATAATGAAAGGAACATAACTTTATAAGGTATAAAATAAAAAAAATGGAGGAGTAGTTTATGAGGAATGTAAAAAGAGTTGTTGCATTTGCTATTACATCAATAATGATGATGTCAACTTTAGTATTGGGTGGATGTTCAGGTAAATCAGAAGGAACTAGTGCAGGAAAAAAAGATGCTATTACATTAAATATATTTCAATTTAAAGTTGAAATTGCAAAAGAGCTAGAAGAAGCTGCAAAGAAATATTCTGAAAAACATCCAGATGTAAAAATAAATATAAGCACTGTTGGTGGTGGGGATGATTACGGTGCAGCTCTTAGAGCGAAGATTCAATCTGGAGAAGAACCTGCAATATTTAATATAGGCGGGCCTCAGGATGTTAAAGATTGGAGGAGTAGATTACTTGATTTATCAGGAGAACCTTGGGTTAAACAATCTCTTAAGGGAGTTCTTGATGGAGTTACTGAAGATAAGAAAATATATGGTATGCCCTTTGATGTTGAAGCTTATGGATTAGTATATAATAAGGCTATTTTCAAGGATGCTGGTATAGATGCTACAACTATTAAAGATTATGCAATGCTAGAATCTGCAGTGAAAAAATTAGATAGTCAGATAAAAACAGGAAAACTAAAGGGGAAATACCCTCAATTAGAAGCAGTATTTGAAATGCCTGCAAAAGAAACTTGGATAACAGGATTACATTCTTCAAATGTTGCTTTAAGTCAAGAATTTAAAAGTTCATTAGATGCTTTTAAATCAGATAAAGTTATTTTTAAACATGGTGATGGTTTAAAAAGTTTAATTGATTTACAAGCTAATTATTCATTAAATGCAAAATCAAAAGGAAAATTAAATGCAGTAGATTATGCAACTCAAGTAGGACAAGGTATTGCTATTGAACGTGTTGCTATTGTTCAACAAGGAAATTGGATATTCAATGATGTTAATAAAACAGATAAAGATGTAGCTAAGAATTTAGATATGTTACCAATATCAATAAAGGGTGGTAAGGGAGATTCTGTTGCAGTAGGTGTTCCTATGTATTGGGGAGTTAATAATAAAGTTTCAAAGGAACAACAATTAGCTGCAAAGGACTTTTTAAATTGGTTATATACTTCAGAGGAAGGTAAAGATATAGTAGTTAATAAATTCTTTTTTATACCTCCATTTAAAGGATATGAAAAATATCCAGCTAAAGATTCTCTTGGGTTAGCTGTAGAAAGATATATAAAAGAAAATAAAACACTACCATGGGTGTTCATGGGATACCCAACAGATTGGGGTATGGGTGTTGTAGGAAAAGATATTCAAAAATATTTAGCTGGAGAGATGACTTGGAATCAATTAATTAAGGATTCACAAGATCAATGGATAAATATGAGAAATAAGAAATAATAGTTATGGGGAGGGGGGGACCCCTCCCCATAACTATAAAATGAAGAGGAGGACAATATGAAAAAATCAAAGTTATGGTTTAGTTTTTTTGTTGCACCTATATTAATTTCATTTTTAATTGTGGTAATTATACCTGCTATAACAGGAATATATTATTCATTTACAGATTGGAATGGAATAGATAATAATGCTCCATTTGTTGGAATACAAAATTATAAACAAATATTTAATTTAGAAAGTGGATTTATGCAATCATTTATATTTACTTTAAAATTCTCAGTAGTGTCAGTTATTATGATAAATTTAATCGGTTTTGGATTAGCACTATTAGTAACTAGAGAAATGAAGATAAGTAATATATTAAGAAGTATATTTTTTATGCCTAACATGGTTGGTGGACTTATATTAGGGTTTATTTGGCAATTTATATTCACTAAAGTTTTTAATACCATAGGGGTTAAGATTGGATGTGAGTTTTTTACAGGGTGGCTTTCAACTACTGCAACAGGATTTTGGGCCTTAGTAATATTGATGTCTTGGCAGATGTCAGGATATATGATGGTTGTTTATATAGCAGCTCTTCAAGGAATTCCAGATAATTTAAAAGAAGCCGCTGAAATTGATGGAGCAAATCCAATTCAAAGACTTATAAATATAACAATACCATTAGTTGCACCAGCATTTACAGTTGGAATATTTTTAACTTTATCTAATTGTTTTAAGTTATTTGATCAAAATTTGGCACTTACAGGTGGAGGACCATATAACTCAACTCAAATGTTAGCACTTAATATATATAATTCAGCTTTTGCAAGAAATGAATTTGGAATATCACAGGCAAAGGCAGTTATATTTTTAATAACTGTTGCAGTAATAACATTAACTCAACTGAACTTTAGTAAGAAAAAGGAGGTGGAAATGTAATGAAAGAAAGTATTCTAAAAAAGGTTACATGGAATGTTTTTGCCATTTGTATAGCAATTATATTTTTATCACCCTTGTATATAGCATTTACTAATTCATTTAAAACACAAAAAGGATTATTCCTTAATGTTTTAGGACTTCCGGGTAATGGAACATTTACCTTTGATAATTATATTCAGGCATTTGAGGATTTGAACTTTTTTCATTCATTTATGAATTCATTTTTAATTACAACTATAAGTACTATTTTAATCGTTGTGTTCTCTTCCATGGCAGCTTGGATGCTTGTAAGATCAAAAACTAAGTTAAGCAAGTTCTTATTTTTCTTATTTGCAGCAGCAATGCTTATACCATTTCAGTCTGTTATGTTACCTCTTATAAATATAATGGGTAAGTTAAACTTATTAAATCCAGTAGGATTAGTATTTATGTATTTAGGATTTGGATCAAGTTTATCAATAATAATGTATCATGGCTTTATTAAAAATATACCTTTGGAATTAGAAGAAGCAGCAATAATTGACGGGTGTAATAAGTTTCAAGTGTTTTGGATTATAGTATTTCCTCTTTTGAAACCAATAACAGTAACAGTAAGTATATTAAATGCTATGTGGATATGGAATGACTTTTTATTACCTCAACTTGTTATAAATAAACCTGAATGGCAAACACTCCCTCTTAAGATGTTTTATTTCTTTGGAGAATATTCGAAAAAGTGGAATTTAGCTTTAGCAGGACTTGTTTTAGCCATGATACCAATTATTATATTCTATTTCTTTGCTCAAAAACACATAGTAAAGGGAGTTACACAAGGATCTATAAAATAGTTAACTATAAGTGTAATGAGGTGATATTATGAAAACTTTTAAGATAATTGATGGGGTAAGTAAATATGTATTTGGAAATCCAATAAATACAGAGGCTGTAATTATACAAGGAGAAGAAATAAAGAAAGATTCATTAGAGTTTTTTACTTTAGAATATAAAGAAAAATTTAGTCTTGTATATAAAATGGATAAGGATGATATAGTATTTGGACTTGGAGAAAATCAGAGGGGAATAAATAAAAGAGGCGGAATATACCAGTCATTTTGTAGTGATGATCCTTTGCATACTGAAAATAAAAAGTCATTATATGGATCACATAATTTTACTGTTATATATGGAAAAGAGACATTTGGGGTATTTATTGATTTCCCAGGAAAAGTTACCTTTGACGTTGGGTTTACAGATAAAAATGAATATAAAATAACAATGGAAAATAGTAATGTGAAGGTATTTATAATTAAAGGAACATCCTTAAAGGATATTATAAAAAAGTTTTTAAAGATAATCGGAAGAAGTTATATACCACCTAAATGGGCTTTTGGATACCAGCAATCAAGATGGAGTTATGAAAATGAAAGTAAGATTAATGAAATTTCAGATAAGTTTATAAAAAATAAAATACCATGTGATGCAATTTATTTAGATATAGATTATATGGAAAGATATAAGGACTTTACTATAGATAGTAATAGATTTCCTGACTTTAAGGACTTTATAAAAAAAATGAAAAATAAAGGATTTAGACTTGTACCAATTATAGATGCAGGGGTAAAGATTGAAAAAGGATATGATATTTATGAAGAAGGTATAAAAAATAATTATTTTTGTACTAATGAAAATGAAGAACCTTTTATTGCAGGGGTATGGCCAGGAAGATGTCATTTTCCAGATTTTTTAAATAAAAATGCAAGAATTTGGTTTGGACTTAAATATAAAGTATTAACGGATTTAGGAATTGAAGGTTTTTGGAATGACATGAATGAGCCAGCTATATTTTATACAAATAGGGGTATAAAGGAAGCTATTAACTTTGCAAAAAAATCAGAGAAAGAAAACTTAGATATTAGTTCTTATTTTGAACTAAAAGATAAATTTGATAATATATCAAATAACATATTAGATTATAAAAGTTTTTATCATAATAAGGACGGAAATAAGATAAATCATTATGATGTTCATAATTTATTTGGGTATAACATGACAAGAAGTGCCAGTGAGGGCTTAAGGACAATAGAACCTAATAAAAGATTTTTATTGTTTTCAAGATCTTCATATATAGGAATGCATAGATATTCAGGGATATGGACTGGAGATAATAGTTCTTGGTGGCAACACATTTTATTGAGTATAAAAATGATGCCTTCTTTAAATATGTGTGGATTCCTATATATAGGTGTAGATACAGGTGGATTTAGTAGTGATGCTAATGCTGAAATTTTAATAAGATGGACTCAGTTTAGTTTATTTACTCCTTTGTTTAGAAATCATTCAGCAAAGGGAACTAGAAAACAAGAACCATTTGCCTTTGATGATGAAACTACAAATATTATTAAAAATGTTATAAATTTTAGATATTCTTTAATACCATATATATATTCAGAATATATGAAAGCTGTTTTAAATAATGATATTTATTTTGCTCCACTTATCTTTGAATATAATGATGAAATAGCAAGGAGAGTAGAGGATCAATTATTAGTAGGAGATTCATTGATGATTTCACCTATTTATGAGGAAAATGCCAGAGGGAGATGTGTATATTTACCGGAGGATATGCTTTTATGGAAGGTTAAAAATTATAAAGATAGAAAATATAAAGTAATTAAAAAAGGGTATAAATATTTAGATGTTGATATTGATGAAGTACCAGTATTTATTAGAAAAAATAAAATGATAGTTATAGGAAAACCATCAAAAAATGTAGATTGTCTAGAAAATAAAGAATTAGATATAGTAGCTTTTGTTACTGATAAGGCAGAGTATAGATACTATGATGATGATGGAAAAACTTATGATTTTGAAAATGGGAGTTATTCAGAAATGGTTATTACTATTACAAGAAACAAAAAGGATTATGATATAGATATTAAATATAATGGCATTAAGTTTGTAGATAAATTGAATTTTGAAATAGTAGACAGTTGTAGAGAAAAATTCATAAAGACAATAAATTTATAACGATAAAGGAGAGGGGAAATGTTTAAGAGAAGTAGTGGTATTTTAATGCATATAACTTCTTTACCAGGATCATATGGAATAGGTACATTTGGAAAGGAAGCATATAATTTTGTAGATTTTTTAGTGAAATCAGGACAAAAGTATTGGCAGATACTGCCTATTAGTCCTACGGGATACGGGGATTCACCATATCAATCATTTTCTGCCTTTGCAGGAAATCCATATCTCATAGATTTAGATTTATTATATGATGATAAATTAATAGAAAAAAGTGATTATAACAATGAAGATTTCGGAAGTAAAGAAGAATCAGTAGATTATGAAAAAATTGAGAAATGTAAAATACCTATTTTAAGAAAGGCTTTTAAAAATACTAAAAATAAATATAGTAATGAGATAAAAAAGTTTAAAGAAGAAAATTATGAATGGATAGAAGATTATGCTTTATATATGGCTTTAAAACGTAGATATAACCTAAAATCATGGATTGATTGGGATGAAGATATAAAGTTAAGAAAAGAAAAAGCCATAAAGAAAGCTAAAAGGGAGCTTAAAGATGAAATAGATTATAATATATTTTTACAATTTATATTTTATAAACAATGGAGAGAACTAAAGAAATATGCTAATAAAAATGGAATTAAAATAATTGGAGATATTCCAATTTATGTTGCAGAAGATAGTGCAGATACTTGGGCTAACAGTGAAATTTTTTTACTAGATGAATATAAAAGACCAAAAGTTGTTTCAGGATGTCCTCCAGATGGATTTTCGCCAACTGGACAGTTATGGGGAAATCCAATATATGATTGGGAATATTTACAGAAAACAAATTATAAGTGGTGGATAAATAGAATTAGATTTAATAGTAAATTATATGATGTAACTAGAATAGATCATTTCAGAGGATTTGAATCTTATTGGCAAATACCCTATGGAGAAAAGACAGCTATAAATGGTAAATGGGTAAAGGGACCTGCTATGAAACTATTTAATAGGGTAAAAAAAGAACTTGGAGAAGTAGAAATTATAGCAGAAGATTTGGGTTACTTAACTAAAGAAGTTAGGGCGTTTAGAGAAGCTAGTGGGTATCCAGGGATGAAGGTATTAGAATTTGCTTTTGATACTAGAGAAGAAAGTGATTATCTTCCTCATAATTATAACAAGGATTGTGTTGTATATACTGGCACCCATGATAATGATACTGTTAATGGATGGTTTCAAAACACCAAAAAGAGTGATGTTGAATTTGCTATAAGGTATTTGAAGCTTAGCAAAGAAGAGGGATATAATTGGGGATTTATAAGAGGAGTATTAAGTTCAGTTAGTAATCTTGCAATAGTTCAGCTTCAAGATTATCTAGGACTAGGATCAGAAGCTAGAATGAATATTCCATCAACACTAGGAGGAAACTGGAAATGGAGAGTTAGAAAAGAAGAGATAAATGAAAATCTAATAAAAAAGGTTTATGAAATTACAAAATTGTATGGGAGATAGAAAATGTTTAATATTAGTGAATTTAAATTAACTATAGAAAATATTTTAAAAACAGACTATGGAAAATCATTAGATGAATCAAAAAATTATGAAAAATATAATGCCCTTTCCAAAGTAATTATGGGAAAGATAGTTGACAATTGGGAAGAAACTGAAAAATCATATTTAAAGGGGAAACAAGCTTGTTATTTTTCAGCGGAGTTTTTAATGGGGAGAGCCCTTGGAAATAATTTAATGAATTTAGGTATTTACGATGAAGTTAAAGATGTTTTGAAAGAACTTAATATAAATATTAATGATATTGAAGAAGTAGAAGAAGATGCTGGTCTTGGTAATGGGGGACTTGGCAGACTTGCAGCTTGCTTTATGGAATCAGCGGCAACTAAAAATCTACCGGTAACAGGGTATGGAATTAGATATAGCTATGGTTTATTTAAACAAAGATTTATGGATGGTTTTCAAATTGAAGAGGTAGATAATTGGTTAAAATATGGAGATCCATGGTCATGTCGTAGAGATGAGGATACTATAATTATAGAATTTTCAAATGAAAAGGTAAAGGCGGTACCATATGATACACCTATTATAGGATATGGAACAAAAAATATAAATAAGCTAAGATTGTTTAAGGCAGAGCCCATAAAAGAATTTGATTTTAATTTGTTTAATGAACAAGAATATGATAAGGCTGTTGAAGATAAAAATAGAGCTGAAGACATTTCAAGGGTATTATATCCTAATGATTCTACTGAAAAAGGTAAAATATTAAGATTAAAACAACAGTATTTCTTTGTATCAGCCGGACTTAAAGATATAATTAGAGCCTTTAAAAAAATACATGGAGATAAGTTTGAAGTATTTAGTGATTATTATGCCATTCAACTTAATGATACTCATCCAGTTGTTGCAATAGCTGAACTTATGAGAATACTTGTGGATGAAGAAGGTCTTACTTGGACAAAAGCTTGGAAGGTTGTAGTTAATACTTTTGCATATACAAATCACACTATATTAAGAGAAGCACTAGAAGAATGGGATGTTAAGTTATATAAAAAATTATTACCAAGAATATATGGAATAATTAAAAAAATAGATCAAGAGTTTGTAAAGGAATTAAAAAAGAAAAAATATACCGATAAAAAGATTAATTCTATGAGGATTATATGTGATGATAAAATTCGTATGGCTTTTTTAGCTATTCATGGTACCCATGCTACTAATGGTGTTGCAAAACTTCATACGAATATATTAAAACATCAAGAATTAAAGGATTGGTATGAACTTTATCCAAATAGATTTTTAAATAAAACCAATGGTATTACCCCAAGAAGATGGTTAGCTTTATGTAATAGACAATTATCAAATTTAATAACTGAACTTTTAGGAAATACCAATTGGGTATTACATTTAGATGATTTAAAAGCTTTGGAAAAGTATATAAATAATGAGGAAATATTAAATAGGATTTTAGATATAAAGACAGAAAAGAAAAAAGAGTTAGCTGAATATATTAAAATAAAGGAAGGAATAGACATAGATCCAAATTCTTTATTTGATATTCAAATCAAGAGATTACATGAATATAAAAGACAACTATTAAATGCCTTTGGTATTTTGGATTTATACTTTAAGTTAAAAGAAAATCCTAAATTAACTATAGTACCAAGAACATTTATATTTGGGGCAAAGGCTGCACCAGGGTATATAAGAGCAAAGGCTATAATTAAATTTATAAATGAAATAGCAAAACTTATCAATAATGATTCTGAAATCCAAGGAAAGATAAAGGTTGTTTTTGTTCAAAATTATAGAGTTTCTTATGCTGAAAAGTTGTTTCCAGCAGCAGATATATCTGAACAAATATCTACAGCTGGAAAAGAAGCATCAGGTACTGGAAACATGAAATTTATGCTAAATGGAACACCTACCCTTGGAACTTATGATGGTGCAAATGTTGAAATTGTACAAGAGGCTGGAGAAGAAAATAATTTTATATTTGGAGCTAGAGTAGAAGAATTAGAGAAAATTAAAGATTCTTATAATCCAAAGGAATATTATAATAAGGATAAAAACTTAAGAAGAGTTGTAGATACTTTAATAGATGGAACCTTTCATGATGGAGATACAGGAATTTTTAAAGAATTGTATGAATCTTTACTAGAAGGTGCAAGTTGGCATAAAGCAGATAATTACTTTATATTTAGAGATTTCAATGATTATATACAGGCTAGAGATAATGTAGATAGAGCTTATAGGAATAAGATGAAATGGGCTAAAAAGTGCCTTATGAATATAGCCAATGCAGGTAAGTTTAGTAGCGATAGAACCATTGAGGAATATGCTAAAGAAATATGGAAAATAAAATTCCATAGTATTTAAAGGTTAAAAAGGTTCACACAAAATTGTATGAACCTTTTATTATTCCATTTCTTCATCATTTTTAAGGGAAACATCAGTGCTATTTACTACGGCTACAAGGGCATTAGGGTCTGATAAAAGCCTTATACCTTCTGGGAGTTTTATATCATGTACAAATAATTTATTGCCAAAGTCCAGTTTAGAGGCATCTATTTTTATTGCTTCTGGTATTTCTTGAACTTTTCCTTGCATATCAATTTCAGTTATAAAGGTTTCTAAAATTAATCTTTTACTTTGTAACTTATTAATACCAGTAAATTCAATTGGTATAGTCATTTTTATAATTTCATCTTTACTTACGTTTTGAAAATCTACATGAATTACTTTTCCTGTTACAATATCTTGTTGAATTTCTTTTATAACACAATTTTTAATTTCATTATTTAATTGAAGTTTTAAAATAGAACCTTTGGAATTGTTTTTCAAAATTCTCATTAGTTGATTATAGTTTACTTTAATAGGAACTGCTTTTTCTAGATGTTCTCCATACATTATACATGGAACTTGTCCATTTCTTCTAAGCCTTCCATTGGTGTCAGTTTTTTCCCTTTCATTTATAGCGATTGCTACTTGTGACATAATAAACCCCTCTTTTCTTTAATTTTAGTGAAGTTATTAAGTTTTTCTATAGCAGTATATGAGCTATAGATGATATCATTTGAAATACTGACTTTATATACTTGTATATGTATCAATAATATGAAACATATATATATATATTTTAACTCATAAGAGAAATTAAAAAATTAAAAATTGAAATTATTAACCAAATATTAACAATTAACGTTAGCTAAAGAAAGTATTAATAGCTTATTTCATAGATGAAATATTTTTTAGCCACTGAGAATACGAAGTATCAAAGTTATTTTTTTTATTATCTATAGTATAATTATAAAAATTTTTTAGAAATGTGCCTCGTGCTGGATTTCCTGTAAGAATTATGCCTCCAATATCATGCTGATGTTTTAAGATTTCATCTAAAGAAAGATTATTTTTATTATGCATCATTTCATACATAGCCATAAACATAGTAGTTCTCCCTTGACCTTCTTTACAATGAAAGTGTAGATGAGAATTAGAAGGTTTAGATTTAATTAGTTCAATAAATTTATCTACGATTTCGGGGCTAGGAATATAATTATCTATAACAGGAAGACGAACATAATGTATTTTATTATGTTTAGTAAGTTCTTTTTCTGATAAAGTTTTATCTGGTTTTAAGGTTTCCTTTAATGTGCCTAGTTGATCATAAATATTAAGATTTTCTACATTCTTTATAGAATCTAAATCCAATTTTTCTTTCTTTAATATTTCATGAGTATTAAAATTATCATTAATATATTTCCTAGGAAGGTAAAAGCTTATGGCTGTATTATCATTTATAAAACCATGTGATTCTTCTCTTAAATCAACTATATATAAATTTTTACTATTTATTTTGTTCTGAATATTTTTTAATTGAGCAGGAGTAAATTGTTTACTTCCTGATATATTCAGCTCTGGGATTATTCTAAAAAAACTTGGAAGTGGAGAAGTTGAATTAGAATCTAATACAACAAGTGGTTTTGGAGGTACAGGTGCATCTGTAGGTATAAGTTTGCCATTAACAGGTATGGAAATTAAGAATAATAAAATAAATAGTGTAAAGCAAAAGTTAGTTTTTTTCATATAAACACCTCTTTAAAATTAGGATTTTAAATTAGTTTTTCATACAATTTAAAGATTATTCAATTATTTATAACTAACTTAAAAGAAGATTATTTGTATAAAAAGTAGAATTAAAATTTAATTTCATAAATGAGGTTGATTATAAAGTGAAAAATGGTATACAATACCATTACGGCTAAAATATTATAGATTACTTTACTAATATTCATAAAAATAAATAACTTGTTAGCTAAATTTATGTTCTTGTGTATTGAAGCGACAAAGAAAGGAGAAAGTTATAAAATTAGAGCTATTATCAGATGCAAAAATAAAGAAGATCAACAAAATTTTATTTCTAATACTATAAACTTAATAGTGGAGTGATGCAATTGTTCAAATTAGTTTTAAGAAGAATGAAAAGCAATTTGTTTTATTATTTTTTAACATATATAGCTTATTTTTCAGCATTATTGGTTATTTTATTTGGTTTTAGTTTTTTAAAGTGTAGTAAAGAGAGGATTCTTGATTTTACAAATGGTAAAGCAGAACACCAACGGTTAATTAACGTAGATATTAATGGTTCAAATTATATAGATTATGATAAATTAACGAATATTTTAAAGAAATATTCAAAAACAACAGCCATTAGAATAGATGGTTTAGCTATGGATGTACCTAAGGATGATGGGATATATGAAGTACCAATTAAAATGGTGATGTTTGATAAAATACCAGAGTGGACACCGCCCATTGGTCGTGGTACATATTTAAGCCCAAGGCAAAGTAAATCAAAAGCTAAAATTGCTGTAATTGGCAAGGGCGTAGAACTTAATGGGATTAGTGAAAATAGCCATGTTAGTTTAGGTGAAGAAAAATTTAAAATTGTAGGAGTTGTAGGCAAAAAGGATAACTTCTCCAACTACTTAGGTAGTATTTTTATTCCATTGGAGTCCTTACCTAGTAAAATGAAAAAATGTATAAAAACAATGAATATATATTTATTAAAAAATAATGGTAGTCCTGAAAATGAAATGAATGAAATTTTAAATGAACTTAATAAACTACCAAATATAAATGCAACCCAACGTGAAGTAGATAGATACTTAGATGTATTTTGTAATACCTTAGCTACGACTACAGTGGTAACCTTTTTAATAATACTAGTGGCGGTAAGTAATACAATTATTTTAGTGTTTTATTTGATGTTGAAAAACAAGAAAAATATCCTAATTAATATTGCTTTGGGTGCAAATAAAAAAATAATTTGGAAACAACTATTTATTGAACTTATGGTGATATCATTAGTGTCCATTATTTCTGCATCATTAGTTGGAATTTTGTTAATGCCATTTGTTAAAAATAATTTTACACATATTTTAAATATAAAAGCTATACAATTTAATTATTTAAATATAATAGCAACTTTTTCAAGTGCTGTTATAATGAGTTTTTTAATATCAATAATAAGTGTAAAAATATTTTTTAAATTAAATCTTACAGCTGAATTAAAAGGAGAATGATATGTTTAGATTAAGATTATTGATTAAATCTATAACCAAACAAGGCATAAAATTTAAATTAGTTTTTTTTCAACTAATTATAGTATTCATATCTTTAAATTTTGCTTTTAGTTTAATAAATAGAAACTCAGAGATAAAAAATAATATAAGTAAATTAGTAGACAAGGATAAATCGGCATTACTTAGAATTTCAGTAAATTCACAAAATAGTAATGCCTTAAATTCAGTTAATAAGATATATGAAGAAATTTCAAATAATGAAACGGTGGATGACATTGGGAGCTATTGTATAAGTGAAACTAGAGTTAATCAAAGGAAAATTAATACTATATTTTTAAATAAAGGCGCCGTTAATTTATATAATATGGATATTCATAAAGGTAGTAATAAAATTTTTACTTATCCAAAGTCTCAAGATGAAATTCCCATTATTATTAGCAATGATTTATCAAAAAAGTGGGATATAGGTGATATAATTAATATTGAATTACAACAAAATAATCGATCACGAAATTTTAAATTAAAAGTTATAGGAATAGCAACGGGAGATGCCGTTTTTTGGAGTTCTACAATAGGGGACCAATCATCCATTACTTATTTAAAAAATTCTATTATCATACCATTTGATAAACAGTATTTTTATGATGAAATTATTGATTTTAGAATGAAATCTAGTTATACAATTGTTTCAACAAAAGAAACCAAGGATTTAAATAAATTTATAACTTATTTTTCAAACATAAGTTACAAAGGTACAATTCTTGATTATATTGAAGTTAACGAATTTATATCTCAAATATATAGGGTAAGTAAACCTTCTATTGTTATGACACTAATATTTTCTTTTTTATTGTGCATTTTATCCTTTATAGGATTTATAGGTATATTAATAAGTTATATTACTTTTAGAAGAAGAGAATACGGAATTAGGTTCGCATTAGGATCCACAAGTAAAGAATTATCAAGATTAGTATGTGGTGAAATATCTTTGTCATTAATTATAGCTAATCTTATATCTATACTTATTATAATTGTTGTTAATATCATAATGAAAATAGAGTTGAACCCCTTGTTAATTATAAAATCTATTATACCTTCTTTTATTATCTCTTTTACGTTAGTTTTTATAACATTTTTAATATATAAGTATTACATATTGAAGAAAAATATCGTTGATATAATAAGGGGGAATTAAATTTGAGTTACATACAACTAATAGATATTATAAAAGAATATGGATGTAAAGGGGAAGTTGTACATGCTTTAAATAAGGTTAACTTTAACGTAGAGAAAGGTGAAATGATTGCTGTTTTAGGTACATCAGGATCTGGGAAATCAACATTATTAAATTTGATTGGATGTTTAGACAAATGTACTGGTGGGAAGTATTTACTTGATGGTAAGGATATCACAAATTATAATGATACAGAGTTAGCCATAACAAGAAATATGAAGATAGGGTTTATATTTCAAAACTTTTCTTTAATTACGGACTATAATGTTATAGAAAATGTTGAAATGCCTCTTGTATATAGAAATTTGCTTTTAGGGAAGGACAAAAAGTTAAACAAACATGAAATTAAAGATTTAGCATTAAGACATTTAAAAGAGGTTGGTATGGATGGTTATGCTAATAAGAAAATTAATGAATTATCTGGTGGGCAACAACAAAGGGTTGCAATAGCAAGAGCTCTAGTGAATACGCCAGATATAATTTTGGCAGATGAACCAACAGGTTCTTTAGATAAAAGTAACAGTTTAAACATTATTAATATATTGAAAAATATTAATAAAAATATTAATACCACTATAATAGTGGTTACCCATGATGAACAAATTGCTAAATTTTGTGATAGAATCATTAGTATGGAGGATGGAGTTATTATTAACTCCACAAAAATGTAAGATACTACGTTCACAAATAATTAGGTATGGAGGACAATTATGGGCAATGGTTTTGGAAATCTACAAAAGGTTAGAGAAGGTAAAAGAAAATATGCAATAACTCCACATATACCAGGAGGATTTATAACTCCTGAAAATCTTGAAAGAATAGCGAAAGTAACTAAAAAATATAATGGAGCTTTGAAGATAACATCTGGTCAGAGAATACTTATAACTAACTTAGAGGAAGATGATTTGCCTAAGATATGGGATGAACTTGGAATGGAACCTGCAGTTAAATCTCAAAACTCTATTAAAAATATTGAGATGTGTCCAGCGGGATTTTGTAAGAGATCAAAATACAATACTATTGGTATAGGAATGAAGTTATCAAAAAAATATCAATGGATGGATATGCCTTGTAGAACAAAGATAGGTGTTGCCGGCTGCAGAAATGCCTGTGGAAGTGTTTATAGCAAAGATATTGGGGTTATTGCAGATGTTGATGGAAGCCTCATGGTGACAGTGGGTGGATCTGCTGGACATAATCCTAGAATTGCAGATATTGTAGCAAAGGGACTATCTGAAAAGGAAGCTATGATATTAATATATTATATAGTACAGTATTATAAGGAAAAAGCACTTTTAGGTGAAAAGCTAAGCTTTTTTATTGATAGAATAGGTATAGATAAGGTTAAATTAGAACTTTTAAATAGAAGCAAAATACATACAACAAAATAATAAAGATTATATAAAAACTATGTAGTTTATACTACATAGTTTTTTTCTTAAGGTAATCTTAAGGATTCCTTAAGAAGGATTAAAAGAGTTTTTTATAGAATTATTATGAAGTCAATTAAGGGGGAAGGTTAGTATGGAAAATAATATAGTGTTAAGTTTTTCAAAAGCTTACAAGGATAAAAATATTCGTAAGATATTAAGTAGCCTATTGTATATATTCATTATATCAATAATATCATTTAAACATATTCAAGCTGGAAAGGGAAAAATATTTATCATAATTGGAGGAATTATTTTAATAGGAAATTTTTCAGAAATGATAAGTGGTATATTAGAAATATGTAATATAAAAAGATGTCCATATATTAGAGCTGATGAAAAAGTAATGGAAGTATGTATAGGAAAAGTTGCAAAATATGAAACTGTAGATATTAAAGAAATAAGTTCTTATACATTAATGGGAACAAAGGATATAATATTAAATAGAAAGAACAATGATTTGAATATAAATTTAAGTAAGTTAACAGTAGATGATATAGAAATATTTAAAAACTTTTTAAATGAAGCGGGTATAGTTAAAAAAGGAGCGGTAATTTAATGGCCAAAATTTTGATAGCTGACGATGAAGAAGAAATAATAGAATTATTATCTTTATATTTAGAGAAAGATAATAATATAATATACGGTGCTAAAAATGGACTAGATGCTTTTAATATTATAGAAAATAATAATGTGGATTTAGCTATTATAGATATAATGATGCCCAAAATAGATGGGTATCATCTTGTAAAAAAGATAAGAGAAAAATACAAAATACCAGTTATTATGCTTTCAGCAAAAAGCGAGTATAGCCATAAGATATTAGGGCTTGAACTTGGAGCTGATGATTATATAACAAAGCCGTTTAATGCAATGGAGGTTGTAGCTAGGGTAAAAGCTCAACTTAGAAGATATTATAAATATCATTCTACTGGAGATACGGTTAATGATAATGAAAAATGTTTAGAATATGGAAATTTAAAGTTAAATAATAGTACATGTACTTTATATAAAAATGGAGTAGAGATTCCACTAACATCTACAGAGTATAAGATAATATTTTATTTAATGAATAGTTGTGGACGAGTTTTTACAAAAAAACAAATATTCGAATATGTTTGGGATGAGCCATTTTATGGTGATGATAATGTCATAATGGTTCATATAAGTAATCTTAGAGATAAGATAGAGAATGATTCTAAAAATCCTGAGTATATAAAGACTATACGAGGACTTGGATACAAATTTAATTATAATATAAAATAGTATAGCTAATGGAGTGTAATAATATATGTTCGGTTTAAAAAGACAAAATAAAAAGGTATATACGGCTATGTTTAAGCAATATATACTTTTTGTATTTCTAATAATTATAGTTTTTGTATCAGGAATTTTAGTAACACTTATTGGTATTGGTAAACTTGTAAGTTCAAAAGACTATATATCGGATATACAAAAATTTTATAAAGCATCTTCCATTGTTAAAAGTGATTATAAGAATATAGATGCCGGTGAGATAACATCTGTAGGGGGATGGGTGGAAATATTAGATAAAAACAAGAATGTTATTTATGTAATTGGTAACAAGAAAGACTCCAAAAAAGTTTATACAGAGGATGAGATATTAACTCTTATAGAAGAAAATTCTGATAAGAATAAAGTTGATACTACATATCTTCATTCTATAGATATATTTTACGTAGGTAAAAAGAAATATTATTGTATGGTTAAAATACCACCAGGTATAATAAATATCGATATAGACAAAGAAGGGTCTACAGAAGAATATATACATAAGGTAGTACATAAACTTTTTAGAGGGATTATACATACTTCATTATTTATTTTATTAGTTATATTATTTTATGCACTTTGGACATCTAGAAGAATAGTTAAACCTTTAAGGGAAATATTAAAAGGAATAAATAAAATGACTGAAGGTGACTATTCAGCAAGAATTAATTTTGAACATGAAAATGAGTTTTCAGAAATAAAGGAAGCATTTAACTTTATGGCTAGAAAAATTGAGCAAGGAACTAAAGAAAGAGAAAAGGCTGAAATTTTTAAGCAACAATTATTTACTGATATATCTCATGATTTAAAGACTCCAATAACTTCAATACAAGGATATTCAAAGGCCTTGTATGATGGTGTTGTACAAGGAGAAGAAAAAAAGAGGCGATATATTAAAACTATTTATGATAAGTCAAAAAGGCTTGTTGATTTAGTTGAAAATGTACATGAACTTGCAAAGTTAGGTAATGGTAATTATTCTATATACAAAGAAGAGATAGATATATGTGAATTTTTAAGAGAAATAATTACAGGTTTTTATTTTGAAATAGAAAATAAAAAATTTGATTTCGAAATAGATATACCAGAAGAAGAGATTTTATTTTATATAGATAAAAGTGAAATGACACGAGCTATATCCAATATAATTTCTAATTCTTTAAAATATAATTCATATAACACAAAGTTAAAAATACAATTAATTAAAAGGGATAATTCTATAGAGATAATTATTGCAGATGATGGAAGTGGTATACCTGATGAATTAAAAGATATAATTTTTGAAGCATTTACTAGGGCGGATACATCACGAATAACAACTGGAGGAACAGGGCTCGGATTATCTATTGCAAAAAAGATTGTTGAAAAACATAATGGAGATATTTCGTTAGAGTATAATAATGAATACAAAACTATATTTAAGATAGTTTTATATTCAAAGTAAAGGGGGATAGGTATATGGATAGGTATTTTGAGAAAATTACTATATTGGAAACATTAGGAGTATATATTTTAATAAATATTTTAACACTATCAATTACTTTATTTATAAATGTTGATTCAGAATCTATAATTAATGGAAACTTGTTAGGTGTAATTAGTGAGGTGTTGCTAATTGCATACATTATTTTTAGGTTAAATAGTAATAATTTCAAATTAAAAGAAGCTATAATAGATTTTAAAAATAAACCACAATATAAAGATGGTTTAATAATCTTTATATTACATGCAATTCTAGCATTAACAGCTGCATTAGGGTTAGCTTATGTAGTATATAAAATTAATCCTGAATTAACGAAAAAAATGTTAAATGAGAAGATAATAGAGAGTAATGGTACTATATATGATAGTATATATGAATTTATATTAGGAGTTATACTGGCTCCTATTATGGAGGAACTGATATTTAGAGGAATTATGTTTAATAGATTAAAGATGAGATGGGGTGCTGGAGTAGCTATTATTATATCATCAATTATCTTTGGAATGTTACACATGGATCTTGCTATTATAGGAGCAGTATTATTTGGTATTATGATGTGTATTTTATATATGAAAACTAGAAATATACTTACCACTATGACTATACATTTTATAAATAACTTAGTGTTTATTTCTATTAGTATGGGAAAACAAGAAAGTCCATCTCAGGAGGATATTACAGAAATACTTTCTTTAGGTAAAGTGGCATTAATTTTATTTGCAATTTCTTCTGTGATTTCAATGTATTATATAGTAAAAAATTGGCCTAAAAAAGAACGAAAGATCAGTTTAAATTAGCTGATTTTTTTATGTATATTCTTATATTTTAATTTTTAAGTTGGTTATATATGATTATTGAGGTATTATAATATTTAAAATAGTTATTTTTAAATAATAAGAAAAGGAATGTGATTATTTAATGGAAGTTAAAATATATTTAAGTGGACAAAAGAATCCAGTTATTTATAGTGGAGATAGAATTGATATTTTAGATTTTCAAATGAATGGAGTAAAGTATAAGCAAATAAGGTATTTTAAAAAAGGATTTAGTAAAAGTGAACTTATAGAGGTAGGGGCAATAAAGAAAATAATGAAATAATAAAACTTAAAACATAATAAATCGTGGAAACTTTTAATCCTAATTCTACTAGTATAGAGTATGAAACTAAATTCTTTATACTAGTATTTTTATAATAAATTTTAGGAGGACAGTTTGTAGATATGAAACAAGTAATACAAAATAAGTATGTTTTAGGTGAATCCATTGAAAAAACCTTGGATACAACAGGACAAGAAATTCGATTAGATTTAAAGCTTAAGCAAAATAAACATAAGAGTTTAAACTCAGAAGTAACAGGAATTATTACAGATACAAATGGAAATCCTATAGAAAATGCTACAGTTAAGGTAATGTCAAGTGATTATGAACCATTAATGCATACATCTACAGATTCAAATGGAAGATATGAATTTAGTAATATACCATCTAATAAATCTTACAATATATTTGCTATAGCTAAGGGAAAAAAATTAGAACAAGGAAATGAATTTACAATAAATACAGGACAGATTATTAACATGAATTTTGTTTTAAAGGATGATTCTTATAGTAACTTTGGGGTTATTTTTGGAAAAGTAGTAAATGAAATTGAACAAATTCCTGTAAGTTCTGCTGAAGTTAAGTTATTTACATCAAATGTTAAAGAAAGTAATTTAAAGGCTATAACTTATACAAATGATAATGGAGAATATATGTTTACAGATATACCTAAAGGAAATTATATAGCTAAAATAAGTGCATTAGGATATAATGATGAAAATTCTGACGTATCTATAACAGATGATGATGAAATTGTTTCAATGTTAGTAGATATTACTCCTAATGGCCAGTATGACTTAAATGGGACGGTATCTGGTATTGTAATGGATGAAAACAATACAGCTGTTAATGGTGGAGATGTTTTACTTTGTAAAGTAGATAGTAAAAGTAGAGCTACACCAGTGGCTTTTACTAAGACCAATAAATCAGGTGTGTACTTATTTACTAATGTTTCTAAAGGAAACTATAATATTAGAGCAAATAAAACAGAATTAGTATCTACAGTGGGAAGTGGTAGTTCTGTTTATTTTGGTGGATTTATGATTAGTTCAGCTAGTACTCACTATAAGCCATATATGTTTAGTGCTACAGAAGCAAAGCTTATAAATGGAGCTAAATTTGAAATTAATAATAAATTTATAGGGCAATTAGGTGGAGTTAATAAGGGAGAAGCTATATTTACTGTTAATGTAGATTTTTCTATAGATTATGAACTTGAAATTAATTATTTATCAGGAGATAGAAGAAGGGAATTAAAGATAGATGTAAATGGAGTAAAAAAAGGTTCTTATTTAATGGAAAAAACAGATGGATGGAATATTAGTGATGTTGAAGATTTTGATGTTAATATTAAATTAAATGCAGGTAAAAATACAATTAGATTTTATAATGATAATGGAGTGGATGCTCCATACATTGGTGACATAAGGCTTGAAGTATCTCCAGTATCTAAAAGTTTTGACCCTACAGATGGTTTATTAAGTAATGGAGCAAAACTTAATAGTAATATGGATTATATAGAAAACTTAGGTGGAGTTAATAAAGGAAAAGTAAAATATTTAGTTACCTCATCTAATACAGGGGAGTATAGTTTAGATATTGAATATTCATCTCCAGACAAAGCAAGAGAACTTGAGATTATTTGTAATGATACTAAATCACAATATATATTAAATAAGACAAATACATTTAATTATGATGATGATTATGACGATGACGATGATGATGACCATAATGATGATGACGATAACCATAATGATAATGATTATGATGATACAGAATTTACAACCATTGTAAGATTAAACAAGGGAAGTAATGATTTAATTTTAACAAATAATAATGTTGAATCTGCACCTAAGATAGGGGAAATAGAATTAAAGCAAATACCTGTAGTAAAAAAATATACAGTTAATGATGTTGACATAGGAGGAGATGCTGAAATTCAAAATGGATTTATTACAAATCTAGATTCAGGATATATTCAATTAAAAGTAGATGTGCCAAGTAGTGGAATATATGATTTAATAAGTAAATATATTTCTGGAACAAAAAATACAATTCTCAACATAGATATAAATGGTGTAAGTACAGGAATAAACTATAAATTTGAATCTATTGAATCAGGGCAAAATAAGATTATAAACAGTAAAATTATAATGTTAAAATTAGTAAAAGGTCAAAATGTTATTAAAATTTATAATAATAATTAGATGAAAGCTCTCTATATAGAGAGCTTTTTTATAACTTTTTTAGAGAAGCTGAATATTATAGATTATATATAAAATATATTAGGAGGATAATATGTGAATATGAAATATATAAAACAAGAACATATAAGTGTATTAAAAGATACAACAGATCAATTAATAGATAAAAATTTAATAAGCGATGGAATAGTATATGGAAGAATTATTGATGAAGAAAATAATCCTATTAATAAGTCTAAAGTTGTTCTTTATAGAATTACTGATGAAGAAGATTTTATTCCCATAAAATCAACAACAACTAATGAAACCGGTGTATACTTATTTGGAAACTTATCTAAAGGGACATATAAAATAAAAGCTACTAAAAATGAGAAAATAGCAATTCATGATATGATAGAGGATGCAAAAAAGGAAAAAATAGATACAAAGGAAAAAAAGGAAAGTAGGATTTATAAAGATGAGATTTTAAAAATATATGATGTAACTTTAAAATATAGTTCAATAGTTAGAAATTATGAAGCTAAAGATGCAATGCTTTCAAATGGTATGAAGCTTGAATTTAATAAAAAATATACATCATGTATAGGTGGAATTGTAAATAATTCAGTTACTTTTAGAGTTAATGTACCTATGGAAGGCACATATAATATGTTAATTAAGTATATATCAATAGATAAAGATAGGGCGTTTAAAGTAGATATTAATGGATTAAAGTTAGGTGAATATATAGGAGAACAAACATGTATAATACCACGTAGCAATGAAATGTTAACAATTATGGTTAATTTGAATAAGGGAGAAAATAGTATAAAATTTTATAATGATAATGGTTTTACCTGTGGACCTAATATAGGGGGAATATCTTTAACTAAGGAGCCTTATTTTAAAGTATATAGTTTAGAAGATAAAAATAAAAAAGATAATGCTAATATTACTTTAAATGCTGAAGTTCCTAGGAAACAAGAATATGAATTTATAATTAAATATGTATCTAATAAGAATATAAAATTTAATATAGATGTTGATGAAATTAGTATGGAAAATGAATATGAGTTTGATGCTACTAAATCATTAAACATAGAGGATGCAAAATATAAACAAGTAAAATTGCCACTAGAAAAAGGACAAAATATGATAAAAATCTATAATGTGTAATATTTTAATTGAAAATTATGGAGATTATAATATATTAGATAATAATACTATCAGTAATATAGTATAAGGCTGTTGATAAATTATGTTTATTAACAGCCTTTTTTCATTTGTTAAAAAAAGGAATTATGTTATTATATTTTTCATAGAAAATGTAAGGTATATATAATATAATATAAATTAAAACGTTTAAATGAGGGGATTTTTATGATAAAACTTACTAAGCAAATAGCTGAAAGTATAGTTGATAGAATGATGAATGTAGTACCTTATAATATAAATATTATGAATAATAAAGGAGTTATTATAGCAAGTGGTGATAAAAGTAGAATAGGACAGCTCCATGAAGGTGCGGTAGATGCAATTAAAAGAGATAAACTTAATCTAATATATAAAGACAATGGAGGTGCAAAACCAGGAGTTAATATGCCTATATACTTTAATAAGAATCTTATGGGTGTAATAGGCATAAGTGGTAACCCTAATGAAGTTGTAAGTTTTGCATCTATAGTAAAGGCTACCGCTGAATTATTGATAAAACAAGATTATATGTTTAACGAACGACGCATAAGAGAACAAATAGAGGAAGAGTTTTTATATCAATGGTCTTATTTGGATAGGAAATATGATGAGGGTTTTATACAAAGATCAGAGGTATTGGGTATTGATTTAAGTGTGAAAAGATTAGCTGTTATTGTCATTGGTGAGGATAAATCCAGAATTATGAATATAATAAAAAATTATATATATAGTTGTGAATATACAATACGATTTAATGCAGAATCTATTCTTATTTTTATGAAATCTGATAAGGAGTTATTTAAGAGAGTTTTAAGTTTATATAATAAACTTGGAGGTAATGTAAAAATAGGAGTTGGATTAGAAGAGGAAATAATGACTAATTCTGTTCGGGAAGCATTAAGGGCTATTGAGATAAATAATAAATTATCCCTTAATTACGATATATGTAAATATTCTGAAGTGAGTTTTATAGACATTATATCAAATAATATTAGATATGAAGAAAATATAAATCTTATAGAAAGGTTGAAGTCTTTTAAAAATCTGGATTTAGTACAAACTCTTATATTATATATAATGTTGAATTGTGAGATTACAGCTACTTCTGAAAAGTTACATATTCATAGAAATAGTCTAAGTTATAGATTAAAAAAAATATATGAAGTTACAGGAAAGGATCCTAAAAATATTATGGATTTATTACAACTTTTTATAGCTTGTATTTTATATAAATTAAAATAATTAATTGTGCAAATGCACAATTAATTTAATGAAAAATTTGAGCAAACTACCAATGTATTTATAATGTAAAAAATATATAATAGTCTTATATAAAAAACTTAATGAATGGAGGGGTGATTATGCATGTTACAGCTTTAGGAGCAATTATAGGATTAATAATAGCAATTATATTAATAATAAGAAAAGTTCATCCGGCATATGGACTTATACTAGGAGCTATAATAGGTGGACTTGTTGGAGGAGCAGGACTTTTAGGAACTGTTACCTTAATGATAGATGGTGCTAAGGGGATAATGCCAGCTATCCTTAGAATACTTACAGCTGGAGTTCTTGCAGGGGTTCTTATTGAATCAGGAGCAGCGGCAAAAATTGCAGAAAGTATAGTGGATAAGTTAGGAGAATCTAATTCACTTATAGCATTAGCATTGGCAACTTTAGTATTAACAGCTGTTGGGGTTTTTGTAGATGTATCAGTTATAACAGTAGCACCAATAGCATTAGCTATTGCTAAAAGGGCTAATTTAACTAAAACAGCTATACTTATTGCAATGATTGGAGGAGGTAAAGCTGGAAATATTATATCTCCAAATCCTAATGCTATTGCGGCTTCAGATGCCTTTAAAGTACCCTTAACATCTGTAATGTCAGCTGGTATTATACCTGCAATTGGAGGATTAATAATTACATGTATAATATCAAAAAAGCTATCTAAGAAAGGTTCTTATGTAAAGGCAAGTGAAATTGAAGAGAGTGTTGAAGAAAAACCTAAATTTATAGCTGCAATAGTTGGACCACTTGTGGCAATTATATTATTAGCTTTAAGACCACTTTGTAATATAAATGTAGATCCTCTTATAGCATTACCTCTTGGTGGAGTTATTGGTGCTTTATGCATGGGAAAAATTAAAAATATTAATAGATATGCTACATCTGGACTTGCTAAAATGAGCGGAGTTGCAATACTTTTACTTGGTACAGGAACCATAGCTGGAATTATATCTAATTCAGCATTAAAAGATGTAATTATAAATGGAATTAGTTCATTAGGACTTCCTGCATTTGTATTAGCACCAATAGCTGGTATATTAATGGGGGGAGCTACTGCATCTACTACTTCTGGAACAGCTGTTGCAAGTCAAGTATTTGGGGCTACTATATTGGAACTTGGAATTAAATCATTAGCTGGTGCAGCAATGATACATGTAGGAGCTACAGTACTAGATCATTTACCACATGGAAGCTTTTTTCACTCAACTGGAGGAAGTGTTAATATGGATATGAAGGAAAGAT
Organism: Clostridium novyi; assembly: GCF_003614235.1. The sequence goes on along the minus strand of NZ_CP029458.1, from coordinate 747,656 downwards.
TAAAACTTATACCATATGAGTCATTAGTGGGTTTAACAATGACAATAATTTCAACGATAATATTTGGAATATTAGCTTAAACTAAAAACACCTGAGGATTTTATATAATCTCAGGTGTTTTTAAGAAATATAGATTAATCAATTTATTATAGAGAGGGATGGATATTATGAAGTTTGTTTTGGCACCAGATTCTTTTAAAGAAAGTATGACAGCAAAGGAAGCTGCTGAAGCTATGGAAAGAGGAATAAAAAAAGTAATGCCCAGTGCTGAGTGTGTAAAAGTCCCAATGGCAGATGGAGGAGAAGGGACTGTTCAATCATTAGTAGATGCTACTAATGGTGAATTTATAGAGGTAGAAGTAACAGGTCCGGATTGTAATAAAGTTAAAGCTGTTTATGGAATACTAGGTGATGGTAAGACAGCAGTTATAGAGATGGCTAGTGCAAGTGGAATTCACCTTATAAAAAAGGAAAAAAGAAATCCGTTATATACAACAACTTATGGAACTGGAGAACTTATAAAGTCTGCATTAGATAAGGGAGTTCAAAATATACTTATAGGAATTGGAGGAAGTGCTACTAATGACGGGGGAGCAGGTATGCTTGAAGCATTAGGAGCTAAGTTCTATGATAAGGAAGGTAATGAGTTAGCATTCGGAGGTGCTGCATTAGAAAAACTTTATAAATTTGATTTATCGGATTTTGATTCTAGAATTAGTAATGTTAATATTGAGGTTGCATGTGATGTTAATAATCCTTTGACTGGAAAAAATGGTGCATCATATATTTTTGGACCACAAAAGGGAGCAACACATGATATGGTAGAAAGATTAGATAATGCATTATCTAATTATGCAAAAATTATAAAAAAACAACTTGGCATTGATGTTGATAATATACCAGGAGCAGGAGCAGCTGGTGGACTTGGAGCAGGACTAATGGCATTTTTAAATGCTGATTTAAAGAAGGGAATTGAACTTGTGATAAAATATACTAAACTTGAAGAAAAAATTAAAGGGGCAAGTTATGTATTTACAGGAGAAGGTAGCGTAGATTCACAAACGGTTTTTGGAAAGACCCCCTTTGGAGTAGCAACAGTTGCTAAAAAGTTTAATGTTCCTGTTATTGTTTTTGCAGGTAAAATAGGAGATGGAGTTAATGAACTATATAATCATGGAATAAATTCTATAATAGGAATACTTCAAGGAAGTGTATCTTTAGAGGAGGCACTTAAAGAAGGAAGTAAGAACATTGAAAAGACTAGTGAGAATATAGTAAGGATATTAAATATAAAATAATTAATTTAATTAAAATGTATACTAGGCAATATAACACATAAACTAAAAAAATAAGAATAATCTTCATGTACTTTAGGAGGAATTATTGTGAATGAGAAAATAAATTTATATGAGCAAATAGAAGCACATTTACTTCAAGATAAAATGCCGTCTAAGTATATTGAAAAATTAACTACTAATGAAGTGTTTTGTAATTATCCTTTTACTATGATAAGAGAACTTATAAATATTCCACAGTCACCCAAATATCATCCTGAGGGTAGTGTATGGAAGCACACATTATTAGTTATAGATAATGCTGCTGAAAATCGAAGATTTAGTGAGAATCCTAAGGTGTTTATGTGGGCGGCTTTATTGCATGATATAGGAAAGGTTACTACTACAAAGATTAAAAAGGGCAAAATAACATCTTATGAACATGATATACAGGGGGCTGTACTTGCAAGGGAATTTTTAGAGAATTTTACACAGGATAATGAATTTATTAAAAAGGTAAGCTCTATGATAAGGTGGCATATGCAGGTTTTATTCTTGGTTAAAAATTTGCCGTATTCAGATATAGAAAAGATGTTATCAGAAGTATCCCTAGATGAAATAGCATTATTGTCATTATGTGATAGGTTGGGAAGGGGAGAACTTACAAAGGAAAAGGAGAGAATTGAAAGAGAGAATATTAAAGAATTTAAAGAAAAGTGTAAAAGAGATTATATAAAGAAAAACTATAAGGTTGAAATTAAATAATATAAATAAGGTCCTATGATATTTTTATCATAGGACTTTATTTTAATAATAATATTTTTTACTAGATAAACGATCTTCCACGTTCATCAAAGCTTCACCAAAACGTTGATAATGAACAATTTCTCTTGCCCATAAGAATTTAAGAACATCTTTAATATCAGGATCATCAGTTAATGAAATAAGGTGCTCATATGTTACTTTAGCTTTTTGTTCAGCAGCTAAATCTTCATTTAAGTTTGCTATAGGATCACCGATTGCTTGGAAGTATGCTGAAGTGAAAGGAACTCCATTGGCATCTACTGGAAATACATCAAGACCATGCTGAGTATAATAACCCCCTAGGCCAGCTTTCTCTAACTCTTTAGGAGTAGTTCCTTTTACCAATTGATGAACCATAGCTGATATGATTTCTACATGGGCTAATTCTTCTGTACCTATATCTGTAAGTAATCCTTTTGTTTTACCACAGGGCATGGCGTACCTTTGACTTAAATACCTAAGTGCTGCACCAAGCTCTCCATCTGGTCCTCCAAATTGAGTTATTAAATATTTAGCCATTTTAAGATCCTTCTTTTTTATTTTTACGGGATATTCTAATTTTTTTTCATAAATCCACATATATAAATTCTCCCTTCTAATTTATTCTTCAAGTTCCCAAGGCCAGGTTTCATCCGTCCAAGCCCAAGGAGAATTACTTTGAGAATATCCAAAGTTCAATAAAGGACCAAAACTCATTTCATATGCTTTTCTTAATTTAGCAGCATCTCTAGAAATTTCGTTAAAGCGTTCTAAGGCTATTGAATCTTCAGGATGATTATCTAAATATAAATTTAAATCAACAGCAGCAAATTCAACTTCGGTAATTTTTTTCAATAAATCATTGCGAGATTTATAGTTATATAACATTTTATCCATGATTACATCCTCCTATTATCAAATTGACCTATTGCTGGAGGGTAAGCAGCATAAATATTTGGAAATACAGTACCCTTATATAATGCTTCATCTACCCTAAAAATTCCTGTATAAGGTTGATTTGCAAAGTAAGCTTTAACTAATTGCATTTGACAATTTTGTGGCATTGCATATCTAGAGTTAAACATATGCATTGGATTAGGGTAGGGCATAAAATTTTGATACATATATAGAACCTCCTTTAGTCTGAGTACATTATCAGTATATTAATTAATTCATAAATGGTGTAAAAATAATTAAAAATGTTTTTTAATACATTAAAAAATATTGAAATGAGCATATTAAAGATAGACTAATAATATGTAATGAGACTACTTAGTGTAGGAGGGTAAGTATGAAAAAGTTATCAATTATATTATCTACTATATTATGTGCTGTATTGATAATAGGACCTTTAGGGGTATTAAAGGATGTTATATTTCCAAAAGTAAGTACAAGTCAAGAAAATAGAGTTCATTTAAATACGGCAAATACAACAAGGGTAATAGCATCAACACCAGAAGAAATGGGAATAGAAATATCAAAAATTTTATATTGTAATAATGATAAAAAAAATAAACCAAAATCAATTATATTATTAGAGTCAAACAATTGGCAGGATGTTTTATCAATTATACCCGTTGCAAGAAAGTATAAAGGAACAATTATTACTACAAATAAAATAATATCTACAAATCTTCGCAATTATATAAATAAAATAATTCCAGTAGGAGTAGAAGAGTTAAATGGAACTCAGATGATAATTATAGGAAGAGATATAGCTAGTTTAAATAATCAATTACAAAATATAAAATTAAAATCTACATATATTCAATATAAAACAACAGATGAATTACAAAAAATAATATATAACATGCCAGGTATTATAAGTGGAGAAAAATATGGATTTTTAGTTAAAGATAATGATCCTTTAATATCTATTCCCCCAGCTACGTGGATTGCAAATCAAGGAGGAGTAATTTTATATGCTAATGAAAAAAATCAATTATATGATTCTTCTAAAGAAATATTAAAAAAAGGATTTATAAAAAATGTATATGTTTTAGCTGAAAAAAGTCTTGATGGAGATGGTATTTTAAAACCGTATAAAGCAAAGGCTAATAGAATTATTGCTTTTAACCCAGAATCTTTTTCTGTTAAATTTGCAAAATTAAACGATACTGACAATTTAGTGGGGTGGGGATCAGATAGGAAGAGAAGTGATGAAGGACATAATTATATATTATGTTCTAAAGAAAATCCAATGCTAGCAATTATGGCATCACAACTATCATTAAAAGGAAGATGTGGTCCAATATTATGGACTGACGGTAATAGATTATCACCTATAACAGAAAATTATCTTTGGAGAATGAAACCTAATTATTGGTTAAAGGCTAATGAGGGACCTTATAATAATGTTTGGATAATAGGTGATAATAGAGTTATTAACTATGGAATTCAAAGTAGAGTAGATTATGCTCAAGGAATCAATTCATATAAAATGATGGGTAGAGAAGGAGTTAGTGGTATAGAAGTTATAGCAATAATATGGTCATTAATAGGACTGCTAGGAGCTATATGGACTGGACTTCATCTATTTTCAAGAATGAGATTTTTGTCAGTTTTCACTAAAATGATGTGGATACTTACAGTATTGGTTTTAGGACCTGTAGGGCTATGGGTATATATAATATCTTATGTTAATTCACCATGGATGAAAGCAAATAACAAAGTATTATGCATGAGACCAATATGGAAACAAATTTTAGTTGCAACAGTTATGGGGTTATCCTTTGGAGGATCTTCTATTATAACAATACAATATCTTATGACTATTAGAGGATTACCTTTAGGTATATTTCCAGAAAAATCAGGGGTTTATTTATTAGGTAATCCAATAATAATTTTAATGATAGTATCATATATAGTATCTTTTATTATAAATATATATTGTTTTGTACCTACTATGTTTATTGAAATTAAGGATATATCATATAAACATGCAAAAAAAGAGGCCTTTGTACCTGTAGTTGTTTCCATAACTTCAATATTTATAGGAATTGCTCTTAGTATGTGGTGGTTAAGTATAGTGTATTCTCCTACAATTCCAGAAGAAGATTATATACTTTGGTGGGGATTTATGTATTTATCAGTATTAATAGGTGGAATTGTATCATATATACCTAATTGGCTTTTAGTAAAGTATGGAAAAAAACTTGGTATTGTATAAGGGGTGATTCTATGATTACAAGTAGAGGATTAAACAAGAAGTTTAAAATAGTTTTAGGGATTGAGATTATTTTAGCTATTATAATCATATATGTTATATGTTTTTATAAACCAAATTATTATAGTGAATTTCATGAAAAAAGTTTTAAAGTTACACAAAATATTTGTACATCTAACACCACTAGAATAGCTGGAAAAGATTTTTATGAAACTGCAATTTCTATTTCTCAATTAAATTATCCATCAACATTTTACAACAATAGACCTAATGCAGTTATATTAGTTCGTGGAGATAAAAAGGAAGATGCTATTTTGTCATCAAGACTTATGCATGATCCAATAAATGCTCCAATACTTTATATAAATAAAAGGAATATACCTAAGGTAACATTGGATGAAATAAGAAGATTAAATCCAAAGGGAATATGTATAGATGGAAATAATAAAATTATTATAATTGGAGATGTAGATGATAGTATAAAAAATCAATTAAGAGAAAATCATTTTAAATTCAGGCATATAAATGGTAAAGACCCTTTTATTCTTGGTAAAAATATTGATGACTACTATTCTGCTTTAAATGGAAATCATAAAGATATTGTAATGACTGTTCCAGTTGATATGGCAGATTATGCATTAGCTGAAACGGCATGGTCAGCATATTCTGGTGATCCAATATTGTTTATAAAGAGAAATGAGGTTCCAAAGGAAACGTGTCAGGCATTACATTTAAGGCATGGGGGATCTTATATGTATCTTTTAGGCAATGATAACTTTATTGAAAAAAGGACAAAAGAAGAGCTTTTAAAGCATGGACATCTTCAACATATTTCATTAGGAGAGAGTATATATGCTCAATCCACAAGTTTTGCGCTATTTAGAGATATAGGAAAAAATTCTGCATGGTGGTTGCATAAAAGTCCTAGGCAGTTTGGATGGGGAATATCTGAATCTGGACATAATTTTATTTTTGTAAATCCTGATGAATGGCAAAGTGCTGTGGCTGCATCTGGACTTTGTTTTAAGTCTAAATGTGGACCTATGATATTAGTACAAGATAACAAAATTCCTGAAGACGTAATAAATTACTTAAAGATTGTAAAGCCTATGAAGACTCACCCACAAGGACAAATATATAATTCTGGTTGGATTATTGGAAAAGAACAAAATATAAATAGAAATGTTCAATCACAATTAGATGAGTTTTTAAATTATGGGGAGGATTAAAATATGGTAAATAGTACTGAAAATATGAGAAGACGTAAAAATGAAATAGAAAAAGAAAACCAATTTCAACAACAAATGAAACAACGATTAGAGAACCTTCCTAGATTTGGGTATAAGACTGTTAGATATTTTACTGACAAACAAACTATGCAAAAGGCAATAGATGACTTAATGAACAATAACATTATGAACTTAAATAGTAAAACTTTAAGTAATAATTATATTCAAGAAATATACGATATGCATATATTTACCCTTAAAGAAGGTACTTATACCTTAACTTCAGCTATAGCAGGAGGAGTTCTTGGAATAATATTGTCTATATTTCATGCAAAAAGTAAGATTACTTTTCCTATATTTAACCCAGTATCTGCTGGTGGTAGTGCAGTTAATATAATATTAGGATTTGGTATTGGATTTGTTTTATTTGCTGCATTTACAGCTATTCTAATGTTATATAGGCCTATTAAAACAGTGAAACCAGGGTACTGTATGTTAACTATATATTCAAGTATTGAAGATAAACAAAACATAGAAAATTATTTAAAGAAATATGATCCAATAGAATTACAATAACAATACTAATAAAGCACCATTTAGGTAATGCTAAATGGTGCTTTATTAGCTATTTTCAAGGTTTTGAATTGGAACTTTAGGTTTTTGAGGCTGATATTGAGGTTCTTCGCTCATAACAAAATTTATTCTGCTTTGTAATGTATTAACAGATTGAAGTGTACTATCTGCTAGTTGCGAATACATTTGTTTAGCATTTTGATCTTGAGTATCTAAAGAAAAGGTTCTAAAATTAGATTCAGCACTTTTTAAAAGCTCTAAAGTTTGATTTAGTTTATTTATAACTGTCATAGTGTTACCTCCTACTCTAATATATTAATATTAATAGTATTTATTAATACAAAGATATATATGCTATGAAAAAAGTTACTTTTTAATACTTGAAAGTAGTATAATCATAATGTGAATAACTTTATACATTTTATAGGGGGGTCTTTGACATGTTAAATGGTAAAAAGATCAGAGAGTTTAGATTAAATTTGGGCTATACTGCAAAGGATATAGAAAGTCTAACTAAGAATCCTAAATATAAAACATCTATTTCTAAATCCTATTTAGAAGAATTAGAAAGAGGGGATAAAAAAAATCCTAGTTTTCAAAAAATAGTTGTTCTCGCTAGTATTTTAAGATGTAAAATTGATGATCTGATATTAAATTCAGATTCATATATATAAAGAAAAAGGCTATGGTAACGGGAACCATAGCCTTTTAAATATAAAAACAGTTATAAATTGGTAACATTAGTAATTATTTAGAATATTATATATTAGGATAGCTAGTCCACTAAACACTTTAATTTAGTGTTTAGAATTTACTAATCATAAATTTGTGAAAGATTATATTTGAATTAATTAAGTTACATGAGATTATAAAGTGATAAATTTTAGAAAAAAAACTGGATAAGCTATTAAAAATTAAATTTTAATTAGTGAGGGGAAAATAAAATGGAAGATATAAGTCTAGTATCTCATTTATGTAAATATATAGGACAAACAGTAACTATATTTACAACAAGTGGAGGAGAATCAGGCTCAGGTTTTACAGGTATATTATTAAGTGTAAATAATTGCTATGTAAGACTTACAACTCAAGTAGGACCGGCTCCTGCATGTGCATTAGGAAACTGTTGTTCTGGAATACCAAAAGGAAATGTTGATGAGTGTAGCTCATATTGTCAAAGATTTAGTTGTAGCGGAAATACTGTAGGATCAGTAACAGATATTCCTCTATCAAAAATAGTATCATTTGTTCATAACGCTCTTTAATACAGATGTGAATAGTAATAAAATTTTTTATTAAGGAGTGAATTAAAATGGATGATATAAATTTTGTAAGCCACTTAAGTAAATTTATTGGAGAGACAGTAACTATATTTACAGAAAGTGGAGGAGATTCAGGTTCGGGTTTTACAGGTATATTATTAAGTGTTAACAGCTGTTATGTAAGACTTACAACTCAAGTAGGACCAGCTCCAGGATGTGCATTGGGCAATTGTTGTTCAGGAATACCAAAGGGAGAAATGGGAATGGAATGTGGATGTGGATATCAACAAAGATTTCCTTGTAAGGTGAGAAATGTTGGTTCAATAGCTGATATTCCCTTATGTAAGATAGTTGCATTTGTGCACAATTCAATACAGTAATAATAAATATTTATGAATAGTTTATTTGGCATTTGCAATAGGCAAATGCCAAATTCTATTTATATATTTAGGTATGTTATAGAATCTTTTAATATCATATTAATATTTATAATAACATATAATTTATACAGAAATAGTATGTAATATTAAAAGTTAGAGGTGAGTTCATGAAGGAAAATGAAATATTTAAAATAAAAGGTAGTGAACTTGATAAATTAGATCTTTCAACACATTTAGCCAAATACATAGGGCAAACAGTTACAATATTTGTTACAACTGGAGGAGAAGGGGGAGTTGGATTTACTGGAGTGATATTAAGTGTTAATAGATGTTTTTTAAGATTAATTACAAGAATAGGACCAGTACCTAAATCTCCATTAGGAAATGAGTGTACGTTTAAATTAGATGCTGATTATAAAACAGTATCTAATAATCTGGGATCTATTACAGATATACCAATAGATAAAATAGTAGCTTTTACACATAATTCTATATAAAAAGTTAAATAAAAAAGGATTTGCTTATATAAAATTAAGCAATTCTTTTTTATTATTTAAAAAATAATATACAAAATTAAACTTATATTTTAATAATTAAGAATATAATTTATTGCATATTGAACATAATACATATATAATGGTTAGGTTAATGAAATAAAAACGTACATTTGGAAGGAAGTTAATATGGAAAAAATTAAGTTTGAAGATTTACCGATATCAGATGAAATAAAAAGAGCAATTGCGGATATGGGATTTGAGGCTCCATCTCCAATTCAAGAAAAAGCAATTCCTTTTATATTAAGTGGAAAAGATATAATTGGTCAGGCACAAACAGGAACAGGAAAGACAGCTGCTTTCGGAATACCAGCTTTAGATACTATAGATTTAGACAATAAGAGTTTGCAAATTATGGTGTTGTGCCCTACAAGAGAATTAGCAATTCAAGCTACACAGGAAGTTCATAAGCTTGGAAAATACAAAAAAGGCATAAATGTTCTTGCTGTATATGGAGGTCAACCTATAGATCGCCAAATTAAAGCTTTAAAAAGAGGTGTTCAAATAATAATAGGAACTCCGGGACGTGTAATAGATCATATAAGACGTAAGACTTTAAAGACTGACAATATAAAAATGATAGTCCTAGATGAAGCTGATGAAATGCTTGATATGGGATTTAGAGATGATATAGAAACAATAATACAAGCAATACCACAAAACAGACAAACCATACTATTCTCTGCTACAATGGCAAAAGCAATAATAGAACTAAGCAAAAAATATCAAAATAATGCAGAATTCATAAAAGTAGTTCACAAACAACTAACAGTTCCTAATATAGAGCAAAGATACTTAGAAGTAAAAGAAAACAATAAACTTGAAGTATTATCAAGATTAATAGATATGAGAAATCCAAAATTATCTGTAATTTTCTGTAATACAAAAAAGAGAGTTGATGAAGTAGTATCACAACTTCAAGCAAGAGGATATTTTGCAGAAGGTCTTCATGGAGATATGAAGCAACCTCAAAGAGATAGAGTAATGAATAAATTTAGAAATGGAACTATTGAAATATTAGTAGCCACTGACGTAGCTGCAAGAGGAATAGACGTTGATGATGTTGAAGCTGTTTTCAATTATGACTTACCTCAAGATGAAGAATATTATGTTCATAGAATAGGTAGAACAGGAAGAGCTGGAAGATCAGGAATTGCATTTACATTTGTTGCAGGAAAGGCAATTCGTAAATTAAGGGATATTGAAAGATATACTAAGACAAAGGTTAAACGTGCAGAAATACCTTCAGCTAGTGATGTAGAAGAATTTAAAGTAAATGCCTTTTTAGAAAAAGTAAAAGGTACTATAGAAGAGGGACATTTAGGAAAGTATATAGACTATATAGAAAATCTTCTTGATGAGGATTATGCAACTATAGATATAGCAGCAGCACTATTAAAGATGTCTTTAGGAGAAGAAAAGAAAGAAGAAATCCTAGATATTAACGAAGAAATTGGAGATACAGGTGCAGAACCAGGAATGGTTAGACTATTTATAAATATAGGACGTAATAATAAGATTCAAGCAAGAGATGTTATCGGAGCTATTGCTGGAGAAACAGGTATTGCAGGAAAAGTAATAGGTAAAATAGATATTTATGATAAATTTACTTTTGTAGAAGTTCCAAAAGAAAATGCTAGAGAAGTTTTAGAGATAATGAAGAATAATACAATAAAAGGTAAGAAAATAAACATCGAACCTGCTAATGCAAGATAGGATTAAAAATAAACCATAAGTTTTTAAAACTTATGGTTTATTTTTATTAAATAGTGTCTATTGTGTCAACAATAAATACAGTATTTTCTTTAGATAAATCTAATTGCTTAGGTATATCTAGTTTGTTTTTGTTTTGGTCTAAGATTACATTTATTATTGGTCTTAAAGGAAATGAAGGGTTTTGTTTTAAAACAATACCGTAATCGTTGGTACTTAATTTAACAATTGTACCACAAGGATAAGCGGCTATGATTTTAATAAATGTATTTACTAATGTTTTATCAAATAAAGTTTCACCCATAGCTACTAGATATTCTAATGCTTTATAAATTTCCATCTTTTTATAACCACTAAAATCAGATGTTAAATTATCAAAGGTATCACATATAGATACAATTTTTACTGTCTCATGCAATTTATCTTCAGTTAATCCTAAGGGGAAACCAGTTCCATCACAATGTTCATGGTGCATAAGTATAATCGCCTTAGATATGTAGCTTATATTTTTGTTTGTATTTAAAATTTCATATCCATCTATAGGATGAGATTTAAAAATTTCAAATTCCTCATGAGATAGAGGGTTATTTTGAAGGTTTATCATTATATCATTAGGGGTTAGGAGCTTACCAATATCATGTAATAGTGCACCAATTGCCATTTCTTTAAGTTTATCTTCAGGATATTTTAAATATATTCCCATTATTATAGATAAAGCACAAACGCTTATAGAATGTTGGTAAAGCTGTTCATCCTTATGTTTTATATCTGAAATATTAATTATAACTTTTTCCCGAGACAGTATATCTTCGATAATTGTATCAGCTATTTTCAACATTTCATTTTTACAAAAGTAATTATTGTTTGTAAATCTTGTCAATCTATATTTTAGAACTGACTTAGTTTCTTCACGGGTTTTTTCTGAAAGTATGTCGTCTATTTCAACATCTTTAGAAAATTCATCATCTATAAAAACAGACAATACTCCTATATTATTTAGTCTCATTTTATATCCTGGTTTTAAGCTAGTACCTGCGGAAAGGAGCATTCTACCAGAAGCATCATAAACCGCTTTAGCTAATATTTGTCCATCGTTTATTTGTGAAATAGATACTTTTCTCATGTCTAACGATTCTCCTTACATACAGTAAAATCATTACGTTTATAAAAATTAATTATATATTTATGATACCATACAATTAAAAGAATAAAAATATATTAATTACTTTACTTATAAATTTTACTATTAAACGTCATAAATAGAAAAAATAAATGTATAATTTATCACATTTCAATAATATGGCATTACAAAGTTATGAATATAATATATAATTAAATTTATAATATATTTTTCTAATAAATGAAAGATAAGGGTGATGATGATGAAAGGTACTATAGTAGCTACTTGGCTTAATACTTGTAGAAAGATTTATGATAACCAAGTAGTTAGTTCAGCTATGAATTCAGTTGGATGGAAAGAAAACAGAATATTTTCGCCTATAGAAAATATTGATGATAATGATGTAAAGAAGATAATGGAGGAGATAGCTCATAGTAAACATATAAGTATTAATGAGCTTTGGAAGACTATAGGTAAAGATAACATTTTAACCTTCCACAAAGATTTTCCAGCATTTTTTCAACATGAAAATTTATATTCATTTTTTAGATCTATGTTTGATGTTCATGTAGAAATGGTTAAAAAATTTAAAGGTGCACAACCACCTATTATAGATATAAAGCCCATTTCTAGTAGAAAGGCAATTTTTAAATATAAATCAAAGAGATGTATGTATGATTATTGTTTAGGATTAATCGAGGGAAGTGCAGATTATTTTAAGGAAAATTTAAATGTTGAGACAATAACTAATAAAGATGGTGAATTGATTTTAGAGTTAACTTTTGAAAAAGATATATTTTATAAAAAGGTTTATAATTTTAATAAAATTTTATCTTTAGGATTTATGAAGAGTATAGCTAGTAAGGTTGGGGTATGTACATTTTTAATAACTAGTATTTGTAGTATATTTTTATTTGGTTCTGATAATATTTTAAAAGGATGTAGTCTATCGTTAATATCATCATTAGTTTCATTTTTTGTAGTGTTTATGTTACAAAGGCCTATAAAAATTATTGAAGATGAAATTAAAAAAATTAATAATAATAATTATACAGAAGATGGTGAAATAGTTACAGGAGATATTTTTGAGAACTTATACAATTTACTAAAGAAATATAGAAAAACTGTTAGAGCTGATTTTGTTGGATTTAAAGGTGTAACTGATGAAATGAGCACATTTGTGAGAAATATAAATGTAATATCAGATTCTATGATGAGAACTTCAGAGGAAATATCAGAAGTAGTTGAAGAAGTGGCAAATGGGGCTGTAAATCAAGCCGAAAATACGCAAAGTGCAGCTACAGTTTTAAATGGAAGTATAGAGTCTTTAAAGGAAATAGTAAGTATTGAAAATAAAAATAAGCAGCAGTTGGAAGAGGCAATACAAAAAATAGACAACAGTTATGTTAATGTAGATAATGCTAGTAAAAATATAATAGAATCACTTATGAAGTTTAAAGAAGTAAAAAATGATGGAGTAGAACTTGAAGGAAAAGCTCATAGCATTAATGATATAGTTTTAATAGTATCACAGATATCAGAGCAAACAAATCTTTTAGCATTAAATGCTTCCATTGAAGCTGCAAGAGCAGGAGAGTCAGGAAAAGGATTTTCAGTAGTTGCAGAAGAAGTTAGAAAACTTGCAGAACAAACACAAAGTGCTGTTGAGCAGATAAACTTTAATTTAGGGGAATTTGTTAAGTCTATTCAAATTTTAGTAAGTAAGATAGAATCTCAATATTCTGTATTAGAAGAAGAAAATAATAATCTTCAAGAAGTTAGGGATATAAGTTTAGATGCTACAAAATCAATACAAACTGTATCAAAATCGATGATAAAAACTATAGATGATTTAAGTCGAGAATCAGATACTATATCACAAATATATAATAATATAGAATCTTTATCTGCAATTGCAGAAGAAAATTCTGCATCATCACAGGAAGTTAGTGCCAATGTGTCCAATTATACAAATGAAATAAAGAATTTAATAGGAAATATTTCAGAGTTCAAAAAATTAGCAGAAGAGTTTAAAGATAAATTAAGTAAGTACAATATATGAATAAAAACCTTAACAGAATTAACTGTTAAGGTTTTTAAATACCTTTTAAATCGAAATTCGGTATAAAGCTTTCTGTTGCAGTACCTTCATCTTGTATAAAGGCATTAATTATACCTAATGATACGCAATAGTCTATTAATGAAGTGTAATGTTTAGGATTAATAGTTTTATTTATTTCAGGATAGTTAATAAGATTATCAGTTGGTGTATATTGGTTCATAATGCTTATATATATTGAGTTTTTATAAGTTTTATATAAATAATCTACTATTTTTTTTGAATCAAAAAGAAGTCCTGGAATCATTAAGTGACGAACAATAACGCCACGAGTCATTAATCCATTTTTATCGAATTTAGGTTTGCCAACTTGGTGAAACATTTCTAATATTACTTTAGAAGCTACTTTAAAATAATTAGGAGCATTTGAATATTTAATTGCATAGAGGTCTTTATAATATTTAAGATCAGGTAAATAGATATCTATATAACCTTTTAAAGCTTTTATAGTTTCTATGTTTTCATAACTATTAGTATTATATACAATAGGAATTGTTAATCCTCTATTTTTAGCTATTTTAAGTGCTTTTATTATTTGTGGTACAAAGTGAGAAGGAGTTACAAGATTTATATTATGAGCTCCTTTACTTTGTTGTTCCAAAAAAATTTCGCTTAATCGTGTAATAGAAATTTCTTTGCCTATTCCGTTAGTACTTATTAAATGATTTTGGCAGAATACACATTTCAAATTACAGTTAGAAAAAAATATAGTACCTGAACCTGAAGTGCCTGATATACAAGGTTCTTCCCAATGATGTAGTGATACCCTTGCTAATTTTACTTTATCTGAGGATTTACAAAATCCAAGCTTTTTGTCTAGTCTATTTACACCACAATTTCTATAGCATAAATTACACTTAGTAAGCATTATGTCACATCCTTTGTTCACATATATTTATTTTCAAGACCTAATTTTAAATCTGAATATAATACATTGAATTACAAATATTAAACTTATGAAACCAAATACAGGATAAACATGACTTATTAAATTTACAAATCCAAATTGAGATATTGGAATATCAATAAGTAATATAAGTATTATAGCTTTTTTGTATGGAATTTTAAACACATGTCCTATAGTTTTACTTAAGCTATATATATCTGAAACTTCTGTAGAAAACATCTCAAGCCACATAACGCCTAATAGAAGTATTTGTATTAGACCTCCAAATCTATTAGCTACATAAAGTAGAGGAATATCGTATTTATATATATTAGGAACACTAGATAATAACATAAAATTTATCATTATTGCTAAAAAAGTAAGTCCTATTGCGCCAAGTATTATTCCAAGTTTTGAAGAGGTGCTGTCTTTAATTTCTGAGGTTAAAGGTACAAGAACACCACTACAGGATAAAGAATTAAAACTTCCATACAATAAACAAGAAATAAGCCAACCCTTTTGGGTGCTAGGTATATTATTTATATAATTTATATTATTAATATCTTTTGAAAATAAAAAAAATAGAATAAAAATAGTTGTTATTACAATTATTAAACACGGTACTATAAAAGAATTTATTTCAATAAGTCCACTTGTATCATGCATTAATGTGAATAATGCAATTGAAACCATTATTATGATTCCCACCCATTTAGACACATGAAAATATTGATGAATAAGAGATCCACTTCCAGCAAGAATTATAGAAGAGCTTGTAATTAAACAAATACTAGTAAAAATCTCGGTGATTTTACCTAAAAATCCTGGACTAACTGTTTTTATAAATGAACCATAAGAATCTAAATTGTATTTAGTGCTAATATGTATTATGTTAAATCCCATAAATATATATATAAACATACATATAAAGATGCCTGTAAAACTTTTATATCCATACCGAGTAAAGAATAAAGTTATTTCTTCTCCAGAAGCAAGTCCAGCGCCTACAATAGTACCAATAAATACTGCTGCTAATTCCAATGTTAAAGTTAAATTTTTTTTCAAAACAATACCTCCATTACATTTATAAAACAAGCATTTATTATAAATATATAAAATTAATAAAAATAATGATTATATAAATTAAATTTTATTTTAGTGGCAAAATAAAATTATACTTTATTAAAAAAAGGGGTGATAAATAAGGTGAAAAAGTATACAAGTTATGCATTGATTTTTTTAACAGTTTTTATGTTAGTTGGCTGTAATAATAAACAATATGAAAATGTAAAAGAAAAAGATGTCTTTGATATGAAAATAGCAACTAATATTGTAGAAAAGTATTTTAATTATCTAGAATTAGATAAATATAAAGATGCCGGGGATATGTTAATTGGAAAAGCTAAAACTAATACTAAAGATATAACACCTTCTGATTTAAAATTAAGAGGACATCGAATAGTTGGAATAATGGAAAGTGGTGGAGAAGGAAATTTTAAAATAGATGTAATGAAATCAAATATAAGCAAACCAGAAACTCAAATATTAGAATATGTAATTACAGTAATTAAAAGTGGAATGGATTATAAAATAAGTAACGTAAATTCAGTTTTAATGAAAGAGGTTTTTCAAAGTTTTAATCAGTTAAGGTTAAGAAAAGAAAATCAAGTAGATAATCTTTTAGTAACAAGTATGGATGGTATAATGGGATATACTTATACTAAAGGTGATAATGGAAAATTAGTAAGTGAAATAGTACCTAAAAAATATTTTGGAATGTGTGCATTGAACTATTCAGGGGACACACTTGCAATTACAACAAGAGATAAAAATTGTTTTTTAGGCTTAATAATATTAGATGATACCATGCAGACACAAGGTCAGCCAACAGATCAAGAAAAAGGTAGTGAACAAAGTGGTGCAGGGCAAAATACTAAAATGATTAAAGAAAAACCTATAGGAAAGCAATTAATTCCTTGTGATATATTAAAAGATACAACTATTGAAAATATGATATTTTCACAGGATGATAAGTTACTAGTGATTCAATACAAAAAAGGTAATGATAGGTGCATTAAAGTTTTTGATAAGGAAAATGGAGATCAAATTCCTACTATTTTTGAAGAAGAATATCCATTGGGTAAAGTTGATGTAGTATTTAAGGATTTTCAAAAGGACAAGATGAGATATAATGTAGTTGAAAAAGGAAAGGAAGATAAAGGTCATCAATATGTTGGAGAATGGGAACTAGATTTAAAAAATTATAAAATATCTAAAATTAAGAAGTGATTTTATATAAAAGTGTCTATAGTGTATAATAATTTATAGACACTTTTATATTTATAAATAGAAAAGGAGATATATATGAAAGAAAAATGGGGAGATAAAAGATATCATACTTTAAATTATTTTTTAAGAGAAAAGTTTGGAGAAAAGGTATTTAAAATATCTTTAGATGCAGGATTTTCATGTCCTAATAGAGATGGAACAATAAGTAAGGGGGGATGTATATATTGCAGTGAAAGAGGATCAGGGGATTTTGCAGGTGATAGAAATTTTTCTATAAGTTATCAGTTCAATAATATAAAAGAAATGATGAAAAATAAATGGAAACAAGGAAAGTACATAGCTTATTTTCAAGCATATACAAATACTTATGCTTCTGTATCTGAACTTAGAAAAAAGTATGAGGAAGCCATAAATCAAGATGGAGTAGTAGCCCTTGCAATTGCTACTAGACCGGATTGTCTAAGTGATGAAATTATAAATTTAATTAGTGAGTGCAATAAAAAAATATATACATGGGTAGAATTAGGACTACAAACTAGTAATGAAAATACTGCAAAAATTATAAATAGAGGATATGAATTACCTATTTTTGAGGATTCTCTAAATAGACTTAGAAATAAAAATATTGATGTTGTGGTTCATACAATTTTTGGACTTCCTGGAGAAGAAAAAGAAGATATGCTAAATACTATAAAATATTTAAGGGAAAAAGATATACAAGGAATAAAAATTCATCTTTTACATTTGCTTAAAGGGACTCCTATGGTTAAATTATATAATCAGGGAAAACTTAAGTTTTTAGAACAGGATGAATATATAGATATAATAATTGAAGCTGTAAGTATGTTACCTCAAAATATAGTTATACATAGATTAACTGGAGATGCTCCTAGAAGTTTAATAATAGGACCTATGTGGAGTTTAAAAAAATGGGAAGTTTTAAATGCCATAGATAGGAAATTTGAACAGGAAAATATATACCAAGGGAAAAAATATAATAAAAATTAAAAGATTATGTATGGAGTAATAAAAGTATACTCCTACATAATCTATTTTATATTACATCATCTATAAGGTCGCTATAATCATATATATATTTATCAGCAACAGTTAATATTTTATCTTTTTGATAACTTGAAAAATCATCGTAAATTCCTATAACTTTCATTCCGGCAGCTTTAGCCCCAACTACTGCAGGAAATATATCTTCAAATACTATACATTCAGAAGGATTAATTCCAAGACGATTAGCTGCAAGCAAATATACATCAGGATAGTTTTTGCCCCGAGCAACTTCATCTGTTCTTGTAATACAATGGAAATAATCATATATACCATTTTCTTTTAATGCAGTTGTAAGTAGTAATTCACAATTACTAGTTGCAAGTCCAATTTTAATACCCATAGATTTTAATAAGTTTAAAAATTTTCGTGTACCTGGTTTAAGTTTAACGTTGTGTTTGTACTCATCTAATGCCATATTGTTCCATTCATCGCAAATTTCTTTAGCAGATTCTTTTAAATTGAATGTATTTTTAAAGTATAATGCAGCATCCTCAAAACATAGATCTTGTATTTTTTCTTTTATATTTTCAGGACATTTTATATTTCTTTTTTTTAAAAAATCTATATTTATTTTTGTCCATATCCACATAGAATCTATAAGAGTACCATCCATATCGAATATAGCTCCTTTTATATCTTTAAGCATAATTACACCTCTTTTTTATTATAATCCCTCAATAGGTATATTTATAATATTATATACTATAAAAAACAATAAATGAAGTTATACTTCCTAAAAAAACACCACACAACACATCTGTTGGATAGTGAACACCAAGATATAAACGTGATATACCAACACAAGAAGCAATACTAGTACTGATAATTGCAGCGTGAGGATAAGAAAGAGATATAATAGTGGATATAGAAAAAGCAGCGGTTGTATGTCCAGAAGGAAATGAATATTTGTCTATTCCTATTTTTTTTATATTTAAATTTTTTATATGAATAAAAGGTCTTAATCTACTTACTGAGTTTTTTATTATAAATGCTATAAAAGAACTAATTATAAGAGTTGTAGAAGTTGCTATACCTAATAGGTGTACATGTTTATTTGGATTTAAAGTTGTAATTAAACAGAATGTTATGCAAAAGGTTAAGGAGCCTAGGTAAGTAATAGGGGTCATAATAAAATCTAAAATTTTGCAGTTCATGGAATTATTTATTAATTTTAATATATTAGCATCTTTAGTTTTGATGTTTTGAAATAGTTTTTTCAAATTATGACCCTCCTTATTTTAATATAAAATAATTTTAACATAGAATGTTGTTTTGGAAACATAACTTTTTAAAAATTTCTATGAAATATATCTACTTTGTCCTTGTTTTTAAAGTCCTCTAAAGAGTTAATGTCTATTTTATTTAATATATTCTTCATCCAATGATTTTGTGTTGAAACAGATATAGTAGATTTATCAGCTAGATTTGATAGAGAATTTTTTCCCTTGTCTTTGGGAATTAGAGTGCCAGGTCCACCAACACAACCACCAATGCATCCCATACCTTCTACAAAATTAGCATCTAAGTCACCTTCCTTGAGTAAATTTAAGAGCTCACGACACTCTTTTACACCACTAGCTTTTACAGATTTTAATAAGTCTGATTTTTCAGGAAAAAGATTAGTTATACAATCACATATAGCTTTTGAAACTCCTCCAGCAAAGCCATATATTAAGCCTTGTTTTGAAGCGTATTCTATAGTATTATCTTCAGAAAGGTTTTGGGGATATATACCTAAAGAATCGAATATATTTTTAAGTTCCTTATAAGTTATTACATAGTCTATAATGCCAGCAATATCCTTTTCTTTGGCTTCTGATTTTTTAGCAATACAAGGTCCTATAAATACAACTTTACATTTGGGATTTATTTTTTTTAATACTTTACCAGCAGCAATCATAGGAGAAACTGATGGAGATACGTGTGGAAGTAATTCATGAAAGGATTTTTTTAACATAGCAAGCCACATAGGACAACAACAAGAAGAAATCATAAAATCATCTATAGAATTGACCTTATGATCAAATTCTACAGCTTCTTTTATAGTAAGCATATCTGCAAAAAAAGCTACCTCTACCATATCAGTGAATCCAAGTTTTTTAAATGCGTGTCTAAGTTGATTCATAGTTACATTATCTCCGAATTGACCTATTATAGAAGGAGCAACTGCAGCTATAACAATTTCCTCTTTATTTAATAAGTCTATTAACGGAATAAATTCAACCTTGTCTAATATACTACCTGTAGGACATGCATTGACACAAAATCCACAATCAGTGCACTTGTCAAGGGAAATATATGTACTATTAGTATTTTTATCAACTAAGATAGCATCAAAGGGACATGATTTTTGACAAAGTGTTAGTTCCTGGGAACCTAAACAATCCATAGAACAATCATGAACTTTGTGTACTATTTTATGGCGAAATTCGTAGTTTCCTATGGCCTTTTTTAGATTTATTATAAAGTTATCATCAAAGCTTACATCAACTCCACATAAGGAGGAAATTACATTAGATAAGTATTCTTTATCTGTATCATTATTTGATAATATATCATTTATAGTATCTTCAAAATTATTATCATAATAAGCTTTAATCAATTTTTTAAATAGTAAATTGAATTTGTTGTTCATAATAGAATCTCCTTTTATTTGCATAGAATATTTATGTTTATTTTTAACATTTAGGTATATTTATATACAAAATTAGAAGATTTATAATTAGCAAAAAATAAAAAAAGGAGTTAATAAATTAACTCCTTGGTCGGGGTAGCAGGACTTGAACCCGCGGCCTCATGGTCCCAAACCACGCGCGCTACCATCTGCGCTATACCCCGTCGACAAGGAATATTATATTATTAATTTAGATAAAAGTCAATACTATTTTTTATTAAAATTAAAAACTTTATGTCGTAGAATTAAATCATGACATAAAGTTTAAATTAGGAATATTTAAGTTATTTGTGTTTTCTCTTATCACCAGCACCTTTAGTTGGAACTAGGGATATTACAAAACCTACAAATACAGAAACTAAAGCCGATGATATTACATTTAAGTAGTTAACATAACGAGTTTTATAAAATATTAATGATGTAATACCTATTATAAGTATTGTTATTACAAACAAGTATATAACAAATTTTGCAAATGAACTTATATATTTCTCATATATTTTATGTCTAGTAGATTCATTTATTATAGCTCTAAAGATATAGTAAAAGGCAAAGATAAGAATGATATCTACTATTGCAGAAACCAAAAAATTTCTCATGATAAAGTCCTCCTATCTGTAATTACTAATATTTTTCCCCAATTTATATAATTTTAGACTAGGTTTATAAAAGCATTTAATTATTAGGATTAAAATATATTCATTAAGACTATAATTTTTAATATAAATTAAAAATTATTCTTGCAATTGATATGCATTATTGTTTAAAATGATTTTATATGTTTAAATTGAAAATGAGGGATGTCTATGAAAAATATAATTGAAATAAGTAATGTGGATGTTTATTATGACCATGTATCTATATTAAGTAATATAAATTTAAAAGTAAAAGAAAAGGAGTTCTTAGCTATACTTGGTCCTAATGGAGGAGGAAAAAGTACACTTTTAAAATTGATATTATCTTTAAAAAAACCTAGTAATGGTGATATTACTATACTTGGAAAACATCCAAGAAAATCTAGAAAGCTAGTAGGATATGTACCTCAATTTACTAAGTTTGATAAGAAATTTCCTATAAGTGTAGGGGAAGTTGTTCTCATGGGTAAGCTTGGAAATTCAATAAGACCTTTTCATAAATTTAATGATAATGATATAAAAAAAGCAGATGACATAATGAAAAGATTAAATATATATCAGTTTAAAGACAGACAAATAGGTCAATTATCTGGAGGTCAAATGCAAAGAGTATTAATTGCAAGAGCTCTTTTAGTTGAACCTAAAATATTACTATTAGATGAGCCAACGGCAAGTTTAGATGCTGCTACTAAGATACAAATTTATGAACTTTTAAAAGAGTTAAATGAAAACATGACAATAATAATTGTTACTCATGATATTAATATAATTTGTAAATATGCTACCAATATGGCTTGTATAGATAATAAATTATATTATCATGGCAAGGTGAAGATGGGTAATGACATTATAAAAAGAGTATATGGTTGCCCTACAGAATCTATTTCAGTAGAAAATATGGGAAAATATCTAGATTCTTTAGAGGAGGGGTTAGATGATTAATGCATTTTTCCATTATGCATTTATGAGGCATGCTGTAATAGGTGTAGTCTTAGCAAGTGTAGTTTGTGGAATTATAGGAACTATAGTAGTTGAAAAAAAGTTAGTTATGATGAGTGGAGGTATTGCTCATACGGCCTTTGGTGGTATAGGTATGGGATACTTTTTAGGAATAGAACCAATGATAGGAGCGCTTGTATTTTCTATATTATCAGCACTTGGAATAGCAAAAATAAAAAGAGGCACAAATACTAATTCAGATACGTTAATAGGGATGTTTTGGTCTCTTGGTATGGCACTTGGAATTATTTTTATAGCATTTACTCCGGGGTATCCACCAGATATGAATTCTTATCTTTTTGGAAATATATTAAGAGTATCTACTGTGGATGTAAATATTATGGCTATCTTAGATGTAATAGTAGTAGCTATAGTGGTAATTTTATTTAATTATTTTAAAGCATACTTATTTGATGATGAGTTTACTCAGATTTTAGGTATTAATACTTCTTTTTTAGAATACTTGACATATATTATAATTGCTTGCACTATAGTTGTTTTAATTAGAGTCGTTGGAATAATACTTGTTATAGCTTTACTTACAGTACCACCAGCTATTGCAAAACAAGTTACTTTTAATTTAAAATTTATAATGTGTATATCTTGTTTATTAGGAGTGATTTTTGGATTTATAGGATTGGTTCTTTCTTATTATTTTAATATAGCATCAGGGGCATCTATTATAATAGTTGCTGTTGGGAGTTACGTTTTAGTTTATTTAATAAAAAAAGTTGTTAATAATAGGAGAAATAATTTTAATTAAAAACTCATAAAATTTTTTACATAAGCAAAAACCTCCATAAAATGGAGGTTTTTCATCAATGCAAATTCATATAAAACTAGGAAGTTTTATTTGTTTTCTAAGAACATTTCACCAACTTTATAAATATCTCCGGCACCTACTGTAATTAGTAGATCTCCTTCTTTAAGTTCTTGTCTTAAGAATTTTGTTATATCTTCAAAGCTATGAAGGTTTTTGCAATTAACTCCTTTTTCTCTTATTTTATCACCAAGTATATCTGAATTTACAATACCAGTATCTTTTTCTCTTGCTGCATATATATCGGCAAGAACTAAGGTATCTGCATTGAAAAAGGAATCTGCAAAATCCTCAAATAAACTTATAGTTCTAGAATAAGTATGAGGTTGAAATATGCAGAATATTTTGTTGTGAGGGAAATTTTTTGCTGCATTTAGAGCAGCTTTAATTTCTGTTGGATGATGAGCGTAATCATCTACTACTGTAATTCCGTTTAGTTTACCCTTTATTTCAAAACGTCTATGAGCGCCATAAAATGTAGAAAGACCTTCTATTATAGAATTAGTATCTACCTTTAAGCTTAAAGAAGCACTTATACTTGCTAATGCATCTAGAATATTATGATTTCCAGGTACGTTTAATGTTAGGGAGAATAATTTAGTATTATTTCTATAAACATCAAAGGTTGGACGTCCATTATTAAATTCTATATTTTTAGCTCTAACTTCTCCATTGTTTATTCCGAAGGTAATTATGTTACAATCAACTTCCTTTGATATATCAAGACATCTTTCATCATCAGCATTTACAATTAAAAAGCCATCCTTTGGAATGAGTTTTGCAAATTTTAAAAATGTATTTTGAATATCATTTATATCTTTATAAAAATCTAAATGATCTGCTTCAATATTTAATATAATACCTATATAAGGGTAAAATTTTAGAAAAGATGCTTTATATTCACATGCTTCTGTAACGAAATAATCACTATTTCCTACTCGTACATTACCATTTATAACATCTAAATTTCCTCCAACTAAAATAGTAGGATCTAAATTAGCACTTAGTGTTATGTGAGATAACATAGATGTGGTTGTAGTTTTACCATGGGTACCTGAGATAGCTATATTATATTTGTGACCTTGCATTACATGACCTAAAAATTCAGCTCTATCCATTGTTGGAATTTGAAGTTCATGAGCTCTTACAAGTTCTGGATTGCTATCTGGTATTGCAGCAGTATATACTACTAAGTCTACATTTTTGATGTTATCTTTATTATGACCTATGTATATTTCTGCTCCCTTTTCCCTAAGATGTTCTGTAAGTTCAGACTCGCTTCTATCTGAACCTGATACTTTATATTTACTATTTAAAAGTATCTCAGCAAGACCGCTCATACTAATACCGCCAATACCTATAAAATGAATTTTTTTATTATTATCCTTTAAAAAATTAAATGACAAGTTAACCAGCTCCTTAAAAGAGATAAAATAATCCTATCTAAACATTATATACAAATTTTCATAAAAGCAATACCTTAAATTAATAATATTGCATAAAATACTTACATGATATGATGTAAGCTAAACTTAGAATCTTTTAAAATAATATTGATAATGCTATATAATTAGAATAAAATATGAATAATAATATAGTAATTTTAAAAAATAATTCGTTAATTAAATAGGAGAGAGATATGAAGAAGTTTAATAGAAATCAAAGAATAACAGCAATTACAAAGACATTAATAGAAAATCCAAATAAAATAATAAATTTAAATAAATTTACTGAAATGTTTGGTGCAGCAAAATCTACAATTAGTGAGGATATTGTTGTAATTAGAGAAACTTTAAATAACTTATCTATGGGAAATATAGAAACTATAGCAGGAGCAGCAGGTGGAATAAAGTACACTTATGGAATTTCGGAAGAAAAAATAAATGAATTTACAGAGAAATTATGTATGATTCTCCAAGAAAAGCAGAGAATAGTACCAGGAGAGTTCATGTATATAAGTGATATTATGTTTAGTCCAGAAATAATACAGGTTGCAGCCATAATATTAGCATCTCATTTTAAAAATTTAAATATAGATTATGTAGTTACTGTAGAAACTAAGGGAATACCCCTTGCTTATGAAGTTGCTAAGAAATTAGGAGTTAATCTTGTTATTGTAAGAAGAGATAATAAAGTTACTGAGGGACCTACTGTATCTATTAATTATGTTTCAGGATCTACTAAAAGGATACAGACAATGTCACTTTCAAAGAAGTCTATTAATAAGGGAAGTAAATGTATATTTATAGATGATTTTATGAAAGCTGGAGGAACGGCTCTTGGAATAATAAACATTTTAAAAGAATTTGAAAGTGAACTTGTAGGAATAGGAGTTCTTGTAGACAATATAAATACAGAAAAAAAATTAGTTAAGGATTATATATCAATTATAAAGTTTGGTGGAATTGATGAAAATGATAATCCAATAATTTATTCAGACAAAATTCATAAAAAATAAAATTTTCTAAAAATTATATGGATAATAAGAAGGAAAAAGAGAAATTATGGAGAATATTAATAATTAAAGCATCTTTGGAGGTGGAGTTCAATGCAAATTACAGATGTAAGAATTAGAAAAATTTCTGCTGAAGGTAAAATGAAAGCTATTGTATCAGTAACTTTTGATAATGAATTTGTTGTTCATGATATAAAAGTTATTGAAGGTCAAAATGGTCTTTTTATAGCTATGCCAAGTAGAAAGACTCCGACTGGAGAATTTAAAGATATAGCTCATCCAATTAATACAACAACAAGACAAAAAATTCAAAAAGCAATACTAGATGAGTATGAAGTTGTTAAGAATGAAAATGCTAGTAATGAAAATGAGGAAGAAATAACAAGTGAAAGTTAATAATAAAAAGGAGTAATTATTTTTTAATTACTCCTTTTTATTATTTTTTTGCCCAAGTTTGCATAATATATCATCATATAGTGTAAATATGATATATTATAATAATTATATAGGTTGAAAAAAAGCTGTATATAAAATATAATATAATAGGCGTAAATATTAAAAAGTATATAATGCGTTAAAAAACGTTATTTTATACCGTGTTGAGAGGTGTTAAGATTGTACCAAAGTGCTGTAGTTTTAGCGGCAGGAAAAGGTAAAAGAATGAAGTCAACTTTACCTAAAGTTTTACATAAAGTTTGTGGAAAAGAAATGGTTAATCAAGTAATAGATACTTTAAGAAAAAGTGATATACAAGATATAGATTTAGTAATAGGTAACGGAGCAGAAGAAGTAAAGAAAGCTACAGAAGATAGAAATGTTATGTATTCTATCCAATCAGAGCAACTAGGAACAGGGCATGCCCTTATGTGTGCTAAGGACTTCCTAGAAGGTAAAGATGGTGTTGTAGCTGTATTTACAGGAGATGCTCCATTAATTACGAGTAAAACAGTAAAAGATTTGATAGAATTCCATAACAAAGGAGAATTTAAAGCTACTATATTAACTTCTTTAGTAGATAATCCTTTTGGATACGGAAGAATTATAAGAGATAATAGTGGAGAAGTAGAAAAGATAGTAGAACATAAAGATTGTACCTCTGATGAATTAAAAGTTAATGAAATAAATTCAGGGATGTATTGTTTTGATATCAAAGAATTACTGAATAATTTGGACAAATTACAAAATAATAATTCTCAAGGAGAATATTATCTAACAGATATAATAGAACTTTTAAAGCAAAAAGGGTGTAAGGTTGGAGCTATAAGTGTTAATTCGGATGAAATAAGAGGAGTAAATTCTAGAGTTCAGCTAGCTGAAGCAGAAGAAATATTAAGACTTAGAATTAATAATATGCATATGGAAAATGGTGTTACTCTTATAGATCCTAAAAGTACATATATAGAATCAGATGTAATAATAGAAGAAGAAACGATAATATATCCAGGGAATGTAATACAGGGTAATACTATAATTAAAAAAGGATGTATTCTTTATCCTAATTCTAGAATAAAGGATAGTATTATTGAACCAGAAGTTGAGATTCAAAGTTCGGTAATTTTAGAAAGTCACGTAGGAAAAAATACTACAGTAGGACCATTTGCGTATATAAGACCAGAAAGTAATATAGGTGAAGGGGCTAGAATTGGTGATTTTGTAGAAATAAAGAAATCAACTATAGGAAATGGAACAAAAGTATCACATCTAACTTATATAGGAGATGCTGAAGTTGGAAGTAGTTGTAACTTTGGTTGTGGAACAGTAGTAGTAAATTATGATGGAAAAACTAAAAACAAAACAATTATTGGTGACAATTCTTTTATTGGTTGTAATACTAACCTAGTATCACCGGTAGAAGTAGAAGATAATACATATATAGCAGCTGGATCAACTATTACTAAAAAGGTTGAAGCTGGTGATCTCGCTATTGCAAGAGCAAAGCAAATGAATATTAAAGGTTGGGTAGCGAAGAAGGGTCTAAAAAAGTAATAATAGTCAGATTCAGTTTTCAAAAATTTAAGGAGGTCTACATATGATAACCCATGGTAAAAGTATTAAAATATTTACAGGTAATGCAAATCCTAAGTTAGCTAAAGATATTGCAGAAGCATTAGGAGTAAAGGTTGGAGATTCTAATGTAGGAAAATTTAGTGATGGGGAGATATCTGTAAATACAAATGAAACAGTTAGAGGATCTGATGTGTTTGTTATTCAACCAACACATAATCCTGTAAATGATAATTTAATGGAACTATTAATAATGATTGATGCATTTAAAAGAGCATCAGCAGGAAGAATAACAGCAGTAATTCCTTACTATGGTTATGCAAGACAAGATAGAAAAGCTAAGGCAAGAGATCCAATCACTGCAAAATTAGTTGCGGACTTAATAACAACTGCAGGAGCTGATAGGGTTCTTACTATGGATTTACATGCAGCTCAAATTCAAGGATATTTTAATATCCCTGTAGATAATCTTCGTGGAGAACCAATACTTGCAAAATACTTCTTAGAAGAAGGATTTAAAGAGAGAGATGATGTAGTTATTGTATCTCCAGATCTTGGAAGTGTAACAAGAGCTAGAAACTTCGCAGAAAGACTAGATGCACCAATAGCTATAATAGATAAAAGAAGACCAAAAGCTAATGTTTGTGAAGTAATGAACGTAATTGGAGACATTAAAGATAAGACTGTTATATTAATTGATGACATGATTGATACTGCTGGAACCATAACTAATGGAGCTAATGCATTAGTTGAAAGAGGGGCAAAAGAAGTTTATGCATGTTGTTCACATGGGGTATTATCAGGACCAGCTATTGAAAGAATAGAAAATAGTGCTATTAAAAAACTAGTTACTTTAAATACAATAAATATATCACAAGAAGTATTATCAGATAAATTTGAAGTTCTATCTGTAGCACCAATTTTTGCTGAAGGTATAAGAAGAATATATGAAGATATCTCTATAAGTAAGTTATTTGTGTAGTTTACAATGAATAATATTTTGAAGCATATAAGATAATATCTTATATGCTTCAATTTTTTTACTCTATAATCAATTGTAACATTTATTTTAAATTCAAATATGAAATAATAAAATTTATCTAAAATATGATACAGTATAATTAGTGAATTATTAAATTTTTAAATATAATATGAATTTTAATAAATATAGTAATAAAAATAGGGAGGGAAAAGACGTGGAAGGAATGTTAGGGAAGATATTAATTGTAGATGATGATGAGAATATATGTGAAATAATAAAAATGTATTTAGAAAGTTCAGGGTATTCAACAGAAATTCGTTATGATGGTAAATCAGCTCAAAGTGCTTTTTTTGAATATAAGCCAGACTTAGTGTTGCTAGATGTTATGTTACCACATATGGATGGTATAGATGTTTTAAAATGGATTAGAAGGGATTCAGAAATTCCTGTTATTATGTTGACTGCTAAGGGAGAAACTTTTGATAAAGTGTTAGCTTTAGAGTTAGGTGCAGATGATTATATTGTAAAGCCTTTTGAGCCTAAGGAATTAATTGCTAGAATAAAGGCAGTTCTTAGAAGATATAACACTGAAAGTGTAGATAGGGATATACTGAAATTTAAAGGACTTACTATTGATATAAATTCATATATAGTTATATACAAAGATAAAGAAATCAAAATGCCACCAAAAGAATTTGAACTTTTATATTACCTTGCTAGTAATACAAACAAGGTTTTTACAAGGGAACAATTACTTTGTGAGGTTTGGGGATATGATTATCCAGGAGATTCAAGAACTGTTGATGTACATATAAAAAGACTTAGAGAAAAGTTACAGGGAGATCAAGATTGGCAGATAGAAACTGTCTGGGGTGTTGGATATAAATTTGAGGTGAAGTAGATGCGAAAAAAGGGTCTATTTTCTAAAATGGTAGCAACATATAGCTTAATAATAGCTTTAAGTTTTATAGTTTTGGCTTCTTTTTTATCATTTTGGTTTGAGGGATATTTTCTTAATCAAAGAAAGGAACAGTTACTAGGAGAATCACAAATTTTATCTAATGCAGCTGTACAGTACTTGCAGGGAAATTCATCTTTGGAGAAGACTAATGATATATTAGAGTATGTTTCTAACTATTCAGGTATGGATATATTATTATTTGATAGATATGGCTATGTGTATGCAGCATCTAACCCTAGACATAAAAAATTTATAGGAAATCAGATTTTAACAGATGAACTTAAAAGCTTAAGAAAAGGTAACTTTATTGAAAAAAAGAATTTAGATAGTAGGTTTAATAAAAGATATATCTATGATGTCCCTGTATTTTATAAGGGAGTATTTCAAGGTGTATTAGGATTTAGCACATCTATGGAGCTTATAAATGCACCACTAAGAAAAGTTTATCAGATAATATGGATGTCAGCTATGTTTGCTATAGTCTTTTCTAGCGTAATAATATATTGTTTTTCTCAGAGAATAATAATTAAACCTTTAGAACAAATAAACAGTGCAGCGGATAAAATATCTAAAGGAGAGGTACATAAAAGAGTTCAAGTTCAATCAGGGGATGAGATAGGAGCTTTAGCAAATTCCTTTAATTCCATGGCCAAGTCTTTAGAGGAAGTAGAAGAAAATAGAAGAGTTTTTATATCTAATGTATCACATGAATTAAGATCTCCTATAACTTCTATAAAAGGATTTATTGGAGGCATATTAGATGGTGTAATACCAAAAGAAAAGGAAAATTACTATTTATCAGTAGCCTATGAAGAAATACAAAGACTTACAAGGCTTATAAATGATCTTTTAGATTTATCATCCATTGAAGCCGGAAAATTTGTACTTAACGTTAAAGAAGAAGATATAAATGAAATAATACGATTGTCAATTATAAAGTTTGAAACTGTAATAAAATCAAAAAAAATTAATGTAGAAGTATGGCTTGATGAGGAAAGACTTAGTGTATTGGTAGATAGGGATAAAATAATACAAGTTATTACTAATTTAATAGATAATGCTATAAAGTATGGCAAAGAAGAAGGAAATATAGAAATTAGAACAAAAGTAAAGGGTCAAAAAGTTTTTGTATCTGTTTATAATGATGGACCGAATATATCTGAAGAAGATGGAAAATATATTTGGGATAGATTTTATAAAGGGGATAAATCTAGGACATTAAAGGTAAGTACAGGTCTTGGATTATCTATAGTAAGAAGGATAGTCACTCAGCATGGTGGAGATGTTTGGTTTGAAAATAGGGAAAATAAAGGAGTAAAATTTACATTTACATTAAAAAAAGCTCAGTAAGGTGTTATTAGTTAGTTTGTTGGAGGTGATAAAATTTGAAGCATGAAAATTTTGATGTTGAGGAAGTGAATTGGGAGAATGTAAATGAGAATAAGTTTGGAAAAATAAAGTTTATAAAAAAAAGAAATAATATAAAGAGAGTTATAAAAGTTGTTACATTCGTTGTAATTGCAGCTTTTTCAGGAGCTATTTCATCAAAATTTATTATGGAAAGAAAGTTTTCTCAAGTACTTCAATGGGAAAATGCTAAAGAACAAAACAATAATGGAAAACAGCAAAATATAGAAGTTTTAACCACTAACATAGGTAAAGTTGCACAAAAAGTTGGCCCCAGTATTGTGGGAATAATAAAAAAAACTGAAAATTATTCTAAAGATAATTATGATTTTAAGGGATCTGGAGTTATAGTTTCATCGGATGGATATATAGTAACCAATAATCATATTATAAAAGATGCTAAAGAAATAAATGTAAAATTACCTAATAGTCCTAATTATATAAGTGCTACATTAATAGGAAAAGATGATGTATCTGACATAGCCGTTATAAAAATTAATGCAAAAAGTCTTCCTGCAGCAAAGTTTGCAGATTCATCAGAAGTAAATGTAGGAGACACTGCAATTGCAATAGGTAATCCACTAGGTGAAGCTTTTCCAGGAAATGTTTCTGTGGGAATAATAAGTGGATTTAAACAAAGTATAGCCTATGGACAAAGTGGATACAAGGTATTGCAAACAGATGCATCAATAAACTTTACCAATAGCGGAGGTGCTCTTTGCAATGCTATTGGAGAAGTTATAGGTATAAATAGTATAAATTTAAATGTTACAAAAATTGAAGGAATGGGATTTGCTATAAATAGTAATGAAGTTAAAAATTTAATTGATGAAATAACTCATTATGGAAAGGTTACCAAGCCTATAATGGGAGTTAATGGTAGAAGTGTTGTTAATGGCGGCGGTAATGGCATTAAGGGGGTTTACATAAGTGAGGTTATAAAAGATAGTTCAGCTGAGAGTGCAGGTATAAAACCAACTGATATAATAACTGAATTAAATGGAAAGCCTATAAGTAAGCTTCAAGACATAGAAAATATATTACAAAATCATAAATTTGGAGATAATATTAAGTGTAAAATTTGGAGAAATGAAAAGATAGTAGAGTTAAATGTTATTCTTTCAGTTCCTAAAATTAATGATTAAGTATAAAACCCGTGGGTAATCTTCTCATGGGTTAGTTATTTAGTTTCTTTAAAAAATATTATTTTTAATGTATTATAGATAAGTGTGGAAAAAGTTAAGACAGTATTGGAGGTAAGTGACGTGTTTTTGATAGTGGGATTAGGAAATCCAGGTAAAGAGTATGAGCATACAAGACATAATGTAGGATTTGATGTAATTGATCTATTAGCGGAAAAGCATAATATTGAACTAAATAGGAAAAAATTTAAAGGTATGTACGGGGATGGAAATATAGCTGGAGAAAAAGTTATATTGTTAAAACCCTTAACTTATATGAATTTAAGTGGTGAAAGTGTTAGAGAGATAATGGATTTTTATAAGATTACTAATGAAGATATAATAGTTATATATGATGATATAAGTTTAGAGGTTGGAAGAATGAGAATTAGGGAGAAAGGTAGTGCTGGTGGGCATAATGGTATAAAGAATATAATAGCACATTTAAATAATGATTATTTTTCAAGAGTTAAAGTAGGAGTAGGACAGCCTGTAAAAACGAATTTAGTATCTCACGTTTTAGGTAAATTTGAAAAAGAAGATGAATGTAAGTTGAATAAGACATTTGAAGCTGCTTGTAAAGCAGTACAAATTATTATAGAGAAGGGAACTGCTGAGGCCATGAATAAGTTTAATGGATTTAAAGCGGAGCAGTAATGAGAGGTGTATACTCATGAGGTTAGAGGGGCTAATGAAGCCTTTGCTTCAAGATAATAAATTTAAAAATATAGTAAAAAATATTCATAAGAATGAATTTCCCATTGATGTTACTGGAGTTTCAGAATCAGGAAGAGCGTATTTTATAAAGGGTATATATGATAATATAGATAAGCCAATATTTATTTTTACAAATAGTGATGTAGAAGCAAAAAATTTATATGAAGATTTATCTTTATATATACCAAATGTGTATTATTTGCCCAATAAAGAAGTTGTATTTTATAATGTTTATGCAATTTCAGGTGATTTAAGATGGGAAAGATTAAAAGTTATAAGAGAGATGCTAAAAAAAGATAGAAAGATAGTAGTTGCATCTATAGAAACATTAGCGTCAACGTATATATCTCCTGAACTTTATAAAGAATATACCATAAATATTTCTAAGGGAGATATTTTAGATATTGAAAAGTTAAGTGAGAAATTGATTCAAAGTGGTTATCAGAGAACTAATATTGTAGAAGGTAAAGGAGAATTTTCTGTTAGAGGGGGAATTTTAGATATATATTCTCCTATATCATCCATTCCTTTTAGAATAG
This sequence comes from Clostridium novyi, assembly GCF_003614235.1. The sequence goes on along the minus strand of NZ_CP029458.1, from coordinate 713,869 downwards.
AGTTATTTGGTGATGAAGTAGATTCCATAAGAAGTTTTAATACAGAATCTCAAAGAAGTATAAAAAAATATAAAGCTATGGAAATATTCCCTGCAAAAGAATTAATCCTTACAAAAGAAAGCATAGATAAAGGATATAGTTCTATAAGAGATGATTTAGAAAAAATAAAAGTGAGTCTTTTAGATGATGAAGAAACATTAGAAAAAATACAAAAAGATACTTTAGATAATTTAGAATCATTAAAAGAGAGCTGGAATTTTGAAAATATTGATAGCTTTATGCCGTATTTTTATGAAAATAAATCCATGTTATTGGATTATATGGAAGATTCATTAGTGTTTATTAATGATGTTCAAAGATCCTTTGGAAAGTTAGACACAGTATACTTTGAATTTATAGAGAATTATAAGCATCTTCTAGAAAAAGGAAACATACTTTCAAGACAAATTGAACTTCTAGTTCCAAAAGATGAGTTGCTACAAAAGATCATAGACTCTAATATTATAACTTTAAACTTGATATATAAAGAAAGAGATATTTTAAAACCTAAGCATAAAGAGAGTTTTCAGCAAATATTACTAAACTCTTATGAAGGAAAATTAGAATTATTATTAGAAGAGATTAGTATTAAAAAACAAAGGGGATATAAAACCTTAATTTTAAGTGGAACTAGACCAAGAGGGGAAAGATTAGTAGAAACACTTAGGGATTACAATATTGAAAGTGTATATAAAGATATTGTGGATAACATTGAGTTTGGTGAAGTTGTTATAACTTTTGGAAATCAAATAAAAGGATTTGAGTATCCAGACTTAAAACTTTGTGTAATTTCTGATAAAGATTTTTTTGGAAAGTCAAGAAAGAGAACTAAGAGAACTAATGAAAAAGGTATAGGAAAAATTAAGAGTTTTGCAGAATTAAAGCCAGGGGACTATGTTGTTCATACAAACCATGGAATTGGAGTATATAAGGGAATAAAGCAACTAGAAGTTCAAGGTCATAAAAAAGATTATTTAGAACTTAGTTATACTGCTGGAGATACCTTATATGTTCCTGTTGAACAATTAGATCTAGTACAAAAGTATATAGGCAGTGAGGGTAAATCCCCTAAGGTAAATAAACTTGGCGGTAGTGAATGGATAAAAGCAAAAACAAAGGTTAAAAAAGCAATAAATGAAATTGCAGAAGAACTTGTAAAACTTTATGCAATAAGATCTACATTAAAAGGACATAAGTTTAACAAAGATACTATCTGGCAAAAGCAATTTGAAGAAGAGTTTCCATATGATGAAACCCCAGATCAACTTACGGCTATTCAGGAAATTAAGAGTGATATGGAATCAGGAAAGGCTATGGATAGACTATTATGTGGTGATGTTGGATATGGTAAAACAGAAGTTGCTGTAAGGGCAGCCTTTAAGGCCGTAATGGATGGAAAACAAGTAGCATTTTTAGTACCCACTACAATACTTGCAGAGCAACATTATACTAATTTAATTCAAAGATTTTGTGATTTTCCTGTTAATATAGAAATGATAAGTAGATTTAAAACATCTGCGCAAGTTAAAAGTATACTAAATGAAGTAAGGGTTGGTAATGTAGATATTTTAATAGGTACTCACAGAATTCTTCAAAAGGATGTTGAATTCAAGGATTTAGGACTTTTAATTGTTGATGAGGAGCAACGCTTTGGCGTTACACATAAGGAAAAAATAAAGAATTTAAAAAAGAATGTAGATGTTTTAACATTAACAGCTACACCTATACCAAGAACTCTCCATATGTCTCTTACGGGCATAAGAGATATTAGTGTTATAGAGACACCGCCTGAAGAAAGATATCCAGTGCAGACATATGTAGTAGAATTTAATGATCAACTTATAGAGGATGCTATATCTAGAGAGCTTGATAGGGATGGTCAAGTATATTTTGTATATAACAGGGTAGGATCTATAAAAGAAATGGCAGCATATCTAGCTAAAATGTTTCCAAATTCAAAGATAGGAATAGCTCATGGTCAAATGCCAGAGAGAGAACTTGAAAAAGTAATGTATGACTTTATGAGAAAAGAATATGATATATTAGTTTGTACAACGATAATTGAAACAGGATTAGATATTCAAAATGCTAATACTATGATAATATATGATGCAGATAGATTTGGATTGTCTCAATTATATCAGTTGCGTGGTAGAGTTGGAAGAAGTAATAGAATGGCATATGCTTATTTAACATATAAGAAGGATAAAGTTTTAACAGAGGTTGCAGAAAAAAGATTAAAAGCCATTAAAGATTTTACTGAGCTTGGATCAGGATTTAAAATAGCTATGAGAGACCTAGAAATAAGGGGTGCTGGAAATTTAATAGGAGCTGCTCAACATGGACACATGGCATCTGTAGGATATGATTTATATTGTAGAATGCTTGAAGATACTATAAAGCTTGTTAGGGGAGAAATCGATAAAGAACCTATAGAAACTACCGTTGACTTAAAAGTAGATGCATATATACCAAGTAATTATATAAAAGATGAAGTTCAAAAAATAGAAGTGTATAAAAAAATTGCCAATATAGATTCAGAACAAGGTATGATGGAGATTCGAGAAGAATTAGAAGATAGATTTTCAGATATACCATCTTCAGTGGATAATCTTATTAATATTGCATATATAAAAACTATTGCAAATAAGCTTGGGGTTATAGAGGTTAAGGAAAAACTAACAGAGGTTATTATAAAATTTAGTAATAAGGAATATATAAATCAAAATCTTGTAAAAGCTATAATAAGTAAATATAGTAAAAATGTTATGTTTAAATTAGGTGATGAACCATCCCTTGGATATAATATAAGAAAAGTAAAGAAGGAAGAACTAATAAGTGAAATACGAAGCTTCTTAGAATATTTACAATCAGTAGTAAAAAACTAATGTTTTATGATAAAATAAATTAATTATAAAATACGAAAATGGGGGAATAAAAAGTGAAAAATATAAGAAAATTAGTTGCCACAGCTGTATTATGCATATTTACAATGTCTGCTGTTGGATGTAGCATGATAGAAAAAACACCTGAGGCTATAAAAAAGACAGTTGTAGCAAAAGTAGGAGATAGAAAAATAACAAAAGGAGAATTAGATTCTCACTTTGGAGTAAAAAGATATTTAGATCAATTTAAGCAACAATATGGTGAAAATTTTGAACAAAATCCTCAAATAAAAGAACAAGTAAAACAAATAAAAATTGCTGTAGCAAAACAAATTGCATCACAAGAAGCTTTAAAGCAAGAAGCTGAAAGACTAAAATTAGTACCAAATGATCAAGAGTTAAAAAAAGAAATTGATAAGAAAACTGAAGAGTTTAAGAAAGAACAACACATTAAAGATAATAAAGGATTAGATGAAGCTTTAAAGATGAGTGGATTACAAAAATCTGATTTTGAAAATATAATAAAGGATAATATTATAATAGAAAAGCTTCAAAATGAATTAACTAAAAATATAAAAGTGGATGATAAAGAAATTGAAAAATATTATAATAAAAATAAAGATAACTATCCAAAAGATCCTAAAAACCCAACAAAGATTCATGTAGCGCACATAATTTTAAAAGTTAAAACACCAGAAGATGATGCAAAGGCAAAAGATGAAATAAAATCTATTAAAGAAGAACTTAACAAAGGTGCTGATTTTGCAGTACTTGCAAAAAAGTATAGCCAAGATGGATCAAAAGATAATGGTGGAGATTTAGGAACTGTACCAGCAATAAATTCAAAATTTGATCAAGATTTTATGAATGCAGCATTAACTCTTAAAGATGGTGAAATATCTGATCCTGTAAAAACTCAATTTGGATATCATATAATAAAAATGATAAAAAGAGAAGAAGCTCCATGCAAAACATTTGCTGAAGTTAAAAATCAAGTAAAAGAAGATATTCTTCAAAATAAGAAAAGTGAAGTGATAAATAATAAGTTTAAAGAAATACAAGATAAAGCTAGTTTGAAAATTTTTGAAGATAAAATAGCATAAAATTCAATAAAAGAGTATTAAAAGCAGTCTATTGGTTATAATAACCTATGTAGGCTGCTTTTTCTTTATGGACAAAATTTTAACGACTTTTTTCTACAAAGATTGTTAAAGTTTTAATAAATAATAGTTGGTTCATAATATTTATTTAAGAAAAATTTCCTTCAATTCCCACTATTAATTTATAAAAAAGTAATTTATTATTATAAATGAAGAATTTAAAAGAATTCTTTAAAAATGGTTTTCGACAAAATTTTTAACCTAAAAGGAAATAAATCTATAAAAAAGCATAACTAGTTATATTTAATTAAAGTAAAAGGTATATACCTATGTAAAATCTTTTTTTAGTATAAAAATTAAACCTATACATTTGTGTATAAAATTTCATGTTTAGACGGATAATATTATTGTCAAACATAATTAAATAAAAGACAAGGAGGTAAACGTTAGATGAAAGCTACCGGCATAGTTAGACGTATAGACGATTTAGGAAGAGTTGTAATACCTAAAGAAATAAGAAGAACTTTAAGAATAAGAGAAGGAGATCCTTTAGAAATATTTACTGATAGAGATGGTGGAGTAATTTTAAAGAAATATTCACCTATAGAAGAGTTAAGTAACTTTTCTAAAGAGTATGCAGAAGCATTACACAACACTATTGGAAACATTATACTTATTTGTGATAAAGACAACATAATATCTGTAAGTGGAGCTACTAAAAAGGAATATATGGATAGAAAAATAAGCATAGAACTTGAAAGACTTATGGAAGAAAGAAATTCTATTCTTATGGGAGAAGAAGGGGAAAAAGTTATACCTATAACAGATGATGAAGAAACAGCAGAAGAATATTCTTCTCAAGTAATAGTTCCTATAATAGCTGAAGGAGATGCTATTGGTGCTGTAATTATAGCTTCAAAGGAAGATGATGTATCTTTCGGAGATGTTGAAGTAAAATTAGCAGAAGCAGCAGCTTCATTCTTAGGCAAACAAATGGAATAAATAATGGCAGCTTGTCTGCCGTTATTTTTTAGTAATAATGTCTTCAAAACAGAAATATAAATATTTGTATTAAGTAATGTTTTGGAGGTAATATTTTGAAAAAACAATCATTAATAAAAGGCACGTTTATATTGGGATTTGCAGGTATATTTGCTCGATGTATTGGAATGTGTTTTAGAATACCATTAACTATACTTGTGGGAGATGAGGGTCTTGGATATTATCAAATGGCATACCCTCTATATATGTTGTTTATTGCCATAGCATCAGGGGTACCACTAGCTATGTCTAAGATGATATCAGAGCAAAATGCAAAATCTAATGAAAAGGGTATACTTCAAGTATTAAAGCAGGCTTCATTATTAATGATTATATTAGGAATGGGTACAAGCGTTACAATATTAGCCTTATCAAAGAAGCTCATCTTTCTTTTTAGATGGGATATAAAGGCGTATTATTCATTAACTGCCCTTGGAATAGCTCCATTTTTTATAGCTATAGTAAGTGTATTTAGAGGATTTTTTCAAGGTCTACAAAATATGACTCCTACAGCTATATCTCAAATATTAGAACAAATAGCTAGAGTATTTGTAGGTATAGGACTTGCTTTTATGCTCTTACCTAAGGGTGTAGAGTATGCTGCGGGAGGTGCAACACTAGGTGCTGCTGCAGGAGGGATTCTTGCAGGAATATATTTAATAGGAAAATATAAAAAAGTAATTAAAGATTTTAAAATAAGAAAAGTAGAATTTAATTCTACAGTTATGGATGAACTTTTGAAGACTTCAATACCTATTTCGCTAGGTGCAGCAGTAGGAACTATTATGAATGTTATAGATTCTATTATGGTGCCACAACGATTATTAGAAGCTGGATTTTCATCAAAAGATGCTGCAATCTTATATGGTCAGCTTACAGGTAAAGCAGCTGTTTTAGTTAATGTTCCATTAACTTTATCGGCGGCTATATGTGCATCAGTAGTTCCAATAATTTCAGAGGCATATATCTTAAAAAATACAAATGAATTAAATAAAAATATATTATCAGCTATAAAAATTTCTATTGTAATAGCGCTACCATCTCTTTGTGGATTATACTTTTTATCATCACAAGTGTTAACTCTAATTTTTAGGGATCAGGCCCAAGGTGCCATGATTTTAAAATATTCATCTTTAGCAATTCCTTTTATAATATTAGCACAGACAACAACGGTTATTCTTCAAGCAACTAGTTCAAAAAAAATGCCTATAATTAATCTATTAATAGGATGTATAGTTAAAATGGTAGTTACTAGCATATTGGTACCTATACCAAATATAAATGTTTATGGAGCTATAATTGGAACAATATCTGCGTATATAGTTGCTGTATCATTAAATATATTGCTTCTTAATAAGAAAATGAATATAAAAATAGACTTAACACAAATATTTATAAAACCAGCATATGCATCTATAGCAATGATATTATTGGTTGTATTTATTTATATAAAAGTCTATAATTATACAATGAGTAATTCTATAGCATGTTTAATATCTATATTTTTAGGAATTATATCATATGGAATACTTATGATTTTATCAGGAACATTTGACTATAGAAAAATAAAATCAAGAAAATAATTAATGATAGAACAAAGGGAGAATAGCTATGATTAAAATTGTGGGATTGGGTCCTGGAAGTAAAGATGCAATTACCATTGGAACCCTTGATATACTTAAGAATAGTGAAAATGTATATTTTAGAACTAAGATTCATCCTAATGTTGAATATTTAAAAAATTTAGGTGTGAAATTTGAAAGTTATGATAATAAGTATGAGAGTTCACAAGGTTTTGATGAAGTTTATGAATCTATTGCTAAAGATTTAATAGAAAAACATAAAAATCATGGGGATTTGGTTTATGCTGTACCGGGACATCCGTTAGTTGCTGAAAAGTCAGTAAATATATTGCTTCAGCTTTGTGAAGATAATGGAATAGAATTAAAGATACTTCCAGCTATAAGTTTTATTGATGCAATGATGGAAAGTTTAAAGTTAGATCCTGTCACTGGTGTTAAAGTTATTGATGCTTTTGATATAAAAAATCAAATTTTAGATAAAAGAGTTGGAACTGTTATAACTCAAGTATATAATAAGTTTATAGCATCTGAGGTAAAATTGGCATTACTTGAATATTATAGAGATGATATGGAAATATATTTTGTAAGAGCAGCTGGAGTTGAAGGTTTAGAAAGTATAAGAAAGATTCCTTTATACGAATTAGATAGACAAGAAGATATTGATTATTTAACTTCGATATATATTCCTAAAAATCTTAATGTTGCTAAAGATTTTCAAGATTTACTAGATATAATGGAGCAATTAAGAGGAGAAGATGGCTGTCCTTGGGATAAGGAACAAGATCATAATTCTTTGAAAAGAAGTTTAATTGAAGAATGTTATGAAGTAATAGATGCTATAGAAAAAGAAGATGATGAAAATTTAGTAGAAGAGCTAGGAGATGTTTTACTTCAAGTGGTTTTTCATGCTCAGATTGGAAAAGAAGAAGGATATTTTAATATTAATGACATAATTAGCTCTATTTGTGATAAACTTATTAAAAGACATCCTCATGTATTTGGAAATTTAGATATAAATGATTCTACAGATGTTTTAAAAAAATGGGATGAGATCAAACAAGAAGAGAATGGGTTTGATACATATACAGACGAACTAAAACATATATCTAAATGTTTACCAGCTTTAATTAGAGCAGAAAAAGTTCAAAAGAATGCTGCTAAAGTTGGATTTGATTGGGATAATATAGAACCTATATTAAATAAAATTTTAGAAGAATATGAGGAAGTAAAAAGTGCATATAAATCTCATAATAAGGAAAAAATAACAGAAGAATTAGGAGATTTAATTTTTAGTGTAGTAAATGTAGCAAGATTTCTTGACATTGACCCTGAAAATGCATTAAATTATACTATAGATAAATTTATATCAAGATTTTATTACATAGAGAATAAAGTTAAGGAACTTGATAAAGACATTACTGAGATGTCTCTAGAAGAACTAGATAAGTTTTGGGAAATGTCAAAAGAAAAATAAAATATTTTATGTTATTTTAATTAAAAATTTATATAAAAAGGATTTTTAATTTAAATGAAGAATTACATTAAATACTATGTAATTGTTAATTAAGAGGAGGTAACAAAAGTGAATAAAGCAGAATTAATTACTAGCATGGCAGAAAAAAGTCAATTAACAAAAAAGGATGCAGAAGTTGCTTTAAGAGCATTTATAGAAAGCGTTGAAGAAGCTTTAATGGATGGAGATAAAGTTCAATTAGTAGGATTTGGAACTTTTGAAACAAGAGAAAGAGCTGAAAGAAAAGGAAGAAATCCAAGAACTAAAGAAGAAATAACTATACCTGCAGCAACAGTTCCTGTATTTAAAGCAGGAAAAGAGTTCAAAGAAATAGTAAATAATAAATAATGAACTTATTATAATTTAATATAAAAAACCTGGGTGAAAATCTAGGTTTTTTATTTTTATAATTGGAGGTAGCTATGAGATTAGATAAGTATCTTAAGGTTTCAAGAATAATAAAGAGAAGGACAGTTGCAAAGGAAGCTTGTGAAAGTGGAAGAGTATTTATAAATGGCAAGGTAGCAAAGCCTAGTAGTGAAGTAATTGAAAATGATATAATTGAAGTTAAATTTGCAAACAGTTCATTAAAAGCAAAAGTTATAAATATAACTAATCATGTATTAAAAGCTGATGCAAAATCAATGTATGAGATTATTTTTGATAATATAGTTACAAAAGAAGAATGATAGTATAGTATATATAGAGATAGATATTCCCCCTTCTTGTAAAAAAGTATATTTTTAAATTTTAGGCATATACATATTTATAAAAGGAGGGGTACTGGATGGAAGTAAAAAAAGAATCATTAGAAAGTAAAAAAAGTAATTTAATACTTGAAAATAGAAATAAATTAATGATAACTGGTGTTGTAGAGGTTGTGTGCTTTGATGAAAAGATAATAATTCTTGACACTAGACTTGGAACTTTAACTATAAAAGGAGAAGGTCTTAAAGTTCAAAAGCTAGATGTTCAAAATGGTGAAGTTGCTATAATTGGACATATAAATTCCTGCGTATATACAACTACACAAAGCAAAAAGGATAAAGATAGTATAATAGCAAGGCTATTTAGGTAAAAAAATATGCTGATACCTATACAAAGTCAATTTAATTTAATATTTTATAGTGTACTTGCAGGGGTACTAACAGGGATGTTATTTGATATATACAGAATTATTAGGGGAATTGAGAACCCTAATAGAATATTAACGTTCATTGAGGATATATTGTTTTGGATATTTACTGGAATTCTAGTATTTATATTTTTACTTTATACAGGTCATGTTTACGTAGGTATATATTTGTATTTATATATTTCCTTAGGAATATATATATATATAAGATTTATAAGTATTCATTTCTTGAAGATTCAGTATAAACTTATTAGAGGAATATTTAAATTTTTAAGAATATTAAAAAATTTATTAATATATTTTTTGGAGATAATGTTTTACAAAGTTACCAGAAAAAATAAATAAAAAAATTCCTTGAATAAAATACAAAAGAAAATTAAAATATAGATATGAGTCAAAATACAAGTTTTAGAGGGAATTGAATATGAAAAATAAAAGTAAAATTAAAGTTATGATTTTGACTATTATAATAATATATGCTTGTTACATATTAGTACATCAGCAAATGACTATAAAAAACAAAAAAATTCAGTTAGAGAATTGTAAAATAGAATTACAAAAAGTTAATGATCAACATCAAAGATTATTAGATACAATAAAAATGTCTGAAACTAACAGATATGTTGAACAATTAGCCAGAGAAAGACTTGGATTTTTAAAACAAGGAGAGACTGTAGTAGTAAATAAGAAAGACTAAATATTGCTTATTATAATTTATAATATATAAACATATCAAGGAGGAATTTTATTAACATGGCCTTAAAGTTGGGTAGTATCTTAGAAGGTACAGTAGTAAATATAACAAAGTTTGGAGCATTTATAGAAGTGGAGGGGAAAACTGGGCTAGTACACATATCTGAAGTTGCAGATACTTATGTAAAAGATATAAGAGAACATATAAAAGAACAAGACAAAGTTAAAGTTAAAGTTATATCAGTAGATGATGGCGGAAGATTAAGTTTATCTATAAAACAAGCTATGCCAAGCAGAAAGTCATCAAAGCCAGTTGAAATAGATTGGGATAAAGAAAAGAAAAAATCAGTACCTAGCAGTGTTAATTTTGAAGATGCTATATCAAGATTTTTAAAAGATAGTGAAGAAAGATTTCAAGATATAAGAAAGCATCAGAATATAAAAGGAAATAAGTATTCTAAAAAAAGTTAATAATAAATATCATAAGGGCTTTTTAAAGCCCTTATGATATTTTTAAAACTTTTTTTAAAAATATTGTTGACATATATAATATATTAATATATAATAATCTATGTCGCCAAGAGATAGCGACGAAACAAAAGACAAAGCATCAAATATTGATGTAATTTGCCGGAGTGGCGAAATCGGCAGACGCACAGGACTTAAAATCCTGCGGAGCTAACACTCCGTACCGGTTCAAGTCCGGTCTCCGGCACCAAATATCGCGGGGTGGAGCAGTTGGTAGCTCGTCGGGCTCATAACCCGAAGGTCGTAGGTTCAAGTCCTATCCCCGCAACCATACGTGGCGGAATAGCTCAGCTGGCTAGAGCATTCGGTTCATACCCGAAGTGTCGTAGGTTCAAGTCCTATTTCCGCTACCATTTAAAATAAAATACTTAGCAATTTATTGATAATTGCATACGCCGGAGTGGCGAAATCGGCAGACGCACAGGACTTAAAATCCTGCGGAGCTAACACTCCGTACCGGTTCAAGTCCGGTCTCCGGCACCAATATCGCGGGGTGGAGCAGTTGGTAGCTCGTCGGGCTCATAACCCGAAGGTCGTAGGTTCAAGTCCTATCCCCGCAACCATTTATTTTTTGAAAAAATAATATATCATGGCGGAATAGCTCAGCTGGCTAGAGCATTCGGTTCATACCCGAAGTGTCGTAGGTTCAAGTCCTATTTCCGCTACCATTTAAAATAAAATACTTAGCAATTTATTAATAATTGCATACGCCGGAGTGGCGAAATCGGCAGACGCACAGGACTTAAAATCCTGCGGAGCTAACACTCCGTACCGGTTCAAGTCCGGTCTCCGGCACCAAATATCGCGGGGTGGAGCAGTTGGTAGCTCGTCGGGCTCATAACCCGAAGGTCGTAGGTTCAAGTCCTATCCCCGCAACCATTTATTTTTTGAGAAAATAATATATCATGGCGGAATAGCTCAGCTGGCTAGAGCATTCGGTTCATACCCGAAGTGTCGTAGGTTCAAGTCCTATTTCCGCTACCAAATATAAAAAATCCACAACTTTTAATTAGTTGTGGATTTTTGTTTTATTTTATAATGATGATGAGAAATTCTAATTATATATTTAAATATAATTTAATATATTTTTCTTACAAAGTGAGTAGAAAAATATCATTAATGGTAAAATATTACAAAAGTCAAACAATATCTGTCTTACGAAAAATCTTATGTGATCTCACTAACTGACAATAATTTCCAGAAGATTTTGATATAATTTATTCTAGTGATTGTTAAATTAGGAGGTGCTAAGGGTGCAATACAATTCGGAAATTTTACCATATAGAAGGGTTAAGAATGCAGGGGTAGAACAAAAGGAAAAAAAACAAATACAACGGTTATTAATTTTTAAGAATTTAATTTATTTTTTTAGTGCTATGTTGGTAAGTAGGGTACTATTATTAAATGAAGATAGTACAATGGCTCCTTTTGGAATAGCGTTATTAATTGCTACGGTAATACAATCCAGAAAAGTAGTTATTCCCATGTCTTTAGGATGTTTTGTAGGTTATATATCTTTAAATGATAGAATCTCAAGTTTGTATGAATATTTGATAATCATAATTTCTTTAATGATACTATCATATGTATTAAATAAAAAAAATAGAATAAGAAATATTTCTGTTATATTCAGTGTGATATCCTTAGAAATTTTACTAAGTGAATTTTTTATTAAACATTTAACTTTAAATGTGGCATTTCTAACTATGTTTTTACAGATGATTTGTATTATTCCATTATATTTTATTCTTGAACGTTCAATAATATGCATAAAGGCATTAAAATCTAAACATTTGTTTACAAGTGAAGAAATAATAAGTATATCTATGTTAATATCCTTAATATTAGCTGGAACTTGGGGAGTAGAAATTTTCAATGTATCAATTAGAAATATTTTAGCGTTAAATTTTATACTAATGATAAGTTATATAAATGGAAGTAATGTAGGTGCAGCTAGTGGTATTGCTATAGGATCTATTATAGGAATATCATCTGAAAATATACTTATATTTATGAGTGTTTATGGGTTATGTGGATTAATAGCGGGTATTTTTAAAGAGAGTGGGAAAATTTTGACTAGTGCAGCATATGTTATTACATTTCTAATATTAAAATTATATTCTAATATAGATATTGAATTTAAATTAGTAGAGATTATTATATCTACAACTATATTTTTAATTATACCAAGTAAGGTATATGAGAAAATAAATTTAGAATTAGATTGGGAGAAAAAGCAAGATTATTTAAATAAAAATTATATAAATAGAATTAAAGATATGTTATTTCAAAGATTATATGGCTTTTCTAATGTTTTATATAATATATCTGGTAATTTAAATACCTTAGCTGATAATGATAAGCTTGTTATGAAAAATAAAAGTAGTGCTCTTATAGAAAATCTGGCAGATAGAGTTTGTGGAAATTGCAAAATGAATTCAAATTGTTGGAAAAAAGAAATTTATGTTACTTATAATGCTTTTGGAGAATTAATACAAAATCATCAAGAAGGTAATAATAAGTTACCAGAAGAAATTAATAGGAAATGCATTAAAAGAACCATACTTTTAAATAATACTAAAGAAATAGTTAATAATTACATAATAAATGAGATGTGGAGAAAACGATTAAGCGAAGGAAGAGAGATTATAGCAGGACAAATAAATAATATGGCTAGTTCTTTAAAAGAAGTTATGGAAGAGTTTAATTCAGATGTAAAATTTAATAGTGATGCAGAAAAGAGAATTAGAAAAATATTTGAAAATAAAACATTTAAGTATAACGATATATTTTGTTATGAAGATAAAAATAATAGATTGAATGTTAAGTTATATTTAAAATCTTGTGGTGGGGCACAGTTATGTTCCAAAAAAATATTGCCACTTATAAGTGAAGCTGTAGGAAAAAATATGTGTATAAGTGATGAAGGATGCGTTATTGATCCAAAAACTAGTATATGTACTATGACTTTTGAAGAGGCTACTAAGTTTTATGTATCATCCTATGTTAGTAGACAGTGCAAAAATGGGGAAAAGCAAAATGGAGATAGCTATAGTTTTGGAAAAGTTTTAGATGGAAGTTATATGTGCATAATAAGTGATGGAATGGGATCTGGACCCGAAGCTAGTGAGGAAAGCAAAGTTGCTGTAGAATTAATTGAAAAATTTACTCGATTTGGTATTAGTAAAGCTACAGCTATAAATACTGTAAACTCAATAATGTCATTAAAATTTTCGGAAAGTGAAAAGTTTTCTACTCTTGATTTAACTAGTATAGATTTATATACAGGAGATACTAGTTTTATGAAGGTTGGAGCTGTACCAAGTTTTATAAAGTCGGGAAAAAATGTTGAAGTTATAGTATCTAATACTTTACCAATTGGAGTATTAGATAAAGTAGATTTAGAGGTTACTAATAAAAGATTAAAAAATGGTGATATTATAGTTATGTTAAGTGATGGTGTATTAGATTACGATAACAACAATGTAGGAAAATTTGATTGGGTTTTAGATTATTTAAAGAATAGTAATATAAACAGTCCTAAGGAATTGGTGGATGGTATAATTTCCAGAGCAAAAGAGTTAAGTGGGGGAAGAGCAAAGGATGATATGACCGCTATAGTGTGCAAAGTCTATAGTGTATATTAATATTTTTATATAATTTTATAATAGGTTATATCTATAAGATGTGAAGGTGTTTCACTTATACCTTGTAGATATAGCCTATATTTATGTTATAATAAATAAATATAGAATTGTATGGGAGTGTTTAGTTTGATTGAAAAGGTTATACATACTATTAAACAAAATAATATGTTTGAAGTTGGAGATAAAGTAGTTGTAGCGGTATCTGGTGGACCTGATTCTATATGTCTTTTACATATACTTTATAAGCTGAAGGAAAAAATTGGTATATCGATTGTAGCTGCACATATAAATCATTGTCTAAGAGGAGAAGAAGCGGATAAAGACGAAGAATATGTTAGAAAATTCTGTGAAAACTTAAATATTCAGTGCTTTGTAAAAAAGGAAGACGTACATAAGATATCCAAAGATAGAGGTATTTCTTGTGAGATGGCAGGAAGAGAAGTTAGATATGATTTTTTCTCTGAAGTCTTAAATAATGTTAGAGCAAATAAAATAGCTGTGGCTCATAATGCTAATGATCAGGCAGAGACTATTCTTATGAGAATGTTAAGGGGAACTGGACTTGAGGGCTTAATAGGAATAAGAGCAGTTAGAGATAATATATTTGTAAGACCCATAATAGATATAACAAGGGATGAAATTGAAGATTATTGCTATGTAAATAATTTAAATCCTAGAATAGATAAAACAAATCTTGAAAATATATATACAAGAAATAAAATTAGATTAGAATTAATACCATATATACAAAAAAACTTTAATTCTGATGTTATTGAGGTATTAAATAGATTTTCTGATACTGTAAAAATAGATAATGATTATTTAAATAAAGTATCTTTAGAAAAATATAATAAGTATTGTAAAGGTGAAAAGGATAAAGTTATTATTAAAGAAGAGGTTTTTAAAGAACATGAAGCTATACTTACTAGAGTTATAAGGATGGCTTTAAAGGAACTTAAAGGTAATCTAAATAATTTTGATAAAGGTCATATATATGATATTATTGATATTCAAAAAAAATCCACAGGTAAATTTATAATGCTACCTAAAAATATAAGAGTTTTAAATAATTATGGTGATATCAATTTATATAAAAATAACAACAAAATTAACATAGATAAAGGAAAACAGGAGTATAACCTAGTAATAAATAAAGAGAACATATTAGATAATGGGTTAAAAATTACATTAGATATAATAAATAATGTAGAAGATACTAAATTTGATAAAAGTTCTTTAATTAAGTATTTTGATTATGATAAAATAAACAGGGATATAAAACTAAGATATAGGAATAATGGAGATAAATTTGTACCTCTGGGAATGAAGGGCACTAAAAAGCTTAAAGACTTGTTTATAAATTTAAAAATTCCAAAGGAAAAGAGAGATATAATACCACTAATTGTATTTGATGATGAAATATCTTGGATTGTAGGATATAGAATAAGCGATAAGTTTAAAATTAATAAAAATACAAAACGTATATTGAAAATTAAAATTGAAAGAGAGGAATAGTGTTATGAGAAACGACATTGAAAGAGTACTTTTTAGTGAAGAAGAATTAAGAGAGAAAGTTAAGAAAATGGGAAGAGAAATATCTGAGGATTATAAAGGAAAGGATGTTATATTAGTTGGTATATTAAAAGGATCAGTTCCATTTATGGCTGATTTAATGAAATATATAGAAATTCCTTGTAAGATAGATTTTATGGATGTTTCAAGCTATGGAAATTCTACTGAAAGTTCAGGTGTAGTTAGAATACTTAAAGATTTAGAATTTGAAGTAGAAGGAAGAGACATACTTATTATAGAAGATATAGTTGATACAGGGACTACATTAGAATATTTAAAAACATATTTAAAATCAAAAAATCCAAATAGTGTTAGTGTTGCATGTTTATTAAATAAACCAGATAGAAGAAAAGTAGAAGTTGATGTAAAGTATTTAGGATATGAAGTTCCAGATGAATTTTTAGTTGGATATGGATTAGATTATGCAGAAAAGTATAGAAATCTACCTTTTATAGGAATACTAAAAGAAAGTGTTTATAAAAAGTAGAGAGGTAGTTAATTGTAAATAAAAAAATGATATGATAAAATCAAATAAAAAAATAACCAAAAGATGGGGGGCATTAATGTGAAAAAGAGACTTTCAAGTGCGACAATTTGGATTTTGCTGCTTATATGTGTATTTTTTGCTGCTTTAACACTTTTGCAAAGTAATAAAGCAGCGGGTACAGTATCATATAATCAGTTTAAAAAATATTGGATTGATAATAAAGTTTCGAGAGTTGAAATAAAGCAAGATGGTAGAACAGTTGTTGGAGAGCTTAATGATAAATCTAAAACACAATTTCAAGTAGTAGTTCCTCAAACGCTATTGATGCAAGATATACTTGTGAATAATCCTAAACCATCTGTAGATGTTAAATTTGAGCCTGCATCATCTATGCCTATGTGGATAAGTTGGATACCTACTATAATTTTAATACTATTGATGATTGGATTTTGGGTTATGTTTATGCAACAGTCCCAGGGTGGCGGTGGAAACAGAGGCGTCATGAATTTTGGGAAAAGTCGTGCAAAGCTTGCGTCACCAGATAGCCAAAAGGTTACATTTAAAGAAGTGGCAGGTGCTGATGAAGAAAAGGCAGAGCTTGAAGAAATCGTTGATTTCCTAAAAGCCCCTAATAAGTATTTAGATATGGGTGCAAGAATACCTAAAGGTATATTACTTGTAGGACCACCAGGAACAGGTAAAACATTGCTTGCAAAAGCAGTTGCAGGAGAAGCAGGAGTTCCGTTTTTTAGTATATCAGGTTCAGACTTTGTTGAAATGTTTGTTGGAGTAGGTGCATCTAGAGTTAGAGACTTATTTGAACAAGCTAAAAAGAACTCACCTTGTATAATATTTATAGATGAGATAGATGCTGTTGGTAGACAAAGAGGTGCTGGACTTGGTGGAGGACATGATGAAAGAGAACAAACTTTAAATCAGTTATTAGTTGAAATGGATGGATTTGGAGTAAATGAAGGTATAATTTTAGTTGCTGCTACAAATAGACCTGATATATTAGATAAAGCACTTTTAAGACCAGGTAGATTTGACAGACAAATATTAGTTGGAGCTCCAGATGCCAAGGGAAGAGAAGAAGTATTAAAAGTTCACGTTAGAAATAAGCATTTAGAAGATGATGTTGATTTAAAAGTACTTGCAAAGAGAACTCCAGGATTTGTAGGTGCAGATCTTGAAAACTTAATGAACGAAGCAGCATTGCTTGCTGTTAGAAATAATAAGAAAAAAATAGGTATGATAGAACTTGAGGAAGCCATAACAAGGGTTATAGCTGGTCCTGAAAAGAAAAGTAGGGTTATTCATGAAGAAGATAGAAAACTTACTGCTTATCATGAAGCAGGGCATGCTATTGTAGCGAAGTTTTCACGTTATTCCGATCCTGTGCATGAAATTAGTATTATACCAAGAGGAATGGCTGGGGGATACACAATGCAGCTTCCAGAAAGAGATAAATCTTATGCATCTAAATCAAAATTAAAAGATGATATGGTAGGTTTGCTTGGAGGAAGAGTTGCTGAGCAATTAATTTTAGGAGATATAAGTACTGGAGCATCTAATGATATTCAAAGAGTATCAAATATTGCAAGAAAAATGGTTATGGAATATGGAATGAGTGAAAAACTTGGTACTATAACATTTGGCAGTGATCACGATGAAGTATTTATAGGAAGAGATATTGGAAAATCCAAAAATTATAGTGAAGAAGTTGCATTTGAAATAGATAATGAAGTTAAATCTTTAGTTAGTGAAGCTTATAAGAAAGCTGAAAAGATATTAACTGAACATATAGATAAACTTCATGTTGTAGCTAAAAGACTTTTAGAAAAGGAAAAAATATCCGGAGAAGAGTTTAATGCTATAGTTGAAGGTAAAGAATTTAATGAAGAAAAAGAAAATGCAATAGATTTAGAAAAGCATGATGATATGCAAGAAGTTAAAGAGTTAGAAAAACAAACAATATCAGAAGAAGCAAATAAGGATTCTATAGATGCTTTTTCACAGGATTTAAACACTGAAGGAAAAAAGGAAATATAATGAATGTAAAAAGTATAGAGTTTTTTATAAACTCTATACTTTTTGTTTAGTTTTATTTATAATTATGGTTATTGAGAGAATTTTCAATAATATCTATTTTTATAAAATATATAAATAAAACTAAGAGAGGATGAATTTTATGGAGTTTAATGTACATGAAGGAACAAAAGGTTTAATGGAAATGGTTGTTGAAGAACAACATTCTGCAAAAAGAGTAGGATCTGGATTAGTAGATGTTTTCTCTACACCATCTATGATTGCTTTAATGGAAAATACATCACAAGCAAGTGTAAAGGATAGTTTACCAGAAGGATATGCTACAGTTGGTATAGAAATCAGTGTAAAACATATGAAAGCAACACCAATTGGAATGAAAGTTAGATGTGAAACTATTCTTAAAAAAGTAGATAGAAAAAAATTAGTATTTGAAGTAGAAGCTTATGATGAAGCAGGAAAAATAGGAGAAGGAACTCATATTAGATATATTGTAAATTCAGAAGAATTTATTAAAAATATTCAAAAATAATTAATAAATAGCATTAATTAAGGATAGAAAACGTTATTATATGGAAAAACTAATATAATAACGTTTTTATTAATTTGTATAAGGGGTGGTAAATGATGAAAAGTGACATTGAAATTGCACAAGGTGCAAATATGAAGAGGATAACTGATATAGCTAAAAATTTAGGATTACAAGATGATGATATAGAGCTATATGGAAATTATAAATGCAAAATATCATTAGATGTTTTAAAAAATAGACGAAATGAGAAGGACGGAAAATTAATATTAGTTACAGCTATAAATCCTACACCAGCAGGGGAAGGTAAGTCTACTATAACAGTAGGGCTAGGGCAAGCTCTTTGTAAATTAAATAAAAAAGCAGTTATAGCTTTAAGGGAGCCTTCACTTGGACCTGTATTTGGAATAAAAGGAGGAGCTGCAGGTGGGGGATATTCACAAGTTGTTCCCATGGAGGATATTAATCTTCATTTTACTGGAGATATGCATGCTATAACATCAGCAAATAATCTTTTAGCTGCTGCCATAGATAATCATATTCATCAAGGGAATGATTTAAAAATAGATTCAAGAAGAATTGTATTTAAAAGAGTTATGGATATGAATGACAGAGCACTTCGTAATGTAGTTGTTGGAATGGGTGGAAAAGTAAATGGATTTTTGAGAGAAGAGGGTTTTACAATTACTGTTGCATCTGAAATTATGGCTATACTATGTTTATCCAATAGCTTAATGGATCTTAAACAAAAGTTTGGTGAAATTTTAGTAGCTTATAATATTAATGGTGAACCAGTTTATTGTAAAGATCTAAAAGTTCAAGGTGCTATGGCTATGCTTATGAAAGATGCTATAAAGCCTAATTTAGTTCAAACATTAGAAAATACTCCGGCTATAATTCATGGTGGTCCCTTTGCTAATATAGCTCACGGCTGTAATAGTATATTAGCAACAAAAATGGCTATGAAGTTAGGAGAATTTGCTATAACAGAGGCTGGATTTGGAGCAGATCTTGGAGCAGAAAAATTCTTAGATATAAAATGTAGGAAAGGAAATATAAAGCCAGATTGTATTGTTGTAGTAGCTACAATTAGAGCTTTAAAGCATCATGGAGGGGTTTCTAAAGATAAATTGACAATTCCTAATGTAGATGCTTTGAAAGCGGGAATAGGAAATCTTGAAAAACAAATAGAAAATATGAAAAAGTATAGAGTACCTGTAGTAGTTGCTATAAATAAATTTATTACTGATAGTGATGAGGAAATAAAATGTATAAAGGATTTTTGTAAAAATAAAGATGTGGAAGTTTCTTTAGCTGAAGTTTGGGAAAAAGGTGGAGATGGAGGCATTGAACTTGCTAAAAAAGTAATTAAAGTATTAGAAGAAAATAAAGGTGATTTTAAATATTTGTATGACCAAGAATTATCAATAAAAGAAAAGATAAATGTTATAGCAAAAGAGATTTATGGAGCTTCTCAAGTTCAATATGATAATAAAGCAGAAAAGGAAATTAAGGATATAGAAGATATGGGATTAGACAAAGTACCTATATGTGTTGCAAAAACACAGTATTCTTTATCAGATGATCCAACACTTTTAGGAAATCCTAAAAATTTCAAAATAAACGTAAAAGAAGTAAGGGTATCCAATGGAGCTGGTTTTATTGTAGTATTAACAGGAAATATAATGACTATGCCAGGGCTTCCTAAAACACCTGCGGCAAATAGAATGGATATATTAGAGGATGGTACAATACAAGGGCTTTTCTAGTATAAATTTCACTTGACAAATCTATAGCAGTTGTTAAAATTAAAGTGTTATAGTTAAGACGTTAAATTCTAATATAAGAGCAGTTATATACTGCTCTTATAGTTTTATTAAGGGGTGTATGACAATGTTATTTGTTTTAGATGCAGGAAATACAAACATTGTATTAGGAATTTATAAAGGTGAAGAGTTAGTTTTAGAATGTAGACTTGGAACAGATGCTAAAAGAACAGCAGATGAATATGGTATACAAGTGCTAGAGTTATTATCACATAATAATATAGATCCTAAAGATATAGAAGGAGTAATAATATCTTCTGTAGTTCCAAATATTATGTATTCAATTGAACATATGATTAGAAAATATTTCAATGTTGAACCAATAGTGGTTGGTCCTGGAGTTAAAACAGGAATAAATATAAAATATGATAATCCAAAATCAGTTGGAGCAGATAGAATTGTTAATGCAGTAGCAGCTCATGAATTATTTAAAAAACCACTTATAATAATAGATTTTGGTACAGCAACTACATATTGTGCAGTTACTAAAAAAGGAGATTATTTAGGAGGAGCAATATGTCCTGGAATAAAAATTTCAGCAGCAGCATTGTTTGAAAAAGCAGCTAAGCTTCCAAGAATAGAGCTTATAAAGCCATCTCATGTTATATGTAAAAATACTGTTACAAGTATGCAGGCTGGAATAGTTTACGGATATATTGGTCAAGTAGATTATATAGTATCAAAGATAAAACAAGAAATGATACAACTTGGAGAAGGAGAACCATATGTAATTGCTACTGGGGGTTTTGCAACTTTAATTTCAGAAGATTCTACAACTATAGATAAAGTGTGTCCTTTCTTAACGTTAGAAGGACTTAAGATTATTTATGAGAAAAATAAAGAGTAGGGATATAAATGAAAATAGGAAACTTAAATTTTAAAAACAATGTGTTTTTAGCTCCTATGGCAGGTGTTACAGATATTGCTTATAGAGGATTATGTAAAGAGATGGGCTGTGGTCTTGTATATACAGAAATGATAAGTGCCAAAGGTATGTATTATAATAATGAAAACACAAAAAAATTATTAATGTTAAGCAAAGAAGAGAAGCCTGTAGCAGCTCAAATATTTGGAAGTGATCCTTTAGTTATGGCAAGAGCTTGTGAAATTTTAAATGAAGATGATGGTGTTTGCATAATTGATATTAATATGGGATGTCCTGCTCCTAAGATAGTTAAAAATGGAGAGGGTTCTGCTTTGATGAAAACTCCAGAACTTGCTGCTAAAATAGTAATGGAAATGAAGAAAATTTCAAAGAAGCCTGTAACTGTAAAGTTTAGAAAGGGATTTGATAATGATAATATAAATGCTGTAGAGTTTGCAAAAAGAATGGAACAGGCAGGAGTGGATGCTGTTGCAATTCATGGAAGAACAAGAGCACAAATGTATGAGGGAAAAGCTGATTGGGATATAATAAGAAGAGTTAAAGAAGCTGTAGATATTCCTGTTATAGGCAATGGAGATGTTTTTTCAGCAGAAAAGGCATTTCAATTAAAAGAAGAAACAAATTGTGATGGCATAATGATAGCTAGAGGTGCTATGGGTAATCCTTGGATATTTAAGCAAATACAATTAGCTTTGAATAATGAAGAAGTTATCTATCCAACTCCTGAAGAAAAAATAGATATGTGTATAAGACATTTAAAGTTAGCTATACAATATCATGGAGAGCTTAAGGCTGTGAGAGAAATGAGAAAACATATTGCTTGGTATATAAAAGGAATTAAAAATTGTACGGATATAAAAAACAAGATAAATGTAGAAAAAGAAAGTGATAATGTTATAAAAATTCTTACAGAATACAAATCTATGTTGTAAATTCTTTATAAGTAAATATATTAATTTAAAGCTGTAGTGAATAAATACAATGTAAAATGTAAATAATTATGAAAGTTACAGAGAAATAATGATTTTATAGTATGACTTTATTAAAATGAGCAATAAAGTATTTTAAAGACATATAATCTTATAAATGGAAAAAAATAGAATAGTTGTGTTGACATTAGAAACGTCCTGTTTTATAATTACTTAAACAGTTACAATGTCAATAACACGATGGATTTAAATAAATAATACTTTAAAGGGGAGTAAAAAATGAGTGATTCAAAACAATATATCATGACTGCCGAGGGTGTTAAAAAGTTAGAAGATGAATTGGAATATCTTAAAACAACTAAAAGAAGAGAAATTACAGAGAAAATAAAAGTAGCATTATCTTATGGAGACTTGAGTGAAAACTCAGAATATGATGAAGCTAAAAATGAGCAAGCATTTGTTGAAGGAAGAATTGTACAAATAGAAAACATGTTAAGAAATGCCAATGTTGTTGATGAAAGTGAAATTCCAAAAGACGTTGTTAGTGTAGGTTCTATTGTAAAAGTTAAAGATTATGATTTTGATGAAGAAATAGATTTTCATATAGTAGGTTCAGCTGAAGCAGATCCTATGGAAAACAAAATTTCTAATGAATCACCAGTTGGAAGTGCATTAATAGGTAAAAAAGTTGGAGATATAGTTGATGTACCAGTACCAGATGGTATAAGTAAATTTGAAATTTTAGAAATTAGAATCTAATAAAACTGTTTTGTTTAATACAAACGAATAAATGGAGGGATGCTTCTATGGGAGAAAAGCAATTGACAAAGGAAGAAATAAAGCAAAGAAAGATGGAAGCGAAGAAAGAAGCTGAATTCAATGCTTTAGTAAAAGAAAGAATGCAAAAGCTTTCTAATCTTCAAGAACAAGGAAAAGATCCTTTTGATGTATACAAAGTAGAAAGAACTCATACATCAAAACAAGTAAAAGATAACTATGATGAGTTAGAAGGAAAAAATGTAACTGTTGCAGGTAGACTTATGTCTAAAAGAGTGCACGGTAAAGCAGGATTCTCTGATATTCGTGATAGATATGGAAAGATTCAATTATATATAAAAATTGATGATGTTGGAGAAGAAAAGCTTAAAGAGTATAAAACATTTGATATAGGTGATTTTGTATCTATAACAGGAACTGTATTTAAGACAAAAACAGGAGAAGTAACTTTACATATTGTTGATTTTAAATTACTTACTAAGTCTTTAAAACCATTACCTGAAAAGTTCCACGGATTAAAAGATCCAGACTTAAGATATAGACAAAGATATGTAGATTTAATAATGAATGAAGATGTAAGAGAAACATTCATGAAAAGAACTGCTATAATAAAGGCTATAAGAGAATTCTTAGATAATAGAGATTTCTTAGAAGTTGAAACTCCAATTCTTTCTCCAATAGCTGGTGGTGCTGCGGCGAAGCCATTTATAACTCATCATAATGCATTAGATATAGATATGTATCTTAGAATAGCAACAGAACTTTATTTAAAGAGACTTATTGTAGGCGGATTTGAAAAGGTATATGAAATAGGTAAAAACTTTAGAAATGAAGGAATAGATATAAGACATAATCCTGAATTTACAGCTATAGAATTATATGAAGCATATGCTGATTATAATGATATGATGGAAATAACTGAAAATATGGTAGCTTATGTTTGTGAAAAAGTTAATGGAACAACTAAAGTTATGTATGAGGGTACAGAAATAGATTTCAAACCACCTTGGAGAAGAATTACAATGGTGGATGCTGTAAAAGAATTTGCAGGTGTAGATTTTAATGAAGTTAATACTGATGAAGAAGCTAGAGAAATAGCAAAAGAAAAAGGATTAGAACTTAAAAAAGAGCTTAAAGATTGTACAAAAGGAGATATCTTAGTAGCTTTATTTGAAGAGTTCGGAGAAGAAAAATTAATGCAACCAACATTTGTATGCGACTATCCAAAGGAAAACTCACCTCTTACTAAAAAGAAAAGAGGAAATGATGCATTAACTGAAAGATTCGAAGGATTCGTATATGGAAGAGAAATATGTAATGCTTATTCTGAATTAAATGATCCTATAGTTCAAAAAGAAAGATTTGTACAACAACTTAAAGAAAGAGAACTTGGTGATGATGAAGCGTACATGATGGATGATGATTTTATAAATGCTTTAGAAATTGGTATGCCACCTACAGGTGGACTTGGAATAGGAATAGATAGATTAATAATGTTCTTAACTGATTCTAGTTCAATTAGAGATGTTATACTATTCCCAACAATGAAACCAACAAAATAGTATAATTATATTATTAAATATTGCCCTAATTATAGATTTATAATTAGGGTAAAAAAATATAATTTTTCTATTGCAATATAATTAAAATGTGGTATAATAGTTTATGTAATGAACGTTCCGCGGTAGCTCAATGGTGGAGCACTCGGCTGTTAACCGATAGGTTGGAGGTTCGAGTCCTCTCCGCGGAGCCATTTTTTTATTTTTTGTTAAAATTAGTTTAATAACATTGAAAATATAATACTAAGTACAATGACAAAGAAGAGTAGTTTTAGATTCTTTTTAGAGAGGTTGTGGTTGGTGCAAACAACTAAGGGTTTATAATGAATGGAGCTTTGGAGTGCGTTTTATTTGTAAGGAGGGCTAATAGCCAAAAAGGGTGGAACCGCGGAAGTATGTTTTTCGTCCCTTTAGGTTAATATAGGTCTTTTTTTTATACGTAAATTTATAATTAGGAGGTAATATACAAATGTCTTTTGAAAAAACCATGGAAAAAGTAGTTGCACTTTGTAAAGGTAGAGGATTTATATTTCAAGGATCTGAGATATATGGTGGTCTTGCAAATTCATGGGATTATGGTCCCCTTGGAGTAGAGTTTAAAAACAATGTGAAAAAATCTTGGTGGAAAAGATTTATTCAAGAAAGTCCATATAATATAGGTCTTGATTCAAGCATACTTATGAACAAAGAAGTGTGGGTAGCATCAGGACACGTTGGAGGATTTTCAGATCCATTAATGGATTGTAAGGAATGTAAAGCAAGATTTAGAGCAGATAAATTAGTTGAAGAACATTTAGCGGATAATGGAAAAGATGATGTTAGTGCTGATGGATGGACTAGTGAAGAATTAATGAATTATATAGATGAGAATAATATAGTATGTCCTAAATGCGGAAAGAAAAATTATACAGATATAAGAAGATTTAATTTAATGTTTAAAACATTTCAAGGTGTAACTGAAGATACAACTTCAGAAATTTATTTAAGACCAGAAACAGCTCAAGGTATTTTTGTAAACTTTAAAAATGCTCAAAGAACTTCAAGAAAAAAAGTTCCTTTTGGTATAGGTCAAATAGGTAAATCATTTAGAAACGAAATAACCCCAGGAAACTTTACTTTTAGAACTAGAGAATTTGAACAAATGGAGTTAGAGTTTTTCTGTAAACCAGGAACTGACTTAGAATGGTTCCATTATTGGAAAGATTATTGTTGGAAGTTCTTATTAGATTTAGGAATGACAGAAGAAAATTTAAGATTTAGAGATCATGGAGAAGAAGAATTATCATTCTATAGTAATGCAACTTCTGATATAGAATTCTTGTTCCCATTTGGATGGGGTGAACTTTGGGGAATTGCAGATAGAACTGATTATGACCTAAAGAAACACATGGAACACTCTGGTCAAGAATTAACATATTTAGATCCAACTACTAATGAAAAGTATGTTCCTTATGTAATTGAGCCATCATTAGGAGCAGATAGAGTTGCACTTGCATTTTTAGTAGATGCATATGATGAAGAAGAATTAGAAAATGGAGATACTAGAACAGTGTTACATCTTCATCCTGCATTAGCTCCATTTAAAGCAGCTATATTACCGTTATCAAAGAAATTATCCGAAAAAGCCTTAGAAGTGTACGGAAAATTAAGTAAGAAATTCAATATAGATTATGATGAAGCTGGTAGTATAGGAAAGAGGTATAGAAGAGAAGATGAAATAGGAACACCATATTGTATAACTGTAGATTTTGATACTTTACAAGATAACACTGTAACTGTAAGAGATAGAGATAATATGACTCAAGTAAGATTAAAGATTGAGGAACTAGAAAAATTCTTAGAAGAAAAAATTGAATTCTAATATAATATTTTAAAAAAAGTTGCTAATAAAACAGCAACTTTTTTTAAAAATAAAAAACACCGGAAAATGCATCCGGTGAAAATAAGGTTTAATTATGGGGATATGTTATGTGTCTAATAAAATTTGGGGAATCACACCATCAAATGTTTACGACACCTTCATAGTATAACATATTACGACAAAATTTTGCAATATGTTATATAAAAGTTTTTATTTTAAGTAAATTCTAATTATTTTGAAAATAAAACGGAACTAAAAAAGTTTTCTAAATATACAATAAAAATATATAAAGTGTTATAATTGATTTAAAAATAACACTTTATAATATTAAAGCATTTTGGGGGTTCTTTCATGAAGAAAAATTTTAATGAATTTAAGAATTTTATAAAAGATAAACGAGTAGCAGTTGTTGGTATAGGAATAAGCAACATTCCTTTAATTCATTTTTTGATGAATTTGGGAGCAGAAGTAACTGCTTTTGATAAAAAGGATGAAAAAACATTAGGTGATATAGCTGTAGAATTTAAAAGTAAGGGTGTTAAATTAGAACTTGGAGAAGAATATTTAAATAATTTAATAGGATTTGATGTTGTTTTTAAAACACCTTCTATGAGAATAGATAATGAAGCTTTATTAAGGGCTAAAGAGTCAGGATCTTATATAACTTCTGAAATGGAGGAATTTATTAAATATTGTCCAGCTAAAGTTTTTGGTATAACAGGAAGTGATGGAAAAACAACAACAACAACTCTTGTATATAATATGTTAAAAAGTCAAGGTTACAAAACATGGGTAGGGGGCAATATCGGAAATCCTCTTTTTGCAAATATAGAAAGGATGACTAAAGAAGACAAAGTTGTTTTAGAATTATCTAGTTTTCAACTTATGACTATAAACGAAGATATAAATTGTGCATTAGTTACTAATCTTTCTCCAAATCATTTAGATGTTCACAAAGATATGGAAGAATATGTAAATGCTAAAAAAAATATATTTAAGTATCAAAACGAAAATGATTTATTAGTTTTAAATAGAGATAATAAAATAACAAATGATTTAGTAAATGAAGCTAAGGGCAGAGTTAAGCAATTTAGTATAAAAGAAGAAATTAATAACGGTGCGTACTTTAAAAATAATAAGCTTTTTATTTTAGATAAAGAAGTCTGTGCATTAGAAGAAGTAAAGTTAAAGGGTATGCATAATGTAGAAAATCTTTTAGCAGCATTTTGCTTAGTTCATGAAGATGTAAATGTTGATATTATGAGAAAAGTTGCTACAACCTTTACCGGGGTTGAACATAGATGTGAATTTGTAAGAGAACTTGACGGTGTTAAATATTATAATGATTCTATAGCATCAAGTCCAACAAGAACCATTGCGGGACTTAGAGCTTTTGAAAAACCTGTAATTTTAATTGCTGGTGGATACGATAAACATATACCATTTGAACCATTAGCAGAAGAAGGATATGATAAGATTAAAGCATTAATTTTAACTGGTGTTACTAAAGAGAAAATAAAAAAAGCTTTTGATGATGTTATTAAAAATAAACAATATAAAATTCCTATTTATATGTTAGAAGGATTTGAAGAAGCTATTTATAAAGCTAAAGAAATTTCAAAAATGGGAGATATAGTTACATTATCACCTGCATGTGCTAGCTTTGATATGTTTGCTAACTTTGAAATAAGAGGAAATAAGTTTAAAGAGATAGTAAATAATTTATAATATGAAAGTATATTAGAATATAATAAAATAATTAAGCTTTTTAGTACCCCGTCTATTATTTCAGTGGAATTTAGAAGAGGTACTTTTATTATAAATATTAAAATTAGGATATATACTTTACCGGGAGTATCACTTTGCGAAAAGCAAAGAAATTAAGATATATTTATAGAATTATAGATGTAATTTTATAAAATAAGTATATTAAAAAAAACATATGAGAAATATTCTGATAAGATATTCCTTGTCGTCACGGAGACGACGGAAACAAAGGAAACAACGAAAGAATTTAAGTAATTTGAGAAAATTAAAAAAATTCAAAAAAGTTGTTGACAAAGAGAAATGAAATTGATATAATAAATAAGCCGTCGAGAGATGGCGAAAGAAAATGGTCTTTGAAAATTAAACAGAATTAAGGTAAGAAACCAGTCAATAAATTTGAGTAAGATTAAACTTTTAAATTGAGAGTTTGATCCTGGCTCAGGACGAACGCTGGCGGCGTGCCTAACACATGCAAGTCGAGCGATGAAGCTTCCTTCGGGGAGTGGATTAGCGGCGGACGGGTGAGTAACACGTGGGTAACCTGCCTCAAAGAGGGGGATAGCCTCCCGAAAGGGAGATTAATACCGCATAACATTATTTTATGGCATCATAAAATAATCAAAGGAGCAATCCGCTTTGAGATGGACCCGCGGCGCATTAGCTAGTTGGTGAGGTAAGGGCTCACCAAGGCGACGATGCGTAGCCGACCTGAGAGGGTGATCGGCCACATTGGAACTGAGACACGGTCCAGACTCCTACGGGAGGCAGCAGTGGGGAATATTGCGCAATGGGGGAAACCCTGACGCAGCAACGCCGCGTGAGTGATGAAGGTTTTCGGATCGTAAAACTCTGTCTTTAGGGACGATAATGACGGTACCTAAGGAGGAAGCCACGGCTAACTACGTGCCAGCAGCCGCGGTAATACGTAGGTGGCAAGCGTTGTCCGGATTTACTGGGCGTAAAGAGTATGTAGGTGGGTGCTTAAGTCAGATGTGAAATTCCCGGGCTTAACCTGGGCGCTGCATTTGAAACTGGGCATCTAGAGTGCAGGAGAGGAAAGTGGAATTCCTAGTGTAGCGGTGAAATGCGTAGAGATTAGGAAGAACACCAGTGGCGAAGGCGACTTTCTGGACTGTAACTGACACTGAGATACGAAAGCGTGGGTAGCAAACAGGATTAGATACCCTGGTAGTCCACGCCGTAAACGATGAATACTAGGTGTCGGGGGGTACCACCCTCGGTGCCGCAGCAAACGCATTAAGTATTCCGCCTGGGGAGTACGGTCGCAAGATTAAAACTCAAAGGAATTGACGGGGACCCGCACAAGCAGCGGAGCATGTGGTTTAATTCGAAGCAACGCGAAGAACCTTACCTAGACTTGACATCTCCTGAATTACTCTTAATCGAGGAAGTCCCTTCGGGGACAGGAAGACAGGTGGTGCATGGTTGTCGTCAGCTCGTGTCGTGAGATGTTGGGTTAAGTCCCGCAACGAGCGCAACCCTTATTGTTAGTTGCTACTATTAAGTTAAGCACTCTAACGAGACTGCCGCGGTTAACGTGGAGGAAGGTGGGGATGACGTCAAATCATCATGCCCCTTATGTCTAGGGCTACACACGTGCTACAATGGCTGGTACAACGAGCAGCAAACCCGCGAGGGGGAGCAAAACTTGAAAGCCAGTCCCAGTTCGGATTGTAGGCTGAAACTCGCCTACATGAAGTTGGAGTTGCTAGTAATCGCGAATCAGCATGTCGCGGTGAATACGTTCCCGGGTCTTGTACACACCGCCCGTCACACCATGAGAGCCGGTAACACCCGAAGCCCGTGAGGTAACCGTAAGGAGCCAGCGGTCGAAGGTGGGATTGGTGATTGGGGTGAAGTCGTAACAAGGTAGCCGTAGGAGAACCTGCGGCTGGATCACCTCCTTTCTAGGGAGAATGGAAGCAAAGCTTCCAGACTGGCACCTAATTCTGTTTAATTTTGAAAGACTAAGTCTTTCTATTTGTTCTTTGAAAATTGCACAGTGATAAAGAAACGAAAAAAACCTAGTTAACAAATATAATTTGTTAATAACAATAGTAATTGATGATAGATCAAGCTACAAAGGGCGCACGGTGAATGCCCTGGCACTAGGAGCCGATGAAGGACGTGATAAGCTGCGATAAGCTACATGTAGGCGCACATAGCCTGTGATATGTAGATTTCCGAATGGGGAAACCCATCTAGTTATGCTAGATACTGTATACTGAATTCATAGGTATATGGAGGTACACCTGGGGAACTGAAACATCTAAGTACCCAGAGGAAGAGAAAGAAAATTCGATTCCCTAAGTAGCGGCGAGCGAAAGGGGAAGAGCCCAAACCAGGAACTTGTTCCTGGGGTTGCGGATAGATCATAACGCTTTGATTTCTTTAGTTGAAGAGAACTGGAAAGTTCCGTCGTAGAAGGTAATAACCCTGTAGGCGAAAAGGAAAGAAAAGTAGATCTACTCCAGAGTACCACGAGACACGTGAAACCTTGTGGGAAGCTGGGAGGACCATCTCCCAAGGCTAAATACTACCTAGTGACCGATAGTGAAGCAGTACCGTGAGGGAAAGGTGAAAAGAACCCCGGAAGGGGAGTGAAATAGAATCTGAAACCGTGTGCCTACAATCGGTCGGAGCACATTAAAGTGTGACGGCGTACTTTTTGTAGAACGGGCCAGCGAGTTACGATATATAGCAAGGTTAAGCACTTATGGTGTGGAGCCGAAGGGAAACCGAGTCTGAATAGGGCAACTAGTTGTATATTGTAGACCCGAAACCGGGTGACCTATCCATGGCCAGGATGAAGCGGAAGTAAAATTCCGTGGAGGTCCGAACCACGTTGGTGTTGAAAAACCATGGGATGAGCTGTGGATAGCGGAGAAATTCCAATCGAACTCGGAGATAGCTGGTTCTCCTCGAAATAGCTTTAGGGCTAGCGTCGGGTAATTGAGTAGTGGAGGTAGAGCACTGAATGGGCTAGGGGCTGACAACAGTTACTGAACCCTATCAAACTCCGAATGCCATATACTTGTACCCCGGCAGTCAGACTACGAATGATAAGATCCGTGGTCAAAAGGGAAACAGCCCAGACCATCAGCTAAGGTCCCAAAGTGTAAGTTAAGTGGGAAAGGATGTGGGATTTCTAAGACAACTAGGATGTTGGCTTAGAAGCAGCCACTCATTTAAAGAGTGCGTAATAGCTCACTAGTCGAGAGATCCTGCGCCGAAGATGTAACGGGGCTCAAACTTACCACCGAAGCTATGGATGTGTACTTTGTACACGTGGTAGAGGAGCTTTCTGTACAGGTTGAAGTCATACCGTAAGGAGTGGTGGACAGTACAGAAGTGAGAATGCTGGCATAAGTAGCGAAAAACAAGTGAGAATCTTGTTGACCGAATATCTAAGGTTTCCTGGGGAAGGCTCGTCCTCCCAGGGTTAGTCGGGACCTAAGCCGAGGCCGAAAGGCGTAGGTGATGGACAACTGGTTGATATTCCAGTACCACCATAATGCGTTTGACAAATGGGATGACGCAGGAGGATAGGATGTGCGCACTATTGGATGTGCGTCTAAGCACTTAGGGTGTTAAGTAGGCAAATCCGCTTAACATTAAGCCTGAGGTGTGATGGGGAGCCTATTTTGGCGAAGTATCTGATTCCACGCTGCCAAGAAAAGTCTCTATGGAGCAAAGTGGTGCCCGTACCGCAAACCGACACAGGTAGATGAGGAGAGAATCCTAAGGTCGTCGGAAGAATTATTGCTAAGGAACTCGGCAAATTGACCCCGTAACTTAGGGAGAAGGGGTGCCTACGAGAGTAGGCCGCAGTGAATAGGCTCAAGCAACTGTTTATCAAAAACACAGGTCTCTGCTAAAGCGTAAGCTGATGTATAGGGGCTGACGCCTGCCCGGTGCTGGAAGGTTAAGGGGAATAGTTAGCGCAAGCGAAGCTATGAACTTAAGCCCCAGTAAACGGCGGCCGTAACTATAACGGTCCTAAGGTAGCGAAATTCCTTGTCGGGTAAGTTCCGACCCGCACGAATGGCGTAATGATTTGAGCACTGTCTCGGCAATAAATCCGGTGAAATTGTAGTGCAAGTGAAGATGCTTGCTACCCGCGGTTGGACGGAAAGACCCCGTAGAGCTTTACTGTAGCTTAGCATTGAATTTCGGTATTGTCTGTACAGGATAGGTGGGAGACTTAGAAGCGAGGGCGTCAGCTTTCGTGGAGTCGTCCTTGGGATACCACCCTGACAGTACTGGAATTCTAACTGGAGGCCATGAATCTGGTCACAGGACATTGCTAGGTGGGCAGTTTGACTGGGGCGGTCGCCTCCTAAAAGGTAACGGAGGCGCCCAAAGGTTCCCTCAGCGCGGTCGGAAATCGCGCGTAGAGTGCAAAGGCAGAAGGGAGCCTGACTGCGACACATACAGGTGGAGCAGGGACGAAAGTCGGGCTTAGTGATCCGGTGGTTCTGTATGGAAGGGCCATCGCTCAACGGATAAAAGCTACCTCGGGGATAACAGGCTGATCTCCCCCAAGAGTCCACATCGACGGGGAGGTTTGGCACCTCGATGTCGGCTCGTCGCATCCTGGGGCTGTAGTCGGTCCCAAGGGTTGGGCTGTTCGCCCATTAAAGCGGCACGCGAGCTGGGTTCAGAACGTCGTGAGACAGTTCGGTCCCTATCCGCCGTGGGCGTAGGAAATTTGAGAGGAGCTGTCCTTAGTACGAGAGGACCGGGATGGACCAACCTCTGGTGCACCAGTTGTTCCGCCAGGAGCACAGCTGGGTAGCTATGTTGGGAAGGGATAAACGCTGAAAGCATCTAAGCGTGAAGCCCACCTCAAGATTAGATTTCCCATAGCGTAAGCTAGTAAGACCCCTGAAAGACTATCAGGTTGATAGGTTGGAGGTGTAAGTACAGTAATGTATTCAGCTGACCAATACTAATAGGTCGAGGGCTTGATCAAATATTTATTATCACTGTGCAATTTTGAAAGAACAAAAAACTTTCAAAAAGATGTTGACAGATGTAGAAAAATAGATTATAATATGTCTGTAACGAGAAACATCTGGTGATTATGGCTTGAAGGTAACACCCGTTCCCATACCGAACACGATGGTTAAGCTTCAAAGCGCCGATGGTACTGCACTGGAGACGGTGTGGAAGAGTAGGTCGTCGCCAGGTTTTTGGATCTTTAGCTCAGTTGGTTAGAGCAACCGGCTCATAACCGGTAGGTCCGGGGTTCGAGTCCCTGAAGGTCCACCATTTTGGGGGTATAGCTCAGTTGGGAGAGCACCTGCCTTGCACGCAGGGGGTCAAGAGTTCGAATCTCTTTATCTCCACCAAATAAAAAGTAGTCAATTATGACTACTTTTTTTATTTTTTGATTAAAAATAAAATAGAAATCAGTGATGACAATGCTTTTAGACACAAATAATCATCTAGTTTGTTCTATTAGAGAATAGTATTGTTCTTAAATGTGATGTAACTCATAATAAAGATGTAAATGAAGTAATAAATCTACTGAAATTAGTTGTATAAATTTTATTAATGATCTAAAGTTGGTTCAAATTTATAAGCTTGGGTAAACTTTTATAGTTAGATATATTGATCAAGAAGCTCCTACTTCAATGAAGTAAGTGGAGGTTAGTTTACTTGTATAATTAAAAAATAAATAACCATATACAATGTATACTTTGCCGGGAGTATCTCTTTGTGAAAAAATAAGATGTATAGAGATATATTTAGTATAATGAATTTAGTTTTATAAAATAGGAATATTAAAAAAAACACATAAGAAATATTCTGATAAGATATTCCTTGTCGTCACGGAGACGACGGAAACAAAGGAAACAACGAAAGAATTAAAATAATTTGAGAAAATTAAAAAAATTCAAAAAAAGTTGTTGACAAAGAGAAATGAAATTGATATAATGAATAAGCCGTCGAGAGATGGCGAAAGAAAATGGTCTTTGAAAATTAAACAGAATTAAGGTAAGAAACCAGTCAATAAATTTGAGTAAGATTAAACTTTTAAATTGAGAGTTTGATCCTGGCTCAGGACGAACGCTGGCGGCGTGCCTAACACATGCAAGTCGAGCGATGAAACTTCCTTCGGGGAGTGGATTAGCGGCGGACGGGTGAGTAACACGTGGGTAACCTGCCTCAAAGAGGGGGATAGCCTCCCGAAAGGGAGATTAATACCGCATAACATTATTTTATGGCATCATAAAATAATCAAAGGAGCAATCCGCTTTGAGATGGACCCGCGGCGCATTAGCTAGTTGGTGAGGTAAGGGCTCACCAAGGCGACGATGCGTAGCCGACCTGAGAGGGTGATCGGCCACATTGGAACTGAGACACGGTCCAGACTCCTACGGGAGGCAGCAGTGGGGAATATTGCGCAATGGGGGAAACCCTGACGCAGCAACGCCGCGTGAGTGATGAAGGTTTTCGGATCGTAAAACTCTGTCTTTAGGGACGATAATGACGGTACCTAAGGAGGAAGCCACGGCTAACTACGTGCCAGCAGCCGCGGTAATACGTAGGTGGCAAGCGTTGTCCGGATTTACTGGGCGTAAAGAGTATGTAGGTGGGTGCTTAAGTCAGATGTGAAATTCCCGGGCTTAACCTGGGCGCTGCATTTGAAACTGGGCATCTAGAGTGCAGGAGAGGAAAGTGGAATTCCTAGTGTAGCGGTGAAATGCGTAGAGATTAGGAAGAACACCAGTGGCGAAGGCGACTTTCTGGACTGTAACTGACACTGAGATACGAAAGCGTGGGTAGCAAACAGGATTAGATACCCTGGTAGTCCACGCCGTAAACGATGAATACTAGGTGTCGGGGGGTACCACCCTCGGTGCCGCAGCAAACGCATTAAGTATTCCGCCTGGGGAGTACGGTCGCAAGATTAAAACTCAAAGGAATTGACGGGGACCCGCACAAGCAGCGGAGCATGTGGTTTAATTCGAAGCAACGCGAAGAACCTTACCTAGACTTGACATCTCCTGAATTACTCTTAATCGAGGAAGTCCCTTCGGGGACAGGAAGACAGGTGGTGCATGGTTGTCGTCAGCTCGTGTCGTGAGATGTTGGGTTAAGTCCCGCAACGAGCGCAACCCTTATTGTTAGTTGCTACTATTAAGTTAAGCACTCTAACGAGACTGCCGCGGTTAACGTGGAGGAAGGTGGGGATGACGTCAAATCATCATGCCCCTTATGTCTAGGGCTACACACGTGCTACAATGGCTGGTACAACGAGCAGCAAACCCGCGAGGGGGAGCAAAACTTGAAAGCCAGTCCCAGTTCGGATTGTAGGCTGAAACTCGCCTACATGAAGTTGGAGTTGCTAGTAATCGCGAATCAGCATGTCGCGGTGAATACGTTCCCGGGTCTTGTACACACCGCCCGTCACACCATGAGAGCCGGTAACACCCGAAGCCCGTGAGGTAACCGTAAGGAGCCAGCGGTCGAAGGTGGGATTGGTGATTGGGGTGAAGTCGTAACAAGGTAGCCGTAGGAGAACCTGCGGCTGGATCACCTCCTTTCTAGGGAGAATGGAAGCAAAGCTTCCAGACTGGCACCTAATTCTGTTTAATTTTGAAAGACTATGTCTTTCTGATATGGGGGTATAGCTCAGTTGGGAGAGCACCTGCCTTGCACGCAGGGGGTCAAGAGTTCGAATCTCTTTATCTCCACCATAAGGGTCTATAGCTCAGCTGGTTAGAGCGCACGCCTGATAAGCGTGAGGTCGATGGTTCGAGTCCATTTAGACCCACCAATTGTTCTTTGAAAATTGCACAGTGATAAAGAAACGAAAAAACCTAGTTAACAAATATAATTTGTTAATAATAATAGTAATTGATGATAGATCAAGCTACAAAGGGCGCACGGTGAATGCCCTGGCACTAGGAGCCGATGAAGGACGTGATAAGCTGCGATAAGCTACATGTAGGCGCACATAGCCTGTGATATGTAGATTTCCGAATGGGGAAACCCATCTAGTTATGCTAGATACTGTATACTGAATTCATAGGTATATGGAGGTACACCTGGGGAACTGAAACATCTAAGTACCCAGAGGAAGAGAAAGAAAATTCGATTCCCTAAGTAGCGGCGAGCGAAAGGGGAAGAGCCCAAACCAGGAACTTGTTCCTGGGGTTGCGGATAGATCATAACGCTTTGATTTCTTTAGTTGAAGAGAACTGGAAAGTTCCGTCGTAGAAGGTAATAACCCTGTAGGCGAAAAGGAAAGAAAAGTAGATCTACTCCAGAGTACCACGAGACACGTGAAACCTTGTGGGAAGCTGGGAGGACCATCTCCCAAGGCTAAATACTACCTAGTGACCGATAGTGAAGCAGTACCGTGAGGGAAAGGTGAAAAGAACCCCGGAAGGGGAGTGAAATAGAATCTGAAACCGTGTGCCTACAATCGGTCGGAGCACATTAAAGTGTGACGGCGTACTTTTTGTAGAACGGGCCAGCGAGTTACGATATATAGCAAGGTTAAGCACTTATGGTGTGGAGCCGAAGGGAAACCGAGTCTGAATAGGGCAACTAGTTGTATATTGTAGACCCGAAACCGGGTGACCTATCCATGGCCAGGATGAAGCGGAAGTAAAATTCCGTGGAGGTCCGAACCACGTTGGTGTTGAAAAACCATGGGATGAGCTGTGGATAGCGGAGAAATTCCAATCGAACTCGGAGATAGCTGGTTCTCCTCGAAATAGCTTTAGGGCTAGCGTCGGGTAATTGAGTAGTGGAGGTAGAGCACTGAATGGGCTAGGGGCTGACAACAGTTACTGAACCCTATCAAACTCCGAATGCCATATACTTGTACCCCGGCAGTCAGACTACGAATGATAAGATCCGTGGTCAAAAGGGAAACAGCCCAGACCATCAGCTAAGGTCCCAAAGTGTAAGTTAAGTGGGAAAGGATGTGGGATTTCTAAGACAACTAGGATGTTGGCTTAGAAGCAGCCACTCATTTAAAGAGTGCGTAATAGCTCACTAGTCGAGAGATCCTGCGCCGAAGATGTAACGGGGCTCAAACTTACCACCGAAGCTATGGATGTGTACTTTGTACACGTGGTAGAGGAGCTTTCTGTACAGGTTGAAGTCATACCGTAAGGAGTGGTGGACAGTACAGAAGTGAGAATGCTGGCATAAGTAGCGAAAAACAAGTGAGAATCTTGTTGACCGAATATCTAAGGTTTCCTGGGGAAGGCTCGTCCTCCCAGGGTTAGTCGGGACCTAAGCCGAGGCCGAAAGGCGTAGGTGATGGACAACTGGTTGATATTCCAGTACCACCATAATGCGTTTGACAAATGGGATGACGCAGGAGGATAGGATGTGCGCACTATTGGATGTGCGTCTAAGCACTTAGGGTGTTAAGTAGGCAAATCCGCTTAACATTAAGCCTGAGGTGTGATGGGGAGCCTATTTTGGCGAAGTATCTGATTCCACGCTGCCAAGAAAAGTCTCTATGGAGCAAAGTGGTGCCCGTACCGCAAACCGACACAGGTAGATGAGGAGAGAATCCTAAGGTCGTCGGAAGAATTATTGCTAAGGAACTCGGCAAATTGACCCCGTAACTTAGGGAGAAGGGGTGCCTACGAGAGTAGGCCGCAGTGAATAGGCTCAAGCAACTGTTTATCAAAAACACAGGTCTCTGCTAAAGCGTAAGCTGATGTATAGGGGCTGACGCCTGCCCGGTGCTGGAAGGTTAAGGGGAATAGTTAGCGCAAGCGAAGCTATGAACTTAAGCCCCAGTAAACGGCGGCCGTAACTATAACGGTCCTAAGGTAGCGAAATTCCTTGTCGGGTAAGTTCCGACCCGCACGAATGGCGTAATGATTTGAGCACTGTCTCGGCAATAAATCCGGTGAAATTGTAGTGCAAGTGAAGATGCTTGCTACCCGCGGTTGGACGGAAAGACCCCGTAGAGCTTTACTGTAGCTTAGCATTGAATTTCGGTATTGTCTGTACAGGATAGGTGGGAGACTTAGAAGCGAGGGCGTCAGCTTTCGTGGAGTCGTCCTTGGGATACCACCCTGACAGTACTGGAATTCTAACTGGAGGCCATGAATCTGGTCACAGGACATTGCTAGGTGGGCAGTTTGACTGGGGCGGTCGCCTCCTAAAAGGTAACGGAGGCGCCCAAAGGTTCCCTCAGCGCGGTCGGAAATCGCGCGTAGAGTGCAAAGGCAGAAGGGAGCCTGACTGCGACACATACAGGTGGAGCAGGGACGAAAGTCGGGCTTAGTGATCCGGTGGTTCTGTATGGAAGGGCCATCGCTCAACGGATAAAAGCTACCTCGGGGATAACAGGCTGATCTCCCCCAAGAGTCCACATCGACGGGGAGGTTTGGCACCTCGATGTCGGCTCGTCGCATCCTGGGGCTGTAGTCGGTCCCAAGGGTTGGGCTGTTCGCCCATTAAAGCGGCACGCGAGCTGGGTTCAGAACGTCGTGAGACAGTTCGGTCCCTATCCGCCGTGGGCGTAGGAAATTTGAGAGGAGCTGTCCTTAGTACGAGAGGACCGGGATGGACCAACCTCTGGTGCACCAGTTGTTCCGCCAGGAGCACAGCTGGGTAGCTATGTTGGGAAGGGATAAACGCTGAAAGCATCTAAGCGTGAAGCCCACCTCAAGATTAGATTTCCCATAGCGTAAGCTAGTAAGACCCCTGAAAGACTATCAGGTTGATAGGTTGGAGGTGTAAGTACAGTAATGTATTCAGCTGACCAATACTAATAGGTCGAGGGCTTGATCAAATATTTATTATCACTGTGCAATTTTGAGAGAGCAATCTCTTGTTTAATGTTCCGCGATAGCTCAATGGTGGAGCACTCGGCTGTTAACCGATAGGTTGGAGGTTCGAGTCCTCTTCGCGGAGCCATTTAAAAAATTATATCTGGTGATTATGGCTTGAAGGTAACACCCGTTCCCATACCGAACACGATGGTTAAGCTTCAAAGCGCCGATGGTACTGCACTGGAGACGGTGTGGAAGAGTAGGTCGTCGCCAGGTCAAATGTTCCGCGGTAGCTCAATGGTGGAGCACTCGGCTGTTAACCGATAGGTTGGAGGTTCGAGTCCTCTCCGCGGAGCCATTTTTTATTTTTTGTATAAATAAAAATATATTATAATAAAGATTAAGTCTTGTATTTATATACAAGACTTTTTTTATATTATTTTTATAGTAATATAATATATATATTAAAAATAAATTTAATATATAGTTAAGTTAATAAGTGATATTAAAATATCTAAAATTCCTAAGAAAATAGGCGAAATATTCTGAAAATATCAATGCTTTTAGAGGATTTATAATTAAAAAGTAGAATATATTAGTTAATAATATATTACTAAAAGGGGGAATCATAATGAAGTCATATAGCACACATGACTTAAGAAACATAGGTTTTATAGGTCATAGTGGATCGGGTAAGACAACTCTTACAGAAGCAATTTTATATTGTACAAAAACTATTGACAGATTTGGTAAGATATCAGAAGGTAATACCACAAGTGATTATGACCCTGAAGAAAAGAAGAGGAGAATATCAATATCTACAAGTATTATACCCTGTGAGTATAATAATATAAAAATAAATATTTTTGATACACCTGGATATTTTGATTTTATAGGAGAAACTATACAAGCACTAAAAGCTATAGATACAGCTATAATCACATTATCAGGTAAATCAGGAGTAAAAGTTGGAACAGAAAAAGCTTGGGAATATGTAAATAAATTTAATATGCCTAGAGCATTTTTTATAAACAAATTAGATAGAGAAAACAGTGATTTTACAAGAACATTATATGAATTAAAAGATAAATTTGGTATGTCTATAGTGCCAATTCAATATCCTATAGGATTAGAAGATAATTTTAGAGGAGTTATAAATCTTATATCTAAAAAGGCTAGAATATTTAATGAAAAGAATGCATGTATGGAAATCACAGAAATACCAAATGAATTACTAGATAAAGTAGAAGAATTTAGGAATATGATAATGGAATCAGTGGCAGAGAGTGATGAAGTATTATTAGAAAAATACTTTAATGAAGGTTTATTAACTGATGAGGAGTTGTATAATGGTATTATAAAAGGAGTACGAGAGGGTTATATAACACCTGTGCTTTGTGGTTCAGCACTTAAAGGAATAGGTATAAATTCATTTTTAGATGATATAATGACGTGTTTTCCTTCTCCTAAGGAGTGTAATAATATTAAAGCCCTTGACTTAGAAAAAAATAAAGAACTTACTATTAATATAGATGAAAAAGGTCCATTTTCAGGTTTTGTATTTAAAACTATTGCAGATCCATTTGTAGGAAAACTATCAATTTTTAAAGTTATAACTGGAAAAGTAAAATCAGATGATATAGTTTATAATGTAAATAAGAAAAAACAAGAGAAATTTGCAGGTATATATTTTATAAGAGGAAAAGATCAAGTATCTACTAAAGAAATTGTAGCTGGTGATATTGGAGCTGTTCCAAAGTTACAATATACAACTACAGGAGATACAGTAACTTTAAATAAGTCATCTATAGTTTATAATGAAATGGTATTTCCAGAACCGGTTATCTCTATGTCCATAATACCAAAATCAAAGGGAGATGAGGATAAAATATCTTCTGGATTAACTAAGCTTCTTGATGAAGATCCTACTTTTAAAGTATCAAGAGATGTTGAAAATGCAGATACTATAATATCTGGAATAGGAGAAACACATTTAGATGTTATAGCAAGTAAGCTGAAAAATAAGTTTGGAGTAGATATAGAATTACAAACTCCAAAAGTACCATATAGAGAAACTATAAAAAAATTATCGGAAGTACAAGGAAAACATAAAAAGCAAAGTGGAGGACATGGACAATACGGAGATGTAAAAATAAGATTTGAACCAAGAAATGATGGAAATGAAGAGTTATTATTTATAGATAAAATTGTTGGAGGAGTAGTACCAAAACAATATATACCAGCTGTTGAAAAAGGACTAAAGGAAGCCATGAAGCACGGTGTACTTGCAGGATTTCCTGTTATAGGATTAAAAGCAACTTTATATGATGGTTCATATCATCCTGTAGATTCATCAGAGATGGCATTTAAAGTAGCGGCATCTTTAGCATATAAGAAGGGAATACAACAAGGAGAACCTATATTATTGGAGCCTATAATGCAAGTTGAAATAAAAGTTCCTAATGATTATATGGGAGAAATTATATCAGATATAAATAAAAAAAGAGGAAAGGTTTTAGGTATGGATGCATTTGAAAACTTGGAGAAAATAATTGCAGAAGTTCCTATGGCTGAAATGTTTAAATATGCTACTGATTTAAGAGCTTTAACGGGGGGCAGAGGAGATTTTAGAATGACTTTTAAAAAGTATGAAGAAGTACCATATAATGAAGCACAAAAAATTATAAGTAATATTAAAAAATAAAAAATTAAATTATTAGATAAAAAAACCTATATAATAAGGTGATTTAAAAATCATCTATTATATAGGTTTTTTTATTAGTAGTTTTCAGATAATACTTCAAAATACCCCTGAGGATGAGCACATGCAGGACATTTTTCAGGAGCTTCTATTCCTTCATG
Organism: Clostridium novyi; assembly: GCF_003614235.1. The sequence continues at coordinate 671,820 of NZ_CP029458.1, read as the reverse complement.
TATATATCCACAGTTTAGACATTTCCAAAATACAGGTGTTTCTTTTTTAAATACATTAGTACTTTCTATATTTGATAATAATTTTTTAAATCTTTTTTTATGATGATCTTCAATTTCTGCTATCATTCTGAAACTTGAAGCTATATCATTAAAGCCTTCTTCATCAGCTATTTTAGCGAAATAAGGATATAATTGATCCCATTCTTCTTCTTCTCCATTGGCTGCTGAATTTAAGTTTGATTTAGTGTCTCCAAGAGCCACAGAATATTCTGCATTAATCTTTATAGAGTTATCAGGCAAAGAAGGATCTTCTAGTATATATTTTAAAAATATTTTAGCATGTTCTTTTTCATTACCAGCAGTTTCAGTGAAAATATTTGATATTTGAATATAACCTTCTTTTTTTGCTTTAGAAGCATAATAGGAATATTTCATAGTTGCTTGAGATTCCCCTGCAAAAGCTTTCATTAAATTTTCAGCTGTTTTTGTTCCATTTAAATTTTTCATAAAAATTCCTCCATATAATTTATATCTTTATTATATTACCTTAATTGTATACTCTTTATTCTAATAAATCAATATAATTATTAATTAATAATTATTGTTAGAAGAATAATTTATAAAAAATTGAAGAAAATAAGTTTAAACACATGGAAAAGGAGAGCAGTATGTCAAAATATTATTTAAAGATTTTGAATAAAATGAATCTTAGTGATTATAGTAAAATTTATGATTATATGGGTTTAGTTAATTCAGAAGATAAGTTTATAGTAGACTTGAGCCATAGTAGTTTAGAGAATACAAGTATTATATATCATATGCTTAAAAATCATAATTTTAATATTTGTTGTAGGGGAGGAAATGATAATGAAGGATTATTCATCACAGCTTCCAGAAACAAGATTAACTAGAGATAATATGACTAGCTTTTATTCTAATAATAAAACTTTGACTAGTATGGAAGAAATAGAGTTTGGAAGTAATAATATTCATACTGTAGAAGATTCATATGAACAAAAAGAAAAATTGAAAGAAATTTTAAATAAAAGTTTACTTTAATAAAAATAAATAATTGACAACTTATATGTAAAAAATGTGGATAGTATTATAAATTAAATAATACATTGTTTAAAACTTTAAATCAAATAACATCACTGAATTTTCAGTGATGTTATTTGATTTTTTATAGTACTGGTGATAGAAGTCTTGAAATAGATTCTTTAAATTTAATTATTATAGATCTATGCTCATATAATTCTTTGGTTATCTCAGTACAATCCTTTATATCAGTTTTAAAGATTTTTTTAAATTCTGATGATATATTACTATCATATATAAAGGCATTAACTTCAAAATTTAATTTAAAACTTCTAACATCCATATTAGCAGTACCTACGGAACAAACCTTACCATCAACTACAATAGTTTTACTATGAATAAATCCTTTGTTATAAGCATAACCTTGTGCACCACTTTTTAACAAATCTCCAACATAAGATAAGGATGCCCAATATACAAATGGATGATCAGGTTTACTAGGAATCATTATTTTCACCTCAACTCCTGATAAAGAGGCTATTTTCAAAGCTTCAAAAATGCTTTCATCTGGAATAAAATATGGTGTTTGAATATAAATACTTTCTTTTGCTGATTGAATCATTTTTAAATATCCATTTTTAATTTGTTCCCATTCTGAATCTGGACCACTAGATACAATCTGTATACCTATTTTCCCATGGCTATGTTTATTAGGGAAGTATTTTTTGTCAAAGGTTATTTTTTCAGAAGAGGAATAACGCCAATCTAATAGAAAACGTTGTTGAAGTGAATCTACAGCACTTCCTCTAACTCGTATATGAGTATCTCGCCAATAACCAAATTTTTTATTTTTTCCGAGATATTCATCTCCAATATTAAAACCACCTACATAAGCTTCAAGACCATCTATTACAGCAATTTTTCTATGATTTCTATAGTTAACACGTATATTTACTAATGGCAGTAAAGAGGGAAAAAAACAAGAAACTTTACCACCAGCTCTTTTTAAATTATCAAAGAAATATCTTGGAAGTCGTATTCCGCCCATTCCGTCATAAAGTAGTCTTACTTCAACGCCCTCTAAAGCTTTTTTAGTTAAAGTATCAATTATCCTATTTCCAAGGGAATCATTTTTTATAATATAATAAACCATATGAATATGATTTTTGGCGTTTTCAATGGCACTTAGTAAATCATTAAACTTATCATATCCATTAGTATATATTTTTACGTTATTATCTTGTGTAAATACAGATTGACTATTACTTAAATGCATATAAACCATATCTTTATAATTAATCATATTTTTATCTTTAAATTCCATTGTATCGTTAGTTAGTTGTTTACCTTGAATTAATAATTTTTTATGGAATCTATCTTCAGCAGTTTTTAAACTAAACATTTTTCTCCTACTTAGATTTTGACCTAAAAGAAGATAGAGTATAAATCCAACACCTGGAATTAAGATTAAAACCATTAACCATGCCCAAGTAGCAGAAGGATTTCTTCTTTCAAAAAATATAATTAAAAGAGCGAATATAAGATTTAAATATGTTAAAAACTTATATATGTTAAATAATGAATGCATATTTTATAACCTCCAAAGTATTAGTGGCTACATGAATTACAGTTATTACGAAAAGTAGAATTGGTATGACATCCATATTTACAATTAGAACAATTTTTTTTTGGAATAACTTTCATCATGAAAGAAGAGTTTTTGTATATAATTTCTATGCTATTAATATTATTAGCAAAATCTTTATTATATATAAAGGGAATATTTTTTATATATTTAATATTATAATCTTTTTTATTTTGTAAATCATCTAAATATATATCTACTTTAGAAGACTTACAACAACCCTTTATATGAGATAATCTTATACAATTATAGACTTTACTGTGATTATCTAGTGTTTCTTTTAATTTATAATAGGATTCATTTGACAAAGTTATCTTTAACATATAATTTAAATCAGTCCTTATTTTAATAAAATTAATCTTTAATTAAAAAGATTTTAGATAGATATTATTTTAACACATTTATAAATAAAAATGTGTTAAAAGATTAATATATTGAATTATATGTTAATATATTAATTTAGGGTAGTTTAATAAAATGTGAGAGAATATTTAAGAGAATGAAAAAATAGGTTAAAATTTAATAGAAGAACGTATAAAAGAATAACTTAGAAGGTTAAGTAATAAAAAAATAATAGAAATATGTAAAAATCTTTAATTTAAAGCTAAACTAATAGTTTTAAAATAGGTTTATATAATAAAAACTTAATATAAAATAGGGAGGAAGAACTATGAAAACAAATAATGAACTATATCCTGTAATTGTAGATAAAAAATATGGTTATATAAATGACCAGGGAGAAATTATAATTGATACTGTATATGATTATGCAGAGGAATTTTGTGATGATTTAGCCATAGTTGGAGTTGAAGGTAATCTTGGATATATAAATAAGAAAGGTGAAGTAATTATAGATTTTAAATTTAAAGGAGCAAATGTATTTAGTGAAGATTTAGCTGCTGTTCAAGTAGGGTATACATGGGGATATATAAATAAAAAGGGTGAAGAAGTAATACCATTTAATTTTATTGATGCTTATAATTTTAGTGATGGATTAGCATTAGTTCAAATTGGTGGTAAACAAGGATATATAGATAAAAAGGGTGAAATAGTTATAGAACCTAAATATGATTATGCTCATAGTTTTAGTGATGGAATTGCAGTTGTAGATATAAATAAAAGATTTGGTTATATTGACAAAAAAGGAGAAATGGTAATTCCGGCTAAATATTTATCAGCAGGAGATTTTAAAGAAGGTTTAGCAACTGTAGAAGTAAAAAGAGGATATGGATTTATTAATAAAAAGGGTGATATGATTATAGAACCTAACTATGAAGAAGCAGATGATTTTTATGGAGAATATGCTATAGTATGTAAAAATCAGAAGTATGGTTGTATAAATAAAAGTGGAGAAATAATAATTCCTATAAAATATGATAATATTGATATAGTAAGTGAAGAACTTATACCAATTGAAATAGAGGGAAAATGGGGATATATAAATATAAATAATGAAATTATTATAGAGCCTAAGTTTACTGATGCTTATGAATTTGTTAATGGATTAGCTTTAGTAGAGATTAAGGGTAAGTTTGGATATATAAATAAATATGGGGAATATGTATGGAAACCTAAAAAGTAATTTAGTTAGGAAGTTTTACAGTATATATAATTTTATTTTTAAATTTAGAAAAGAAATATGTAATTAGGTGTAAAAAATTAAATTAATTTAACAAAAGCAGAAGCTGAATAAAGAAGGTTTCTGCTTCTGTTTTAACTTTTACATGACATTAATCTATAGAAGTTGATAGACAATCGTCTATAACATCTTGTGTAATTAAAAATGGTTTTTTCTCGTTTACTTTTTCATTACAATTGTTTGTAGAAGTATTACTTTCTTGTTTTTTATTAATTTCATTAGATTTATCCATATAATTTCACTCCTTTTAAGTATTTTAAATATTAAAACTATTTAAAATAGTGTATAAAATGTTAGGCATTATTTATATTATATTATTTACCAATATAAGTTTCAACTATTAAATGGTAAAAATAAACATAAAATAAAGTATAATTTATATGACTTTATAAAATATTATTAAAATATATAATATTCAAATTATAAGTAAAATATTATACTAGAAATAGGTTTATAAAATTTTATAGACTATTGAGTTATATGTATCAATAGCCTATATTAAATCATAAATTAGTGTTAGTCTATAATTAAAAAAATTATAATTTATTTTTTAGGGAAATAGTTTCCATTATCAAAGTTTAATAAAATTTGAGTTAGTTCTTCAATATGGTGCTTTTCTTCAAAGGCAACTGTTTTTAAAGTTTCTCTTGCATCCTTGTATGGAATTTCTACTATGTCTTGATCATATAATATTATGGCTTCACATTCTCCTTTAATAGCATCTCTTATATAATTTAAAATTAACTCATCAGTAGGTCCTTTAGTTACATCAAAGGAATGAGGACATTTAAACTTTAACTCTTCTATTGTTCTAATATATTGTTTTTCTTGTTCAGGGTCATATTTTCTAACAAGATTTAAAAATAGACCAAAGTGCCTTTCTTCATCTTTTCTAATTTCGTAAATTACATGATTAACTTCAGGTATAAAGCATTTAGATAATATTGTACTATATTGATTAATTGCAACTACCTCAGCAATTATGTCTTCTCTTAATTTATTTACAAAACAATAAGGGTAACCTTGTGGTTGACCAGGAGTAGTATAACTCATTTAAACATCCTCCATTTATTATAAAATTTACACACCAAACAAAGATAAGAAGATAACATCTTTCATAATGACATGTATAAAAAATTTAATGCAAATTATTATTTATAATAGTATATTCAATTAATATAAGGTGGTTACTTATACTTTAAAATTATATTTGTTATTAATGTCAATAAGACTAAGACATTAAAAAAGTGAATAAAAAGAAGAAAAGAAAACTAAATGAAGGGTATTAATTTAATATAGTGCATGATAGAATTGCTATAAAAATTTTTGTAGAGTATAATATGCAAAGTACAATATGTTGTGGTTGGAGGAGTAAAATATGCTATATGTGGTTAAAAGAGACGGAAGACGAGTTCCGTTTGATTCAATAAAGATAACAAATGCTATAAAAGGCTCAGCGGATGAAATAGCTTTCAATTTAAAGGAAAGTGAAGTTATTGAACTTACTCAGAAAGTTATACATCAAATAGAAGATAAAAATTGTGATGAAATTTCCGTAGAAGAAATACAAAATATTGTGGAAAATGCATTACAAAAAAATGGATATGAGTTAATTTGGAAAACATATTCTAACTACAGAAGAGAAAGAACAAAGATTAGAGAAAAGAAATCTCATTTAATGACGGTTATACAAAAGATAGGTGTAGAAACTGATAGAGATAATGCTAATGTTGGGAATAACTTTAGTTCAAAGCTTCTTAGAATAGCAAGTGAGTCTAACAAGTGGCATAACTTAGGAATGATGCCTAAGCACTTAGCAAAACTTCATGAAAACGGAGACTTGTATTATCATGATTTAGATTCATATAATTTAACTATAAATTGTTTAAATATAGAAACGGGAAAAATACTAAAAAGAGGATTTAATACAGGGTATGGAACAATTCTTCCAGCAAAACGAATAGAATCAGCAGCAGAGTTATCTTGTATACTACTTCAAAGTACTCAAAATGATATGTTTGGAGGGCAATCACATACTAATTTTGATAATGATATGGCTTCTTTTGTAGACATGACAAGACAAGAAATTAAATCAGAATACAGAGAATATTTTGGTGATATAGAAAATTTAGATGATATTGTAGAACAAAAATTAGAAAAAGTAGTTCATCAGTCTATGCAGGGAATAGTTTATAATTTAAATACTATGCATTCAAGGGCAGGAAGCCAAGTGCCATTTAGTTCAATAAATCTTGGATTACCAGATAGTGAAGATGCAGCTATGATTGATAGAATTTTCTTAGAGGAATATGAAAAAGGACTTGGAAAAGGAGAACAACCTATTTTCCCTAATATAATTTTTAGGGTAAAAGAAGGGGTTAATAGAGAACCACAAGATCCATATTACTATCTTTATAAGCTTGCTTGTAGAGTTGCAAGTAAAAGAATGAATCCTATGTTTATGAATTTAGATGCTGATTTTAACAAAGAATATTATGATAAGGGAATAGTAGCTGCAACAATGGGATGTAGAACTTATATAATGTCCAATGTCAACGGAGAAGCTGGACCTAAAGCTAGAGGAAATATAGCACCTACTACAATAAATTTACCTCGACTTGGGATACTCGCAAAAGGTGATTTAACTAAATTCTTTTCATTATTAGATAGTAGATTAAATTTAGCAAGGGAGTCATTAATTCATAGATATAATGTTCTTAAACATTTAAAGGTTAAGGATTTACCTTTTGTAGCAGGGGAAAAATTAATGAGAGGTTCTGAAAATTTAGGACCGGATGATTCTATAGAACCTATTTTAAAACAAGGAACTTGGGGAATTGGATTTATAGGACTTGCAGAAACATTAGTGGCTTTAGTTGGAAAACATCATGGAGAAGATGATGAAACTTATGAATTAGGATTTAAAATAGTATCTTATATAAGAGAATTCTGTGATAAATATAAAGAAATTGATAAGTTAAATTGGTCTTGTTATGCAACACCGGCAGAAGGACTTTCAGGAAAATTTGTAGCACAAGATAAAAATGTCTTCGGTGAAATAAAAGGAGTTACAGATAAAGATTATTATACAAATAGTTATCATATTCCAGTTGGATACCAAATATCAATTAAAAGAAAGATAGATTTAGAAGCGCCATTCCATAAAGTATGTAATGGTGGACACATAACTTATATTGAGATGGATGGATATCCAGATCCAGAAGATGTAAAATCCATAATAGATTATGCTTATAAAAAAACTAATATAAGTTATATAGGAATTAACTTTCACATGAAATATTGTAGAGAATGTGGTTCAAAGGTAGAATCTTTTGAGACGCATTGTCCTAAGTGCGGTAGTATGGATATACAAGGAATATCAAGAGTTACAGGATATCTTTCATTAGATGAAAGATTTGGAGCGGGAAAGGTTGCAGAACGTAAAGATAGACTTTCACATAATGGTGAAGTTCATATAAATACTTATTAAAAAATTTGGAGTGATTAAAATGAAGCTTCGAGTAGCTGGGTTTTTAGATAATACTATGGTTAATGGCAAAGGAATAAGAAGTACATTGTTTTTATCAGGATGTCATCATAACTGTAATGAATGTCAAAACAAACATATGCAAGATTTTCACTATGGTGAGGATATTGAAATAAATGATATTCTTAGTAGGATAGAATCTAATATACCCTTGATTAAAGGTGTTACATTTTCAGGTGGAGAGCCTTTAGAACAAAGTAGACCATTAACTTTTCTTGCAAAAAAAATAAAAGAACAAAATCTTGATATTTGGTGTTATACAGGATATACATTTGAAGAAGTTTTAAATAATAAAGATAAAAAAGAATTATTAAAGTATATTGATGTACTTGTAGATGGAAAATTTGAAAAAAAATTAATTGATGGTGCTAAAAAGTACACTGGTTCTAGAAATCAAAGGATTATAGACGTTAAGGAAAGCATTCGCAAGAATAAAGTAATAGAAAGAAAATTTTAGTAAAAAATACCACGGGGTTTTAATTGACTCTGTGGTATTTTTTATTAAATATTTCATTACTTAAAAGGAAATAATACATTTTTATTAGATTTACATTGTCTATTGATGGTTTCTTCAATTATATTATAGTAGCAAGTACACCATTCATTTTCTGGTTCTATTTCATGAGCTTTTTTAGCTAGTGGAAAAGCAGAATGATAATCACCTAAATCTAAATAAACTAAAGCTTTACCTATATACGCTTCACATTTGTTTTTATCGATTTCAATGGCTTTAGAGTAAGTTTTTAAAGCTTCATCATGATCACAAAGTCCAAGTAAAAGTTCACCTTTTTCACAATAAGCATTATAAAAATTTTCATTTAAATTAATACATTTATTATAATATTTAAGAGCTTCTAAAATTTTGCCAAGCTGATATAGTATATATGCTTTTTTATAGTAAAGTATATGGTCACATTTTCTTTGAGATAAAAGTTTATCACAAAATACAAGAGCCTTTTCAAAATCATCGGACATTATATAGATTTCAATCATATTTAAGTAACCTTTATAAGTATCATTACTTATTCTAATATATTTTTTTATGCATTTTTTAGCTTCTGAAAGTTCAAACATTTGTATATAAGCTTCTCCTTTAGCTAAATATATTTCTGCATAATCATTGTTAAGTTCTAAAGCTTTATCAAACATTTGAAATGCTTTATGTATTTTATTATTTTCAAATAAGTTTTTTCCTTTAGATATATAATTGATTATATTATGTTCTAATGTCTCATAAGATTTTAAATTTCTTTCCATACACATTCCTCCAAATAATATTATTATTTACATTATTGGCAAGTTAGACTTTTTTAAACCTTTAAACCTAAACATTTGTTATAATATATATGTATATGTAAATATTATATTTATAATATAATTTGAGAAATTTTATTTATGAAAGGAGAAGTATATATGAAGATTAATAATTTAATAAATAATATGAGACAAGATATAATAAAGTCAACTCAAGAATTAATATCTATAAAGAGTGTTAAAGGGGATCCAAAAGAAAATAATCCTTTTGGAGAAGGTCCTGCAAGGGCCCTTCAATATTGCTTAGACTTATGTAATAACCTTGGATTTAAAACTGTAAATTTAGATAATTATATAGGATATGCAGAATATGGAGAAGGGGACGAATATGTAGGAGTATTAGGACACGTTGATGTAGTACCAGAAGGGGAGGGATGGTTATATCCTCCTTATGGAGCAGAAATTCATGATGATAAAATATATGGACGTGGTAGTATGGATGATAAAGGACCAATGGTGGCTTGTATATATGGACTTAAGGCAATAATGGACTCAGGAATTAAGCCTTCAAAAAAAATAAGAATAATCTTTGGAACTAATGAAGAAAGTGGTTCAGAAGGTGAAATTGAACGTTATTTTAAAAGTGAAAGAGAGCCTATATCAGGATTTACTCCAGATGCCGAATATCCGATTATAAATGGAGAAAAGGGATTAACTACTTTTGATTTAGTTAAAAACTTTCATCATAAAGGCAAGGAAAGTAGTATAGCTTTTATAAAGGGTGGTCAAAAAGCTAATATGGTTCCTGATTATTGTGAAGCAGGTATATTAATTAATGATTCTAATATAATTATAGATGCTGCAAAAGAGTTTGTAGATAAAACAGGCTATAATATAAGCGTAGAAGCTAAAGATGAAATGGTAATAATAAAATCCAAAGGGATTGCAGCTCATGGGAGTCTTCCGCAGCTTGGAAAAAATGCTATAATGCAATTATTTATGTTTATAGGTACATTACCATTAGAAGATTGTGATGTGGTTAGATTTATAAAATTTATGAATAAACATATTGGAATGGAAGTACATGGAGAATCCTTTGGAGTAGGACTTGAAGATGAGGTATCAGGAAAGCTTTCTTTTAATGTAGGAGTAATTAACTTAAATCAGCATGAAGTAACTATGACATTAAATTTAAGATATCCTGTTACATGTAAATTTGAAGATATGATGCAAGGCTTAAATAAAACATTAAGTAATACAGATATAAAAGTTAAAAATATGCAACATCAAGAACCTTTATATTTTTCATCAGATAATGATATAATTAAAATATTGTCAAAGGTTTATGAGGAACAAACAGGTGATAAAACTAAACTTTTATCAATTGGAGGAGGAACTTATGCTAAAGAAATGCCAAACATAGTTGCCTTTGGACCAATATTCCCTGGAGAACCTGATTTAGATCATCAAGCTAATGAGTATATAAAGATTGAGGATTTAATGAAAAATGCTAAAATTTATGCCCATGCTATGTATGAACTTGCAAAGTAAGAGTTAAACTTAATAAGGGATTATTTATTTAGAAATATTAGAATATAATCTATTAAAGTGTAGTTTTATTTTAATAGATTATATTTTAAGAGAATAGGTGGGAAAATATGGGGTTTAAACACGTAATGAAAGAATATGCTAAATTACCAAAAAGTATTATTGCTATATTTTTTGCAAGAATTATAAACAGTTTAGGAGGATTTGTATTTCCTTTTTTAACAATATATTTAACTGAAAAAATGGGTATGACATCTGATAGAGTTGGAACATTTATGTTAATAGCAGCTTTAGGAATAGCGTTGGGCTCATTACTTGGAGGAAAATTATCTGATATAATAGGACGAAAGAAAGTTATTCTAATATTTCAAGCAATGTCAGCTATTAGTTTAATTCCATGTGGATTTTATGAATCTTCTATGATAACCCCATGGCTTTTAATATTGTCAGGATTTTTTGGTGGAGCAGTTCAACCTGCAAGTTCAGCTATGGTAGCAGATTTGACTAATACTAAAAATAGACAAGAAGCCTTTTCATTACTATACTTAGGTATAAATGTAGGAGTAGCTGTTGGACCATTAATAGCTGGAATCTTATATAAGAAGTATTTAAAATGGATATTTTGGGGAGATGCTATTACTACATTAACTTCTTTATTATTAATTATATTTTTAGTTAAGGAAACAATACATAACAATAATGAGGAAGAAATAAGTAAGAATAATATTGATGAGAAAACAGAAGAAGGAAATGTATTTATGGTTATATTAAAAAGACCATATTTATTTATATTTTCATTAGTATCTCTTATATATTCACTTGTATATGCTCAAAGTGGATTTATAATACCTCTTCAAGTAAAAAGACTATTTCCAGATACAGGGGCTATGCTATATGGCAGTTTAATGTCCGTGAATGCTATTGTAGTTGTAAGTTGCACTTTTATAGTAATACATCTAACAAGAAAAAATACTGCTATTTTTAATATGGTATTGGCTGGTATATTTTATGCTATAGGATTTGGAATGCTTTTCTATATTCATGAATATAAATTTTTTGTAGTATCTACAATAGTTTGGACTATAGGTGAAATATTAGCACTAACTAATGAAGGAGTATATATAGCAAATCATACTCCAATGTCCCATAGAGGAAGAGTAAATTCAATTATACCATTAATATCAGGAGCTGGTTATGCAATTGGACCAAAGATTATGGGAGCTTATATAAAAAATAGAACAATTAATAGTGCTTGGATAGTTGTAGGAATATTAGCTGTAGTATCAGCTATTATGATGTACATATTATACAAATTTGAAGTTAAGGAAAGTAAATATTAAAGAGGAGAATATAAATAAAAAAATAAATTCATTAAACATATAAAAAACTCTTTGACTTTGGAAAAAAAGGTGTTAGAATGTTAACAAAGTCGGTATTCTTATAAGAAACTGAACTTAGAATATACTAAAATTCAGTAATTAAGTTTAGTTTGTTCGACTTATATCCTAAGGGGAATAAGAACGGAGGTCAAAGGAGTATGGAAAAAAATTTATCAATGGAAAAAAAAGAGAAAACAAGGAAGATTGCTGTATTTGCAATGTTTTCAGCAATATCAGTAATTCTTGGATTTACACCACTTGGAATAATACCTGTTCCACCTGTGGCGGCTACAATTATTCATGTTCCTGTAATAATTATAGCCATACTTGAAGGACCAATTTTTGGAGCGTTAATGGGAATAGTATTTGGAGTTATAAGTTTTACAACGGCGATTATGAGACCATCAATTATATCTTTTATATCATATAATCCGATTGTTTCTGTATTTCCTAGAGTTTTTATAGGATTAGTAGCTTATTATACTTATAAAGCTTTAAAAATAAAAAGAGAAAGTGTGAGAATAGCAGTAGCAGCAGCGCTAGGGACAATTACAAATACCATTGGATTTTTAGGAATGGGGTATTTAATATATGGTGATAAAATAGCTTATGCTATAGGTAAAACACAAGAAACTGTAGGCAAGTGGGTTTTAGGAATAGGAGTAACTCATTGTATACCAGAAGTATTAGTTGCTGTACTTATAACTATTCCAATAGTATTTGCTGGAAAAAAGATAAGAAGGTAATTTAATATTATATATATAAGTAGTAAGACCCATTGGGTTTTGCTACTTTAATTTTTATTTAAATATGTATAGGGAGAAGATTTATATGGAAAAGGTAAATATAACAGATATAAAAGGTATAAGAATTGGACATTCACAAAAATTACATGGACCTACTGGATGTACAGTTATTTTGTGTGAAAAAGGAGCTGTAGGAGGAGTGGATGTAAGAGGAGGAGCTCCAGGCACTAGGGAAACAGATCTTTTAAATCCTATGAACATGGTTAATAAAATTCATGCTATTTTGCTTACTGGAGGAAGTGCCTTTGGGTTAGATGCTGCATCTGGTATTATGGAATATTTAGAGGAGCGTAATGTAGGATTTGATGTAGGTGTTACAAAGGTTCCTATTGTTTGCGGGGCTGCATTATTTGATTTATCTATAGGTAATTATAAAATAAGACCAGATAAAAATATGGGATATGAAGCATGTTTAAATGCTAGTAATAAAAAACCTATGGAAGGTAATGTAGGGGCAGGAACGGGAGCAACAGTTGGAAAAGTTTTAGGTGAAGAATATGCAATGAAAGGTGGATTTGGAAGTTATACATTAAAAGTAGGAGAACTAATTGTTGGAGCGGTAGTAGCTGTTAATTGTTTTGGAGATGTAATAGAACCTAAGACAGGAAATGTAATTGCAGGAGTTTTAAATAAAGATAAAAATGGATTTAGAAGTACAGAAAACATAATGATAAGTAAGTATGACAATGATAAAAATTTATTTAATGGTAATACAACAATTGGAGCAATAGTTACAAATGCTATATTAACTAAAGGAGAAGCAAATAAGGTAGCTTCTATGGCTCATAATGGATATGCTAGATCTATTTATCCTGTACATACTATGTATGATGGAGATACTATTTTTGTCATGGCAACAGGAAGTGTTAAGGCGGATGTAAATGTAGTAGGGTTGTTAGCTAGTAAGGTTATGGAGAAGGCAATAGTAAGGGCTATAAAAAAAGCAAATTCAATTTGTGGATATAAGTGTTATAAAGATATTATAAATGAATAATAGGTTACATTGAATATAGTTTAAGTGAAACTTTTTATATGGAATATAAAAAGGGTGAAAATTAGAGTAAATAAAAGAAATATAAATATAAAACTAGTATAACCTTTATTTTAGTAAAAATATTTCTTGAAAAAATATTCTACATGATATATAGTATATCTATAGTAATTAATAATTATTATTAAGAAATAAAAAATATTGAAAATTAATTATAAATGAACTTTAAATTTTAGGAGGAACATAATTATGAAAAAATTTGTTTGTACAGTATGTGGATATATTCATGAAGGAGAAGAAGCACCAGCATTTTGTCCACAATGTAAAGCATCAAAAGATAAATTCGTAGAAAAAAAAGAAGATGAAAACTTAGAATGGGCAGATGAACACAGAGTAGGTATTGCAAAAGATATAGATCCAGAAGTAATAGAAGCTTTAAGAGCTAACTTTACAGGAGAATGTACTGAGGTTGGAATGTATTTAGCTATGAGTAGACAAGCTGACAGGGAAGGATATCCAGAAGTTGCAGAAGCTTATAAAAGAATAGCATGGGAAGAAGCTGAACACGCTGCTAAATTTGCAGAATTATTAGGAGAAGTTGTAACTGATGATACAAAAACTAACTTGAAAGTTAGAGTTGAAGCTGAATATGGTGCATGTGATGGAAAGAAAAAGTTAGCAACGTTAGCTAAAGCATTAAATTATGATGCTATTCATGATACTGTTCATGAAATGTGTAAAGATGAAGCAAGACATGGTTCAGCATTTAGAGGATTATTAAATAGATATTTTGGTTAATATTTTTAAATCCATATATGTTAATTAATATATTATAAAGTATACACATAAAACCCCTATAAAAAGATGCCTTGGATATAAGGCATCTTTTTTATTATAAAAAAGTATGTGATTATGTGAAATATTAAGATAGATTATTGTATTAAAGGAGTATTTTAAAATTAATAAAGTAGAATAATAAAATAAGATATTGAATTTAAATTATAAAAATAATATCATAAAATAAAGGTCAAAGAAAGACAAAGTCTATAAGAGGTGGTTCCATGGCTAGATTATCAGATATAATAGAAGAATTTATAAAAAGTATGTTAAATGAAAGTGAAACAAGGGAACTTGAAATAGGGAGAAATGATTTAGCAAACCAGTTTAAATGTGCTCCATCACAAATTAGTTATGTATTAACCACTAGATTTTCTACAGATAATGGATATTATGTTGAAAGTAGAAGAGGTGGTGGGGGATGTATAAGAATAAAACGAATGGAGTATGAAAAAAATGAAGCTTTAAGAAAGTTATTTGAAGAAAAAATAGGAAATAGCATAACATATGAAATAGCATATAAAATTATTGAGGGATTACAAGAACGAAATATTATAACAGAAAGAGAATCAAATATAATGAAGGTAGCCATAAATGATAGAAATTTAATTATTCCAGTAGAACAAAGAAATATAGTTAGAGCAGAAATATTAAAGTCCATGATAAAAATAATATTGTTATAAAATCCCAAATAAGTGGTAAAATAAAATATAGGTGGTTTTAAAAGTTAATAAGGCAAAAGGGGTGGTTTAATGCTTTGTGAATTATGCAAAGAAAATGAAGCTACTATTCATATAACAAGGATAGTAAATGGTGTTAAAAAGGAAGTTAATCTATGTTCTAAGTGTGCTGGAAATAGTAAAGAATTTAATTTAGCTTCAGATGTGGATATTATGACTCCATTTTCATTTCAAAATATTCTAGGAAGTTTAATGGATTATGTAAATGATACCTCTAAAAATAATAGAATTGCTGAGATAAAGTGTGAAAATTGTGGATCATCTTATAGAGAGTTTAAGAAAAAAGGACTTTTAGGATGTAGTGAGTGTTATAAATATTTCAGTCCAGATATTT